>NZ_CP022369.1:0-300000 GCF_003119115.1 Azospirillum sp. TSH58
ACCGCAGCCACCGCCTGATCCCGGTGCTGACCCACGACGTGGACACCATCAGCGACTTCGCCTTCGTCTTCGCGCCGCTGGCGGTGTCGCTCAGCGTCACGCTGGGCAGCCTCGCCTATCTGGCGCTGCTGTCCTGGCCGATGTTCCTGGCGACGGCGGCGGCGATCCTGATCGGCAGCGCCGTGCAGTATGTCGCGCGCGGCCGCGGCATCGAGGGCTTCCAGGAGGCCCGCGCCCACGAGGACGAATTGCAGAAGCACTACCGCTCGCTGGCCGAAGGGGCGAAGGAGCTGCGCATCAACCGCCCGCGGCGGCTGCGCCTGCAGAGCGAGGCGCTGCGCGGCACCATCGACCGCATCCGCGACGTCCAGATCCGCTCGATCACCCTGTTCGTGGTCGCCAAGGGGTTCGGCTCCACGCTGTTCTTCATCGTCATCGGGGTGGCGCTCGGCGTCGAGGCGCTGTGGCCGAGCACCGACCGCGGCACGCTCAGCGGTTTCATCCTGGTCCTGCTCTACATGAAGGGGCCGCTGGAGCATCTGATCGGCACCCTGCCCATCGTCAGCCGCGCCCAGGTCGCCTTCCGCCGCATCGCCGACCTGTCGGCGGCCTTCGCCTCGCCGGAGCCGCATCTGCTGATGAAGGACGACGGGCGCCCGCCCGAAACCATCGACTCGCTGGAGCTGCGCGAGGCCCGCTACGCCTACCCACCGGCCGGGCCGGGCGTGGAGCCTTTCGTGCTCGGCCCCGTGTCGCTGCGGGTCGGACGCGGCGAGATCCTGTTCATCGTCGGCGAGAACGGCTGCGGCAAGACCACGCTGATCAAGATGCTGCTCGGCCTCTACGCCCCGCAGGACGGGGACATCCTGTTGAACGGCCGGCCGGTGACGCCGGAGACGCGCGACGACTACCGCCAGCTCTTCACCACCATCTTCGCCGACTATTTCCTGTTCGACGACCTGATCCAGGCTGGCGGAAACGTGCCGGAGGAGGCCCAGGCCTATCTGGAACGGCTGGAGATCGCCCACAAGGTCAGTCTGGTCGACGGGGTGTTCAGCACGACCGACCTGTCCACCGGGCAGCGCAAGCGGCTGGCCCTGCTCCAGGCCTGGACGGAGGGGCGGCCGGTGCTGGTGTTCGACGAGTGGGCCGCCGACCAGGACCCGACCTTCCGCCGGATCTTCTACACCGAGCTGCTGCCGGGCCTGAAGGCGATGGGCAAGACGATCATCGTCATCTCCCACGACGACCGCTATTTCGACGTGGCCGACCATCTGCTCCGGCTGACCGCCGGGACGGTCGCCCAGGAGGCCTTCGCCCGCTAAAAATTTCACGGCGATGAAAGAATCCCCTTAAGTTCCGACTACCCCCTTCGTCTTAGAGCCAGGAGACGGGTTTCGCAGGACGCGGAACCCGCCGGATCGCGCTTCAGTTTGGGGGAATCGAGATGGAGATCGGGGTTGGGATGGCCGCAGCGGGCGGTCGTCCGGCGACGGGCAAGCGCGGGCGCCTGAAGGCTTTCCTGCTGGCGACGACGATGGCCGGGGTGGCGGCCTTGGCACAACAGCCAACCGCCCTGGCGCAGCAGCCGGATGCCGGACAGGCCGGTGGCGGCAACGTCACGATTCTCGCCCCGGTCACCGTCCAGGGCGTCGGCGGCACCGACGGCTATGTCGCGACGCGCAGCGTCGTCGGCACCAAGGTGGACACGCCGCTCGTCGAGATTCCGCAGACGATCTCCGTCGTGACCCGCGAGGAGCTGGACCAGCGCGCCGTTCAGGATTTCGGCGGTGCTGTCGCCTAACTCGCCCGGCATCGTCGTGGTCGATTACCCGGGCGGCCCCGGCGCCCCGGACTTCTCGATGCGCGGCTTCCGCGACTTCAGCCTGTTCGGCATCTACCGCGATGGCCTGCGGTCCGGCTTCAACAACTACGACACCAATTTCGAGCCCTACGGGCTGGAGCGCGTCGACATCGTGAAGGGCCCCTCGTCGGTCCTGTTCGGCCAGACCGCGCCCGGCGGCGTGGTGAACCTGACCAGCAAGCGGCCGACCGCGGCACCGCTGCACGAGATCCAGCTGCAGACCGGCAGTTACAAGCGCCGTCAGGCCGCCTTCGATTTCGGCGGACCGGTCGATGGCGAGGGCAAGGTGCTGTACCGCCTGACCGGGCTCGGCCGCCTGTCCGACACCCAGGTCGACCACGTGCCGGACGACCGCTTCTACATCGCGCCGGCCGTGACCTTCAAGCCGACCGACAAGACCAGGATGACCCTGCTCGCCAGCCATCAGACGCTGAAGATGGGCGGGGCGGAGCAGAGCATCCCGCGCAGCGCGCTCGACCGGATCGGCACCGACCTCTATTTCGGCGTTCCGGGCGTGTCGGACTGGCGGGTGAAGAACACGTCGATCGGCTACGAGGTCGACCATGAGCTGAGCCCGAACTGGACGATCCATCAGAACGCCCGCTACATGCATTCCCGGGTGAGCTTCAAGACCGCCTTCAGCACCGAATGGCCGGTCGAGCTGGTGGACGGCCGCTATTACCCGGTGGGGCTGCAGGACCGTCCGAAGAACACCGACACCTACCTGATCGACAGCAACATCCAGGGCAAGCTGACCACCGGCCCGGTCTCGCACACCATCCTGGCCGGCGTCGATTACGGCTACTACTCCGGCAAGGAGACGCGGCGGAATTCGCTGAACGCGCTGGTCGTCGACGTCTTCAACCCGACCTATCCGGGGACGGAGTTCATCTACGCCGACCCCTGGGTGAACGGAAAGAGCAAGCTGTCCCAGATCGGCGCCTACCTCCAGGACCAGCTCCGCTACGACCACTGGATCCTGACGCTCAGCGGCCGTCAGGACTGGGTGGTCGGCAAGGAGGTCGACTACCTCTCCAGCAGCTTCCAGACCACGCGCGACCACGAATTCACCGGGCGCGCCGGCCTCGGCTACGTCTTCGACAACGGCATCGCGCCCTACGCCAGCTACGCCACCTCGTTCCAGCCGAGCACCGGCACGCTGGCGCCGGAGCGCGGCGGCGGCACCTTCAAGCCGACCACCGGCACGCAGTACGAGGTGGGCGTGAAGTACCAGCCGACGGGCTGGAACAGCTTCATCTCCGCCTCGCTCTACCACATCACCCAGCAGAACGTGTCGACCAGCGACCCGCTCTACAGCGGCTATGCCGTGCAGGAAGGCGAGATCCGCAGCCGCGGCATCGAGCTGGAGGGCAAGATGGCGCTGACGGAGGCGTTCAGCCTGATCGCCTCCTACGCCTTCATCGACGCCGAGATCACCAAGGACAACCCCGCCGTCGGCTCCTCCGCCAGCTCGGTCGGGCTGCGGCCGAAGGGGATTCCGCGCCACATGGCCTCGGCCTGGGGCGACTACACCTTCAAGTCCGGTCCGCTCGACGGGCTCGGCCTTGGGGCTGGGGTGCGCTATGTCGGCTCGTCCAAGAACATCGCCAACACCGCGACCATCCCCGAGCGCGCGCTGATCGACGCCGCCATCCGCTACGACCTCGGCGCCCTGCGTCCGGAGCTGGCGGGCGCCAGCGCCGCGCTCAACGTCAGCAACCTGACCGACAAGACCTATTACTCGCCGGGCTTCTACGACAACACCGTGCTGTACGGCAACCGCCGCCAGGTCCTGGCGACGCTGAAATACAGCTGGTAAGGCCGGACCCTTGTCCCCGATGCCCGGCATCAACGGAACCCTCGGCCGGCGCCGCTTCCTGCGCACCGCCGCCGCGTTGCCGGTCGGCCTGATGGCCGGCGGCGCGCGGTCGGCGGAGCGACGGACAACCGGCGGAGTCTGCGCGCTCGACTGGACGAGCGCGCAGGCCCTGCTGGCGCTGGGCGTCGTTCCGCGCGGCCTGCCCGAGCTTGACCGCTACCGCCGGGCGGTGGTCGAGCCGGCGGTGCCGGACGGCGTCCCGGACATCGGCGCGCGGGCGGAACCGAACCTGGAACTGCTCGACCGGCTGGCCCCGGCGCGTTTCGTCGGCGACGGCACGCTGGCGGCGGTGCAGGGCCGGCTGGAACGGATCGCCCCCGTCACCCTCCACCCGCCCTTCGACACCCGCTCCGACGAGGACGGGCACGCGGGCGGGCAACTCGCCTTCGCCATCGCGGCGCTGCGCGGGCTGGCCGCCGGCCTCGGCGCGCCGGAGGCCGCGGAACAGGCGGTCGCCCGGCTCGACCGCACGCTGGCGGCGGCGCGCGACCGGCTGTCCGGATGGGAGCCGCACCCGCTCTACATTCTCAGCGTCCTCGACGGGCGGCGCGTCCTCATCCACGGGCGCAACAGCCTCTATCACGACGTCCTCGACCGGCTGGGAATCGTGAACGCCTGGACCGGCCCCAGCGGCCCCTACGGCCACGCCACGGTGACCATGGACCGGCTGGCCGGACGCCCAGACGCCGGGCTGGTCAACATCGGCAGCGAGGGCTGGCGGGCGCTGGAGGCGCTGGCCACCCTGCCGCTGTTCGCGGGGCTGCCCTTCCTGCGCGAAGGCCGGGTCACCATCCTGCCGCCCATCCTGTTCTACGGCGGCGTCCCGGCGGCGGAACGCTTCGCCCGCCTGCTCGGGGAAGGGCTTGCCCCGCAACATGGCTGACACCGCGATGGCACCCCCGCCCCGCCGCTTCGGTCCCGCATGGCCGGTCGTCGGCCTGTTCCTGCTGGCCGGGCTGGCGTCCGTCACGGTGCTCGACCGGCAATTGCCGCCGGAGCTGTGGTGGCGGGCGCTCGTCGCTCCCGACCCGGCGCGGCTCGACCAGCTCGCCGCCCATTACGTCCTGTTCCCGCGCTTCGCGGTCGCCTTGCTGGTCGGGGCGGCGCTGGGGCTCGCCGGGGCCATCCTGCAACAGGTCCTGCGCAACCCGCTGGCCGAGCCCGCCACGCTGGGCATTTCCGCCGGCGCGCATCTGGCGCTCGCCGTCACCACGCTGTGGCTGCCCGAGGCGCTGGCGCTGGGGCGGGAATGGGTGGCGCTGGCCGGCGCCGGGCTGTCGGCGGCGGCGCTGCTGGCGCTGTCCTGGCGCAAGGGGCTGTCGCCGGTGACCGTCGTTCTGGCCGGCCTTGTCCTCAGCCTCTACGCCGGATCGGTCAGCGGCGTGATGGTGCTGTTCAACCACGACCTGCTGATCGGCCTGTTCCTGTGGGGCGCCGGATTCCTCGACCAGCAGGACTGGAGCATGGCCGCCTTCCTGGCGCCGCGGCTGGCGGTGCTGGCGCTCGCCGCCGCGCTGGTGCTGCGCCCGCTGGTCCTGCTCGGCCTCGGCGAGGGCGGGGCGCGCAGCCTGGGCCTGTCGGTGGCGGGCGCCCGGTTGGCTGGTCTGGTGATCGCGGTGATGCTGGCCGCGCTGAGCGTCGCCGCCGTCGGCGTGGTCAGCTTCGTCGGGCTGGCCGCCCCGACCATCGTCGGCATGGCCGGCGCCCGCCGGCTGGGTCCGCGCATGCTGTGGGCGACCCTGTGCGGTGCCGCCCTGCTGTGGGCGACCGACGCCCTGGTGCTGCTGGCCCCGGTGACCTACCGCGAGTTGCCGACCGGCGCCGTCACCGCGGTGCTGGGCGTGCCGATGCTGCTCTGGCTGCTGCCCCGGCTGCGCACGGCGGCCCCACCGGTCACCGCCGCCACCGTTCCCCCGTCGCGGGCGTCCCGGCCGGCCCTGCCGCTTGCCGGGGCCGCGCTGCTGCTGCCGCTGGCCCTGTGGGCGGCGGTCGCCGTCGGTCCCGGACCGGACGGTTGGGAGTGGAGCGTCGGCGGCGCCTTCGCCGCCGTGGAGCCCTGGCGCCTGCCGCGGGCTCTGGCCGCGCTGTCCGGCGGGGCGATGCTGGCGGTGGCCGGCGCCACGCTGCAGCGGATGACCGGCAACCCGCTGGCGGCGCCGGAAATCCTCGGCGTCTCCTCCGGCGCGATCCTCGGTGTGATCGCGCTGATGTTCTCCACCGATCAGGATCTGGGGGCCCCCGGCCGCGGCGCCCAGATCCTGGCCGGCGGGGCGGGAGCGGCGGCGGTCCTGGCGGCGATGCTGGCGCTCGGCCGCAAGGACGGCTTTTCGCCCGACCGGCTGCTGCTGGCCGGGATCGCCACCAGCTCCATCTCCGGGGTCGTCGTCGCCGTGCTGATGGCCGGGCACGACCCGCGCCTGCAGACGCTCGTCACCTGGCTGTCCGGGTCGACCTACATGGTCGGCCGGACCGACGCGATGGCGGCGCTGCTTCTGGCCGGGGTCGCCGTCGCCGCCATCCCCTTCGTCGCCCGCTGGCTCGACCTGCTGCCGCTCGGCGGCGGGGTGGCGGCGGCGCTGGGGGTCAGCCCGCCGCTCAGCCGCGTCGTCCTGTTCAGCCTGTCGGCGCTGCTGACCGCGGCGGCGACGCTGATCGTCGGACCGCTGAGCTTCGTTGGGCTGATGGGGCCGCACCTCGCCCGCATGATGGGCCTGCAGCGGGCGGCGGCCCATCTCTTCGGCTCGGCCATGCTCGGCGGGCTGGTCATGCTGGCGGCGGACTGGCTTGGACGCGGGGTGATCTTCCCCTATCAAGTGCCGGCCGGGCTGCTCGCGTCCGTGATCGGCGGCCCCTTTCTTCTCTGGCTTCTGGGACGGCGCCGATGACCCGCTTCCTCTGCGACACCGCGATTCCCCAAGACCTCCTCCCCGATACCCCCGCCGCTGCCGCGGACTGGCTGGTCGCCGCCTCCGAGCCCTACGGGCTGACCTTCGCCCGCGACGGCGACCGCCGGACGACGGACGGGCCGTTCGGCCGCCTGACGCTGACCGTTGGCACGGACGCGCTGCGTCTGCGGGCGGAATCGGACGACCGCGGCCTCCTGGAGCGGTTTCGCGGCTCCATCACCGAGCAGTTGCTCGGCCTGCTGGGGGAGGGCGCGGCGATCGTCTGGACCGGCGACGTCGAGACCGGTGCGCTGTTCGCCGATTTCCGCGAGATCCGCGTCGCCGCGGTCCGCGACCTGACCCCGCGCCTGCGCCGCATCACCTTCCGCGGCCGGGATCTCGGCCGCTTCGCCACGTCGGACAACCTGCATGTCCGCCTCTATCTGCCGCCGCCGGGGCTGGCGGTGCCGTCCTGGCCGCGCCCCGGCCCCGACGGGCGGCCGGTGCTGCCGGAGCCCGAGCGCCGGCCGGCGGTCCGCTACTACACCCTGCGGCGCGTCGATGCCGAGGCTGGCGAACTGGACATCGACGTCGTCCTGCACGAGGACGACGTCCATGATGGCGGCCATTCCGGCGAGGCCCCCGGCGCCGACTTCGCCCGGCGGGCGCGGCCCGGCGACCTCTGCGGCATGTCCGGCCCCTACGGGCTCGGCGTCAGTCCGGCCTCCTGGTACCTGCTGGCTGGCGACGAGACGGCCCTTCCCGCCATCGCCCGCATTCTGGAGGAACTGCCCGACGACTCCCGCGGCACCGCCCTGATCGAGGTGGAGGACGCGGCGGACGAGCTGCCGCTGCAGGCCCCCGCCGGGATCGCCGTCCGCTGGCTGCACCGCCGGAGCGCCGGGACGGCCAGCCCGCTGGTCGAGGCGGTGCGGTCGCTGACGCTCCCGGCGGACACCGCCACCCTGTTCGCCTGGGTCGCCTGCGAATTCGACGACCTCGCCCGGCTGCGCGAGCATCTGCGCGGCTGCGGCATCGACCGCGACCGCATGCTCGCCGTCGCCTACTGGCGGCGCAGCCCGCCAATAGCCTCTTCAGACCGCGGAACCTCCGGATGACGCCAGCGACCAAGCCGATGTTCCACCTCGACGGGGTGCGCTTTGCCCTGCCGGGGCGCCTGCTGCTCGATCTGCCGTCCTGCGACCTCTTCCCGCGCCGGGTGACCGCGCTGATCGGCCACAACGGCTCCGGCAAGTCGACCCTGCTGAAGATCCTCGCCCGCCAGCAGCCGCCCAGCAGCGGGCGGGTGCTGTTCGACGGCCAGCCGCTGGACCGCTGGCGGCAGCGGGCGCTCGCCCGCCGCATCGGCTACCTGCCGCAGCACATGCCGGCGGCGTCCGGGCTGCTGGTGCGCGAGCTGGTGGCGCTCGGCCGCTACCCCTGGCACGGCGCGCTCGGCGCCTTCCGCGCGGAGGACGCCCGCAAGGTGGAGGAGGCGCTGGCGCTGACCGACACCGCGCCCTTCGCCGACCGGCTGGTCGACAGCCTGTCGGGTGGCGAGCGGCAGCGGGTGTGGCTCGCCATGCTGATCGCGCAGGACGCCGGCTGCCTGCTGCTCGACGAGCCGATCTCGGCGCTCGACGTCGCCCATCAGGTGGAGGTGCTGGCCCTGGTCCGCCGCCTGTCGCGCGAACGCGGCATCGGGGTCGTCGCGGTGCTGCACGACGTGAACATGGCGGCGCGCTTCTGCGACGACATCGTCGCCCTGCAGGGCGGGCGGCTGATCGATCGCGGCCCCCCGGCCGAGATCATGACGCCCGAACGGCTGGGCGCCGTCTACGGCCTGCCGATGGCCGTGATCCCCCACCCGGACAGCGGAGAGCCGGTCGCGCTGGTGCGCTGAGCGTCGGCGGGCGCGCTCACGCCCTGCCGCCTCCCAGGATGCCGAGTTCGCGGCGCAACGCCGCCAGGATTTCCGCCGACCGCTCGGGCTCGGTCGGTGCGGTGGCGCGGGCCAGCGCCATGCCGCCGATCAGGGCCGACACGATGGCGATGGCGCGGGCGCGGCGGTCGGCGGCGCCCTCCCCGTCCCGCTCCGGCAGGCGCTTCTCCACCGCCTCGAAGAAGCGCTCGACGCCGGCCCCGAAGCGCTCCTGCACCGCCGGGTCCTGCCGCGCCACCTCCCCGGCGAAGGCGGCCATCGGGCAGCCGGCGTCCGGCCGGTCGCGGTGCCGGTCGCTCAGGTAGCGCGTCAGGAAGGCGTCGAGCGCCCCCTCCGGTGACTCCTCGTCGGCGGGCAGCCGGCCGAGGCTTTCCGCGAAGGCGGCCTCGCAGGCCTCGGCGGCCAACGCGTCCTTCGAGGCGAAATGGCCGTAGAATCCGCCGTGGGTCAGGCCGGCGGCCTTGGTGATCTCCGCCACCCCGACCTTGTCGAACCCGCGCTCGCGGAACAGCCGCCCCGCCGCCTTGACGATGGCGGCGCGGTTCTCCGCCGCCTTTTCCTTGGAAACCTTCACGTCGTCACCCTGTGCATGGCTGCCACGCCTCCATCGTGGGGGCCCGTGGCGATATTCATGATGGACGTCATGAATAAGTCCATTCATGATGACCATCATCATAACCCAGCGAGCATGGAGAGGACAATGACGGATATGAGCGGCGGCGTGGCCCTGGTCACCGGCGGCACCTCGGGCATCGGGCGGGCGACGGCGGTGGCCTTCGCCAAGGCGGGCGCCACGGCGATCGTCACCGGGCGGCGCGAGGCGGAGGGGCTGGAAACGGTGGACCTCGTCCGGCAGGCCGGCGGGCGCGCCGTCTTCGTCCAGGCCGACGTCGCCGACGCCGAGGAGGTCGCCGCCCTGTTCGCCCGGATCGAGCGGGACCACGGCCGGCTCGACTACGCCTTCAACAACGCCGGCATTCATTTCGGCCGGTCGGTGGCCGACACGACGGAGGCCGATTTCGACCGCATGGTCGCCGTCAACATCAAGGGCGTCTGGCTGTGCCTGAAGCACGAGCTGCCGATCATGCTGCGGCAGGGCAAGGGCGCCATCGTGTCCACCGGCTCCGTGCTGGGCCAGATCGGGCTGGCCGGCAACAGCGTCTATTCCGCCAGCAAGGCGGCGGTCGAGGGCATGACCCGCAGCGTCGCCATCGAGGTCGCCAAGTCCGGCGTGCGCGTCAACGCCGTCTGCCCGGCGATCATCCAGACGCCGATGAGCGCCGGGTCCTTCGGCGGCGAGGAGGCGGTCAACGCGGCGCTCGGCCCGCTGCACCCGGTGGGTCGCGTCGGCCAGCCGCGCGAGGTCGCCGACACCGTGGTCTGGCTGTGCTCCGACGCCGCGTCCTTCATCACCGGCCAGTCGATCAACGTCGACGGCGGGCTGACGGTGCAGTGATCTCCATCCCATAAGGAGCGCGCGTTCATGGAAACCATCGACCCCGTCGTCATCGTGTCCGCCGCGCGCACGCCGCTCGGCCGTTTCCAGGGGGAGCTGTCGGCTCTGCCCGCCCACGCGCTGGGCGCCCATGCCGTCCGCGCCGCCCTGAGCCGCGCCGGATTAAGCCGCGCCGGGCTGGCGCCGGAACGGGTGGACGAGGTGTTGCTCGGCTGCGTGCTGCCCGCCGGCCAGGGGCAGGCGCCGGCCCGGCAGGCGGCGCGCGGCGCCGGTCTGCCCGACGCGACCGGCGCCACCACCGTCAACAAGGTCTGCGGCTCCGGCATGAAGGCGACGATGCTCGCCCACGATCTGATCCGCGCCGGTTCCGCGGACATCGTGGTCGCCGGCGGCATGGAATCGATGTCCAACGCGCCCTATCTGCTCGCCAAGGCGCGCGGCGGCTACCGCATCGGGCACGACCGCATCCTCGACCACCTGATGCTCGACGGGCTGGAGGACGCCTATGAGGGCGGGCGCCCCATGGGCGATTTCGGCGAGGCGACCGCCGCACTTTACGGCTTCACCCGCGCCGAGCAGGATGCCTACGCCGTCGAGACGCTGACCCGCGCCCGCGCCGCCATCGCGAGCGGCGCCTTCGCCGCGGAGATCGCGCCCGTGACCCTCGCCGTGAAGGGCGGCGAGCGGACCGTCGCCGACGACGAGAATCCGCTGAAGGTCGCGCCGGAGAAGATTCCAGCGCTGAAGCCGGCTTTCCGCCGCGACGGCACGATCACGGCGGCCAGTTCATCGGCCAACGCCGACGGGGCGGCGGCGCTGCTGCTCACCCGCCGCTCGCTGGCGGAACGCGAGGGGCTGCCCGTGCTGGCGACCATCCTCGGCCACGCCACCCACAGCCAGGACCCGGCCTGGTTCACCACGGCGCCCATTCCGGCGATCCGCAAGTTGCTCGACCGCGTCGGCTGGAGCGTCGGCGACGTCGACCTGTTCGAAATCAACGAGGCCTTCGCGGTCGTCGCCATGGCGGCGCAGCGGGACCTCGGCATTCCCCGCGACGCGCTGAACGTCAACGGCGGAGCCTGCGCGCTCGGCCATCCCATCGGCGCCACCGGCGCGCGGCTGATCGTGACGCTGCTGCACGCGCTGGCCACGCGGGGGCTGCGCCGCGGCGTCGCCTCCCTGTGCATCGGCGGCGGCGAGGCCACGGCCATCGCGGTCGAACGGCCCGCCTGACCCTTTCCGCCAGACCGGAACCCCATCCATGCTGTCCTCCCCCGTCGCCGCCGCGCTGGCGCGGCGCAACGTCCATTACGGCTGGGCCGTGGTCGGCGTCACCTTCCTGACCATGCTGGTGTCGGCCGGTGCTGTCGGCGCCCCCGGCGTCCTCCTGCTGCCCCTGCAGCGCGAGTTCGGCTGGTCCACCGCCGACATCTCCATCGCCCTGGCCATCCGCCTGCTGCTGTTCGGCCTGATGGGGCCGTTCGCCGCCGCCCTCATCAACCGCTATGGCGTCAAGCGGATGGTGCTGTCCTCGCTGACGCTGGTCAGCGGCGGGCTGCTGCTGTCGCTCGCCATGCGCGAGGTCTGGCAGCTGATCCTGCTGTGGGGCTTCGTCGTCGGCTTCGGCACCGGCCTGACCGCCATGGTGCTGGGCGCCACCGTGGCGACGCGCTGGTTCAGCCGGCGGCGCGGGCTGGTCGTCGGCCTGCTGACCGCCAGCTCGGCAACCGGGCAGCTCGTCTTCATGCCGCTGCTGTCGATGCTGACCGAGCAGATGGGCTGGCGCGTGGCGCTGGCGCTGCTGTGCGGGCTGCTGTGGGTGGCGGCGCTGGCCGTGCTCGCCCTGATGCGCGACCGCCCGTCCGACCTTGGGCTGGCCGCCTATGGCGAGGAGGGTGCGGCGACCGCCCCGCCGCCGCCCGCCGGCTCGGTGGTGGCCGCCGCGCTGGGCGCCCTGCGCGACGCGTCGCGGACGCGGGTCTTCTGGGTGCTGTTCGCCACCTTCTTCATCTGCGGGGCGAGCACCAACGGGCTGATCCAGACCCATCTGATCCCGCTCTGCGTCGATTTCGGCGTGCCGGAGGTGCGGGCCGCCAGCCTGCTGGCGCTGATGGGGATCTTCGACTTCGTCGGCACGGTCGCCTCGGGCTGGCTGTCCGACCGCTACGACAACCGCTGGCTCCTGTTCTGGTATTACGGGCTGCGCGGGCTGTCGCTGCTGTTCCTGCCCTATTCCGACTTCACGCTCTACGGCCTGTCGCTGTTCGCGGTGTTCTACGGTCTGGACTGGATCGCCACCGTGCCGCCGACCGTCCGGCTGACCGCCGAGCGGTTCGGGAGGGAGCGCGCCAACCTCGTCTTCGGCTGGATCTTCGCCGGGCACCAGATCGGTGCGGCCTGCGCCGCCTTCGGGGCCGGCTACGCCCGCAGCACGCTGGACAGCTACCTGCCGGCCTTCTTCATCGCCGGGCTGCTCTGCCTGGGGGCCGCGCTGCTGGTGCCGACGCTGGGCCGCGCGCCGGCCGCCAAGCCGGTGCCGGCGACCTGAGGGCGCCCATTCAAGGCTTCGACGTTGGCGCAGTAGCCCTCTCCCCTCCGGGGAGAGGGTGGCCCGAAGGGCCGGTGAGGGGGATGCGCGTAGCGGTACGTCCGGCAAAAGCGCACCCCCCTCACCCTACCCCTCTCCCCAGGGGGGAGAGGGAACAACCAAAGCGATTGCCGTCCCGCCCCACCAAAGCCCCATCGACTTCGGGCCGGGCTGTGCTTAGATAGGCGCAGCCCGGCCCGCTCCGTTTGGGTCTATCCAAACACGGGCCGGGCCATCCCCACTGCGTCGATGGACCGACCATGGACAAACTGCACGCGATGCGCGTCTTCGTCCGCGTCGTCGAGGTCAACAGCTTCACCAAGGCCGCCGACACGCTGGGCCTGCCGCGAGCCTCGGTGACGACGACCATCCAGAATCTGGAGGCGGCGCTCGGCGTCCGCCTGCTCCAGCGGACGACCCGCAAGCTGAGCCTGACGCTCGACGGCGCCGCCTATCTGGAGGGCGCCACCCGCATCCTCTCCGACCTGGAGGAGATCGAAACCTCCTTCACCAGCGCCCGCAAGACGCCGCGCGGGCGGCTGCGGGTGGACATGCCGGGCTCGGTCGGGCGGCTCATCATCATCCCGACCATCCACGAGTTCCACGCCCGCTACCCCGACATCGAGATCATGATCGGGATGAGCGACCGCCCCATCGACCTGATCCAGGAGGGGGTGGACTGCGTGCTGCGCGTCGGCGATCTGGTGGATTCCAGCCTGATCGCCCGCCGGGTCGGCGCCTTCCGCCCGGTCACCGTCGCCAGCCCGGCCTATCTCGCCCGGCACGGCACGCCCCGGACCATCGAGGAGCTGGAAGGGCACGTCGCCGTCAACTACTTCACCCGCACCGGCAAGATGCACGAGATGAGCTTCGAGCGCGACGGCGTCACCCACGAGGTGAAGCTGAACGGCCCGGTCTCGGTCAACGACGCCGACGCCTACGTCACCTGCGCGCTGGAGGGGCTGGGCATCGGGCAGATCGCCCGCTTCATGGCGCTGCCCCACCTGCGCAGCGGCGCCCTGGTGGAAATCCTCAAGGACTGGCGCCCGGAGCTGATGCCGATCTCCGCGCTCTACCCGCACAACCGCCACCTGTCGCCCAAGGTCCGCGCCTTCGTCGATTGGGTCGCCGAGCTGTTCGAAGGGTGCCCGCTGATGCAGGGCGAGGAGATCGACGGCTACGAGTGCCCGGAGCGGGAGAAGCCCGTGCCGGCGCCGGCCACCGCGGAATCGGAGGACGTCTGCCTCTGTGTGATGTGAGTTGGGCGTGATGTGAGTTGGGCGTGATGTGAGCCGGATTGTTCATCCGATCCGAATTGTGTTGCCGTTGACCGCGTATTTATTCCGACCGGCCAAACGCCCACACTCCCTCCTGTTGCAATGCGGGAGGGGTGCTGGGGCACCGTCGGATCATGGGCCGCTCGTCGGAACCGTCGAAAACACGCAAGACCGGAACAGAGCCGTGCCGGCTCTCGGTCGATGACCGGACCATCGCCGGCCACGTCCAGGACATCCGGCTGCGGCTCTACCGGCCGCTGATCGGGCTGACCGTTCCGGCGCTGCTGTACCTGCATGGCGGTGGCTTCACCTCCGGCTCGCTGGAGGAGGCGGAAACCGCCGCCGCCGCCATCGCGGAGAGCGTGCCGGCGCTGGTCGTCTCGGTCGGCTATTCGCTGGCCCCGGCCCACTGCTTCCCCACCGCGGCCCACGACGCCCACCAGGCGGCGCTGTGGACCCTCGCCGAGGCGCGCGACCTGAACATCGCCAAGGGCGGGCTGGGCGTCGCCGGGCACGACGCGGGCGGCCATGTCGCCGCCTCGCTGACCTTCCTGGCCCGCGACCAGGGCGAGGTGGACATCCGCGCGCAGGCCCTGCTCGGCCCGATGCTGGATCCCAGCCTGACCCGCGCCGGCGACGCCCAGGCGATGCAGTGCGACGTTCCGGCGACCGCCTACGCCCGCTGCTACCGCGCCTATCTGCCCGACGCCGCGCAGCGTGTGCACCCCTACGCCGCACCATTGGATTCCCGCCGGCTGGCCGGGCTGCCGCCGACGCTGATCGTCACCGCGCAGAAGGACGTCCTGCGCATCGAGGCGGAGCAGTACGCCGCCAACCTGATCGGAGCCGGCGTGCCCACCGAGGTCACCCGCTTCCCCGCCATTTCGCACGCCGCCCTGCCCGGCCACCGCCCGGCGCTGCTGGCGGTCGCCGACTTCTTCCGCCGCCGCCTGTCCCCCGTGGACGGCCACGGCGCCCTTGTCTGATCCTCCCCAGGAGAGTGGTCCCATGTCGTTGTCTCCTTCGAAGCTCGCCCTCCTTCTCGCCGTCGGCGCCGCCACCGCCGGCGTGGCCGGCGTCGTCACCACCCAGGGCCACGCCGACGCCCCCGCGGCGGCGGCCGCCGCCCCACCGCCGCCCGAGGTGGACGTGGCGCCGGTCGTCGCCCGCAAGATCACCGACTGGCAGTCCTATTCGGGCCGCCTGGAGGCGGTGGACCGGGTGGAGGTGCGCCCGCAGGTGTCCGGCGCCATCACCGCCGTCCATTTCCGCAACGGCGCCCTGGTGAAGAAGGGCGATCCCCTCTTCACCATCGACCCGCGCCCCCACGTCGCCGAGGTCGCCCGCGCCGAGGCCCAGGTCGCCGCCGCGCAGGCCTCGGTGCGCTTCACCGCCGCCGACCTCGACCGCGCCCAGCGGCTGGTGCAGAACAACACCGTCTCGCGCCAGACGCTCGACGAGAAGGAGAACGCCGCCCGCGAGGCCGTCGCCAACCTGAAGGCGGCGCAGGCGGCGCTCGACCTCGCCCGCATCGACCTGGAGCACACCCAGGTGACCGCCCCGATCTCCGGCCGCGTCTCGCGCGCCGAGGCGACGGTCGGCAATGTCGTGGCCTCCGGCGCCTCCGCCGCCCCGCTGACGACGCTGGTCTCGGTCTCGCCGATCTACGCCTCCTTCGACGTCGACGAGCAGACCTACCTGCGCCACATCGCCAGCGTGAAGGACGCCGCCGACGTGCCGGTCCAGCTCGGCCTCGCCAACGAGAACGGCTATTCGCGCGGCGGCACGGTGGAGCATGTGGACAACCGGCTCGATGCCGTGTCCGGCACCATCCGCGTGCGCGCCAAGTTCGACAATCCCGACGGGATGCTGGTCCCCGGCCTCTACGCCCGCGTCAAGGTCGGCGGCAGCACCCCGCACGACGCGCTGATGGTCGAGGACCGCGCCATCAACACCGACCAGGACAAGAAGTTCGTCCTGGTGGTCGGCGGCGACGACACCGTGCAGTACCGCGAGATCATCCCGGGTGCTGCGCAGAACGGCTTGCGCGTGGTCAAGAGCGGCCTCGCCGCCGGGGAGCGCATCGTCGTCAACGGGATCCAGCACGCCCGGCCGGGCGCCCGCATCAGCCCGAAGACCGTGGCGATGGGCAAGCCGGCGGACGCCATCGAGACCGCCGCGAACCAGTAACAGCCCCGCCCCCTCCCCAACCCTCTCCCACGCAACGGGGGGAGGGAGGGGGCCTTGCGTCCAAACCCCATGCCAAACTCCATGCCGCCCGCTGGGAAGGCCATCATGAACATCTCCAAATTCTTCATCGACCGCCCGATCTTCGCGGGCGTGCTGTCGGTGGCGCTGTTCCTGGCGGGAGCGATCTCGCTGTTCCAGCTGCCCATCTCCGAATACCCGGAAGTCGTTCCGCCGTCCGTCGTCGTCCGCGCCCAGTTTCCGGGCGCCAACCCCAAGGTCATCGCCGAAACGGTCGCCTCCCCGCTGGAGGAGCAGATCAACGGCGTCGAAAACATGCTGTACATGCAGTCGCAGGCCAACAGCGACGGCAACATGGCGCTGACCGTGACCTTCCGGCTGGGCACCGACCCGGACAAGGCGCAGCAGCTCGTGCAGAACCGGGTGGCGCAGGCGTTGCCGCGCCTGCCGTCCGACGTGCAGCGGCTGGGCGTGACGACGGTCAAAAGCTCGCCCACCCTGACCATGGTCGTGCATCTGCTGTCGCCCAACGACCGCTACGACATGACCTACCTGCGCAACTACGCCATCCTGAACGTCAAGGACCGGCTGAGCCGGATCTCCGGCGTCGGCGAGGTGCAGGTGTGGGGCGCCGGCGACTATTCCATGCGCGTCTGGCTCGACCCCAACAAGGTCGCGCAGCGCGGCCTGACCGCGTCCGACGTGGTGGCGGCGATCCGCGAGCAGAATGTCCAGGTCGCGGCGGGCGTCATCGGCGCCTCCCCCTCCCTGCCCGACACGCCCCTGCAGCTCTCGATCAACGCGCAAGGCCGCCTGACGACGCCGGAGGAGTTCGGCGCGATCATCCTGAAGACCGGTGAACAGGGCGGCGTCACCCTGCTGCGCGACGTCGCCCGCGTCGAGCTGGCGGCGGCGCAGTACGGCCTGCGTTCGCTGCTCGACAACAAGCCGGCGGTGGCGCTGGGCATCAACCAGTCGCCGGGCGCCAACGCGCTGGCCATCTCCGACGCCATCCGGGCGACCATGGCCGATCTCAAGGCCGACATGCCGGACGGCGTCGATTACAGCATCGTCTACGACCCGACGCAGTTCGTCCGCTCCAGCATCGACGCGGTGATCCACACGCTGCTGGAAGCCGTCGCCCTGGTCGTGCTGGTGGTCATCGTCTTCCTCCAGACCTGGCGCGCCTCGATCATCCCGCTGCTGGCGGTTCCGGTGTCCATCGTCGGCACCTTCTCGCTGATGCTGGGCTTGGGCTATTCGATCAACGCGCTGTCGCTGTTCGGCATGGTGCTGGCCATCGGCATCGTCGTGGACGACGCCATCGTCGTGGTGGAGAACGTCGAGCGCAACATCGAGAACGGCCTGTCGGCCAAGGAAGCGACCTACCGCGCCATGCAGGAGGTCAGCGGCCCGATCATCGCCATCGCGCTGACGCTGGTCGCCGTCTTCGTCCCGCTGGCGGCCATGAGCGGCCTGACCGGCGAGTTCTACAAGCAGTTCGCGATGACCATCGCGATCTCCACCGTCATCTCCGCCTTCAACTCGCTGACCCTGTCGCCGGCCCTGGCGGCCGTGCTGCTGCGCGGCCACGACCAGCCGCAGGACTGGCTGACCCGCGCGATGAACAAGGTCTTCGGCGGCTTCTTCCGGCTGTTCAACCGGGTCTTCCACCGCGCCTCGACCGGCTACGGCCGCGGCGTCGGCGGGGTGGTGCGGCACAAAGGGCTGATGATGCTGGTCTATGTCGGGCTGCTCGGCGTCACCGTGCTGCTCGGCCGCACCGTGCCGATGGGCTTCGTCCCGGCGCAGGACAAGGAATACCTCATCAGCTTCGCCCAGCTTCCCAACGGCGCCTCGCTCGACCGGACGGAGGCGGTGATCCGCGAGATGACCGACATCGCCCTGGCCCGCCCCGGCGTGCAGAGCGCCGTCGCCTTCCCCGGCCTGTCGGTCAACGGCTTCACCAACAGCTCCAGCGCCGGCATCGTCTTCGTCACGCTGAAGCCCTTCGCCGAGCGCAAGGACCCCTCGCTGTCGGCCGCCGCCATCGCCGGTGATCTGCAGAAGCGCTACGCCGGGCTGAAGGAGGCCTTCGTCGCCATCTTCCCGCCGCCCCCGGTGATGGGCCTCGGCACGCTGGGCGGCTTCAAGTTGCAGATCGAGGACCGCGGCGCGCTGGGCTACGAGGCGCTGAACGCGGCGGTCGGGTCCTTCCTCAAGAAGGCCATGGAAACGCCGGAGCTGGGGCCGGCCTTCTCCAGCTACCAGATCAACGTGCCGCAGCTCGACGTCGATCTCGACCGCGTGAAGGCCAAGCAGCAGGGCGTGCCCATCGGCGAGGTGTTCGACACCATGCAGATCTATCTGGGCTCGCTCTATGTGAACGACTTCAACAGCTTCGGCCGCGTCTACCAGGTCCGCGTCCAGGCCGACGCGCCCTTCCGCGCCGAATCCGCCGACATCGGCCTGCTGAAGACGCGCAACGCCCAGGGCGACATGGTGCCGCTCTCCTCGCTGGTCACCGTCAAGCAGAGCTACGGGCCGGAGATGGTCGTGCGCTACAACGGCTACACCGCCGCCGACATCAACGGCGGCCCGGCTCCCGGCTATTCCTCCGGTCAGGCGCAGGCGGCGGCGGAGCGCATCGCCCATGAGACCCTGCCGCGCGGCGTGCGGTTCGAATGGACCGACCTGACCTATCAGGAGATCCTGGCCGGCAACGCGGCGCTGTGGATCTTCCCCATCAGCATCCTGCTCGTCTTCCTAGTGCTGGCCGCCCAGTACGAGAGCCTGACGCTGCCGCTCGCCATCCTGCTGATCGTGCCGATGAGCCTGATGTCGGCGCTGGCCGGGGTGTGGCTGACGGGGGGCGACAACAACATCTTCACCCAGATCGGCTTCATGGTGCTGGTCGGCCTGTCGGCGAAGAACGCCATCCTGATCGTCGAGTTCGCCCGCGAGCTGGAGCATCAGGGGCGCAGCGTGGTGCAGGCCGCCATCGAAGCCAGCCGGCTGCGGCTGCGGCCCATCCTGATGACCTCCATCGCCTTCATCATGGGCGTGGTGCCGCTGGTCACCTCGACCGGCGCCGGCGCCGAGATGCGCCACGCGATGGGCGTGGCGGTGTTCGCCGGGATGATCGGCGTCACCCTGTTCGGCCTGATGCTGACGCCGGTCTTCTACGTCCTGCTGCGCACGATGGTCGGGGCCGGCAAGCCGGCGGCGGTGGCGCCGTCCGGTCCGGCCCTCGCCCACGGGCATGGGGACGACTGAGCGTCCCTGAGGGAACCGTCGCCTTAGACGTGGCGGGGAGCCGGGGCCGAAAGCCCCGCTCCCCGCCGCGCCGTTTCTCCGCCGACCCTCCCCCTGCTTGCTCTGGCGCAACGATCGGCGAAGGTCCAGCCGGCACTCTCGTCTTCAAGCACCGCCCATCCGCTGGCGGCCCCGGTTGGAGACTCCATCATGTCCAGTGCAGCCATCAGCACCACCCTGTACCGCCATCACCACGCCACCGTCGGTCAGCTCGTCGGCCGGATCGATTTCCTGCTGGCGGCGCCGTCCCCGGCGGCGAACGCCGCCGCCCTCGCCACGGCGGTCCGCGACCTGTTCGGCGTGTTCACCGTCCACCTGTCGCTGGAGGACAGCGCGCTCTATCCGCGCCTGCTGGCCCACCCCACCCCGGCGCTGCGGGCCACGGCGGCGCGCTTCCAGGCCGAAATGGGCAGCCTGCGGGCGCGCTTCGACCGCTACCGGGCGAGCTGGCCCGGCCCGCTGGCCGTGTCCAAGGACCCGGAAACCTTCGTCCGCGAGACGCGCGAAGTGGTGACCGCCCTGAAGCACCGCATCGCCCGCGAGGATCTGGAGCTGTACGACGTCATCGACCGCGCCGCCCTCGCCGGCAAGACGGCCAACCGCTGAGCGGGGTCGGACGACAAGTAAGAATGCGACTTGTTCGCAATTGCTTATTGCCCTATAGGTCTGGCGGCTCGGGGGAGAATTCCGAAGGTCTGTTCAATCCGGTGGCTGGGAGGCCGATCCATGCCGTTCCATCCCAGAATGCAAAGCAGCACGGAAGGGATCACCATCCTCGGTGACCTTCAGTGGCGCGCCTGGAACGGGATGATCGCCGACATCTGGAACGTCGCCTGCGACCAGAACGGCCAGGGCGAGTATGTGTCCGAGGCCCCGCGGCTGGTCGTCGTCCTCGATCAGGTGGGGGATGGCGGGCTGCACGTCACGGCCTCGCCCGGCCGCGGCGAGGCCGGCCGGCTCAGCCGGCGCGAGCCGCTGAGCTATGTGCCCGCCGGGCTGCGGGTGTGGTCGCGCACGGTGAACGTCCGCCGGCTCACCCATCTCGACCTCCATTTCGACATGTCCGTTCTGGGAAGCCGCTTCATGGACGGGCCGGACGTCCGGGGCATGGACCGGCCGCGGCTGAACTTCGCGGATGACCGCCTGTTCGCTCTGGCCCGCCTGATCGCGGCGGAATGCCGGACGTCGGCGAACCTGCACGACCTCTACGGCGAGAGCCTGATGGCCGCGCTGTTCGTCGGCCTCGCGCAGGCGGAACCCCTCGCCGAGCGCAAGAGGGGGCAACTGCCGCCGCGCCAGCTGAAGCGGGTCACCGACTACATCGAGGAGCATTGCGGCCGACCCATCCGCCTGCAGGAGCTGGCCGAGCTGACCGGCCTGTCCACCACCCATTTCTGCACCGCCTTCAAGGCCTCGACCGGTCTGCCGCCCCACAAGTGGCAGATGCGGGTCCGCGTGGAGCGGGCCAAGAGCCTGCTGACCGGATCGGACACGACTCTGGCCGCGGCCGCGGTGATGGCGGGCTTTTCCGATCAGGCGCACCTGACGCGCGTCTTCCGCCAGATCGTCGGCACCACGCCCGCCGCGTGGCTGCGCAGCCAGACCGGCTGAGCCGGGGCATCGCCCGACGCACCCTGGGACCGACGAATGCCGGAAGATCGTCCAACCCATCCAAAGACCGTTCAATCGCGCCCTTTCATGCACATGCTAATCATTCGCAACAACGCAGGCTCTTTGGGACCCGCCGGTCCGAAGGCGTTTCGCGGATGCCGCATACAGTCCGAGGCCGATTGCGATGAGTGATATTTCGAACAAGCGACTGACCCGCTTCCTCTTGAACGGCACGGCGCTCGCCGCCCTGCTGATGCCGGCGCTCGCCCAGGCGCAGGACGCGACCGCCCCGGCGGTCCTGGCGCCCGTCACGGTGGAGGGCAGCCGGAGCGCCGACACCGCGACCAGCCCGGTCCGCGGCTATGTGCCCGGCCGCTCGGCCACGGGGTCCAAGACCGACATTCCGCTGGAGGCGGTTCCGCAGTCCGTCTCGGTGATCGGGCGCGAGGAGATGGACGACCGCGGCGCGCAGAAGGTGGACGAGGCGCTGCGCTACACCCCCGGCATCTTCAGCCAGCCCTTCGGCCCGGACAGCGACACCAACTGGATCTTCATCCGCGGCTTCCAGGCGACGCAGACCGGCATCTACCAGGACGGGCTCCAGCTCTACAGCTACGGCTTCGGCGGCCAGTTCGTGGACAGCTACACGCTGGAGCGGATCGAGGTGCTGCGCGGCGCCTCCTCCGTCCTCTACGGCGGCAGCAACCCCGGCGGTCTGGTGAATTACGTCACCAAGCGGCCCGGCGACACGCCGGTGCGCTCGGTCGAGGCGGGGATCAACCAGCACGGCACCGCCCATCTCGGGCTGGACGTCGGCGGCGCCATCGACCCGACGCTGAGCTACCGGCTGACCGGACGGATCGCCGGCGGCGACAGCTACACCGACTTCGCGGACGGCTTCCGCGGCACCATCTCGCCGAGCTTCAAATGGTCGCCGAACGACCGCAACACGCTGACGGTGCTGACCAACTACACCGACATCGACGAGACGCACAACGGCGGCGCCTTCCTGCCCTATGTCGGCACGGTGAAGCCGGCCCCCTTCGGGCGCATCGACCGCAAGGCCAACTTCACCGAGCCGGACATCGACACCTACCGGCGCCGTCAGGCCTCCGTCGGCTACGAGTTCGAACACCGCTTCGACAACGACCTGACCTTCCGCCAGAACGCCCGCTACGGCTACAGCCGGGTCCACGAGGTCTCAGTCTATCCCTACGGCTACAACGCTTTCTCGGCGGTGCCGACCGACCCGAACAACCTGCTGTCGCGCATCAATTTCGAGCACACGACCAAGGTCAACACCTTCCTGATCGACAACCAGCTCGAATCCAGGTGGCAGACCGGCCCAGTCGCCCACACGGCGCTGGTCGGCGTCGATTACAAGTATTTCAAGATGGATCAGGTGCAGGCGTCCGGCTCGGCCACGCCGATCAGCGCCACCAACCCCGTCTACGGCGCCGCGCAGGGCCAGCGCTTCTCCTACATCGACCAGGAGCTGACGATGGGTCAGCTCGGCGTCTATCTGCAGGACCAGATGCGCTTCGGCCAGGGCTTCCTGGTGACGCTGAACGGGCGCTACGACATCGCCTCGACCGACGCCGACGGCACGCCCGCCTACGACGGCAAGGACGGGAAGTTCAGCGGGCGCGCCGGTCTGGCCTACGAGTTCGCCAACGGCGTGACGCCCTATGTCAGCGCCTCCACCTTCTTCAACCCGGTGCTGGGATCGTCGGCGGCGGCCGGCGTGTTCAAGCCGGAGACCGGCCAGCAGTACGAGGTCGGCGTCAAGTACCGTCCGGCCTGGATGGACGCCATCTTCACCGCGGCCCTGTTCGACCTGACGCGCACCAACGTGGTGACCGGCCCCTTCAACGCCGAGACCCAGCTGGGCGAGGTCAATTCGCGCGGCATCGAGCTTGAGGCCAAGGCCAACATCACGCCGAACCTGAAGGCGGTCGCCTCCTTCACCGCGCTCGACCTCGACATCAAGAAGGACGCCAACCCGGCGCTGATCGGCAAGACCCCCTACATCGTGCCGCAGGTCCAGGGCTCGGCCTTCCTCGACTACACCTTCCGGGAGAGCGCGCTGGACGGCGTGTCGGTGGGCGGCGGCGTGCGCTACGTCGGCTCGTCCTGGGCCGACAACGAGAACACGCTGAAGGTCCCCGCCGCCACCGTCTTCGACGCGCGGATCGGCTACAAGCCCGCCGCCTGGGGCGTGAACCTCGCCGTCACCAACCTGTTCGACAAGGAGTATGTGGCGAGCTGCCAGACCCAGTTCTCCTGCGGCTACGCCGAGGGGCGGACCGCTCTGCTGACCGTCAATATGACGTGGTGATGTGAACCCCCTCTCCCCTCCGGGGAGAGGGACGTAAAGGCGAAGAGTGATGACCAGCCCAGACCAGACCCAGCCTCTCTACGACCTTGACGGCGTGAGCTTCTCCGTTGCCGGGCGGGCGATCCTGTCGGGATTGTCGCTGCGGCTGGAGCAGGGGCGGATCTATGGGCTGGTCGGCCCCAACGGATCGGGCAAGAGCACGCTGATCCGCCTGCTGGCCCGCCAGCAGCCGCCGGGCGGCGGAACCATCCGCTGCCTGGGGGCGGACCTTACGCGGATCGGCGACCGCGACTTCGCGCGCACCGTCGCCTACATGCCGCAATTCACCCCGCCCGCCGAAGGCATGACGGTGCGCGAACTGGTGGCGCTCGGCCGCTTTCCCTGGCACGGCGCGCTCGGCCGCTTCGGGGCGGAGGACGCCGCCAAGGTGGCGGAGGCCATCGCCGAAACCCACCTCGACGCCTTCACCGACCGGCTGGTGGACAGCCTGTCGGGGGGCGAGCGGCAGCGCGTCTGGCTGGCCATGATGCTGGCGCAGGACACGCGCGGCCTGCTGCTCGACGAGCCGACCTCGGCGCTGGACATCGCCAGCCAGGTCGAACTGCTGGGGCTGGTGCGCCGGCTGAGCCGGGCGCGCGGCATCGGCGCGGTCATCGTGCTCCATGACATCAACATGGCGGCCAGCGTCTGCGACGAGATCCTGGCGATGCGCAACGGCGCGCTGATCGCCCAGGGCACGCCGGACGCCATCATGACCGGCGAGACGCTGGGGGCCATCTACCGCCTCGCCATGACGACCGTCCCGCACCCGGTGACCGGCAAGCCGATCGGTTGCGTGCTGTGACGGGACGCGCGACGATCACCCGCCGCCACGCGCTGGGCCTCGCCGCCGGAGCGCTGCTGCTGCCCAGTCTTGGACGGGCCGCGTCGGGGCGGCGGGTCGCCGCCATCGACTGGGCGGGGCTGGAGACGGCGCTGGCTCTTGGCATCGTGCCGGTCGCCGCGACCGAGCTGATCCAGTTCCGCAAGGTCGTCGTCGAGCCGGAGGTTCCGGACCCGGTGATCGACCTCGGCCTGCGCGGCACGCCGAATTACGAGGCGCTGACGCTCGCCGAACCGGACCTCATCCTCACCTCCAACTATTACGAGGAGCAGCGGGCCAGCCTGGAGCGGGTGGCGGAAACCCTGTCGCTGCCGATCTATCTCCCGGGCGTGCCGCCCTACCCGCTCGCCGCCGAAGCGGCGCTGACCCTCGGCCGGGCGCTGGGGCGTGAGACGGAGGCCCGCGCCTTCGTCGCCGGGGCCGACGCGGAGATCGCCCGGCTGGGCGAGTCCCTGCGCGGCGCCGTCCGCCGCCCGGTGCTGGCGATCAACTTCGGCGACGCCCGCCATGTCCGCGCCTTCGGCGACGACAGCATGTTCGGCGCGGTGCTCCAGCGGCTGGGGCTGCGCAACGCCTGGGCCTCGCAATCCAGCTACAGCGCCGCGGCACCGCTGGGGATCGAGGTGCTGGCGCGGATGCCGGACGCCATCGCCGTCGTCGTTCCGCCGCTGCCCTCCGACGTGGTGCGCGGGCTGGACGACAGCGCCCTGTGGCAGGCCCTGCCGATGGTGCGGGAGAAGCGGGTGAGCGTGATCGGGCCGGTCAACCATTTCGGCGGGCTTCCGGCCGCCCTGCGCTTCGCCCGCCTCGTCACCGCCGCCCTGCTGCGGCCGGAGACCGCCCGCCATGGCTGAGCGCATGGGAGTCAACCGCATCCTGCTGTGGAGCGGGCTGGCGCTGGCCGCCGCCGCTCTGTCGGTCCGGCAGATCGCCGGGCACGCCGTGGCACCTTCCATGCCCCTGCCGCCGGACGCGGCGTGGCTGGACGGCGTCATTCTCTATCACAGCGTGCTGCCGCGCATCGCGGTGGCGCTGGTCGCCGGGGCGGCGCTCGGCCTGTCGGGGCTGCTGCTCCAGCGCGTGCTGCGCAACCCGCTGGCCGAGCCCTCGACGCTCGGCGTGTCGGCGGGCGCCCAGCTCGCCCTGACGCAGGGGATGCTCTACGCCCCGGCGCTGATGGACGGCGCGCGGGAGGGGGTGGCGCTGGCCGGCGGGCTGGCGGCGGTCGGGCTGATCCTCGCCATGACGTGGCGGCGCGGGCTGGAGCCGGTGGCCGTCGTGCTGGCCGGCATGATGGTCGCCCTGACCGCGACGATGGGCAGCGCCGCGCTGATCCTCGCCAACGGCGAATACCTCTTCTCCATCTTCATCTGGGGCGGCGGGGCGCTGGCCCAGCAGAGCTGGGGGCCGACGCTGACCATCGCGGTCCGGCTGCTGATCGGCGTCGGCGCCGCTTTTCTGCTGATGCGCCCGCTGGCCATCCTCGGGCTGGACGACGCCAGCGCCCGCAGCCTCGGCGTCGCCCTGAACGCCACGCGCTTCGGGGTCATCGGGGTCGCGGTCTGGCTGGCGGCCAGCGTGACGGCGGAGGTCGGGGTGATCGGCTTCGTCGGTCTGGCCGCCCCGGCGCTGGCGCATCTCAGCGGCGCGCGGACCCAGGGCCAGAGGCTGGTCGCCGCCCCGCTGATCGGCGCGCTCCTGCTCTGGCTGACCGACGGGCTGGTGCAACTCCTGGCCGGGGTGGACGGGGAGCGTGTGCCGACCGGTGCCGCGACGGCGCTGCTCGGCGGCCCGCTGCTGCTCTGGCTGCTGCCGCGCCTGCGCATGTTCGAATGGCCGTCGCTGAACAGCCGTCCCGCGCCGTCGCGCCGCAGCCCGCACCCGTACCGGCTGATCGCCCTGTTCGCCTTGTTCAGCGCCATTGCCGTGGGCCTCGCCCTGACGGTCGGCTACGGGCCGGGCGGCTGGACGCTGTCCACCGGCCCGCTGCTCGACACGCTGCTGGGCTGGCGCGGCCCGCGCGTCGTGGTCGCGGCGGCTGCGGGGGCGATGCTGGCCGCCGCCGGGATGCTGTTGCAGCGGGTGACCGCCAACCCGCTGGCCAGCCCGGAAATCCTCGGCGTCGGCACCGGGGCGGGCGTCGGGCTGACCGCCGCGCTGTTCCTCGTCACTGCCCCCGGCTTCGGCCTGCAGCTCGCCGCGTCGGCGGCGGGGGCGGTGCTGACGCTGGCCGCCATGCTGGCCCTGTCGCTGCGCGCCGGTTTCGGGCCGGAGCGGCTGCTGCTGGCCGGGATCGCGATGAGCGCCCTGTGCAGCGCCGTCCTGACCGCGGTCATCGCCACCGGCTCGCCGCAGGCCTTCACCCTGCTGCGCTGGCTGAGCGGTTCGACCAACGAGGCCGGTCCGGGCGATGCCTGGTTCTGCGCCGGGGCGGCGGCTCTTCTGCTGGCCGCCCTGCCGCTGACCGCCAAGTGGCTGGAGATCCTGCCGCTGGGCGACGTGACGGCGCGCTCCGTCGGGGTGCCGGTGCGGCGCTGCCGCGTCCTGCTGGTGCTGCTGGCCGGGCTGCTGACCGCGGCGGCGGCGCTGTTCGTCGGACCGCTGAGCTTCATCGGCCTGATCGCGCCGCACCTCGCCCGGCTGGCCGGGCTGGGCCGCCCGCTCGACCAGGGGTTCGGGGCCGTTATCATCGGCGCCGGGCTGATGGTGGTGTCGGACTGGCTGGCCCGCACCGTCGCCTTCCCCTATCAATTGCCGCTGGGCCTGTTCGCGGCGCTGCTCGCCGGCCCCTATCTGGTCTGGCTGCTCGGCCGGTCCAACGCCCGGACACCGTGACCCGTTTCGTTTTTCCCTCTGCCGTTCACCCTTCTGCCGTTCCGCAATGAGAAGAGCCATGCTCCGCCGTTTCCTCTCCTACTACCGACCCTTCACCGGCCTGCTGGTCCTCGACATCGTGTGCGCCGTCCTGTCGGGCCTGCTGGAGCTGGGGTTCCCGATGGCCGTGCGCGCCTTCGTGGACCAGCTCCTGCCGACCCAGGACTGGCCGCTGATCGTCGCCGCCACGGTGGCGCTGCTGGCGATCTACATGGCGAACGGCGGTCTGATGGCCATCGTGACCTACTGGGGCCACATGCTCGGCGTGAACATCGAGACGGAGATGCGCCGCAAGAGCTTCGACCATCTGCAGAAGCTCTCCTTCAGCTTCTACGACAACAACAAGACGGGCCATCTCGTCGGGCGGGTCACCCGCGACCTGGACGAGATCGGCGAGGTGGCGCACCACGGCCCCGAGGACCTGCTGATCGCGGTGATGACCTTCGTCGGCGCCTTCACCCTCATGGCCATCGTGCATCTGCCGCTGGCGCTGATCACCGCGGCCATCGTTCCGGTGATCGCCTTCGTGACCAGCCGCTACGGCGGGCGGATGACGAAGAACTGGCAGTCGCTTTATTCCCGCGTCGGCGACTTCAACGTCCGCATCGAGGAGAATGTCGGCGGCATGCGGGTGGTCCAGGCCTTCACCAACGAGGACCACGAGCGCAAGCTGTTCGCCGAGGACAACGCCCGCTACCGCAGCACCAAGCTCGCCGCCTACAAGATCATGGCGGCCTCGACGACGCTCAGCTACATGAGCATGCGGCTGATCCTGATCGTGGTCATGCTGACCGGCGCCCATTTCGTGCTGGTGGGCGAGCTGACCCAGGGCGGATTCTTCGCCTTCCTGCTGCTGGTCAACACCTTCTTCCGCCCGATCGAGAAGATCAACGCGGTCATCGAGACCTACCCCCGCGGCATTGCCGGCTTCCGCCGCTACACCCAGCTGCTCGACACCCAGCCGGACATCGCCGACGCGCCCGACGCCGTGCCGGCCCCGCCGCTGAAGGGCGACATCCGCTACGAGGGCGTGTCCTTCGGCTACGACCCGGCACGCCCGGTGCTGAAGGGCATCGACCTGACGATCAAGGCCGGCTCCACCGTCGCCTTCGTCGGGCCGTCGGGTGCGGGCAAGACGACGATCTGCTCGCTGCTGCCGCGCTTCTACGAGGTCATGGCCGGGCGCATCACCATTGACGGCAAGGACATCCGCGCCATGACGCTGGCGTCGCTGCGCCGGCAGATCGGCATCGTGCAGCAGGACGTGTTCCTGTTCGGCGGCACCATCCGCGAGAACATCGCCTACGGCCGTCTCGGCGCCGGCGACGCGGAGATCATGGAGGCGGCGCGGCGGGCGCATCTCGACGGGCTGATCGCCTCGCTGCCGGAGGGGCTCGACACCATCATCGGAGAGCGCGGCGTGAAGCTGTCCGGCGGGCAGAAGCAGCGCCTGACCATCGCCCGCATGTTCCTGAAGAACCCGCCGATCCTGATCCTCGACGAGGCGACCTCCGCGCTCGACACCCAGACCGAGCGGGAAATCCAGAAGTCGCTGATGGAGCTGGCGGAGGGGCGGACCACCCTGGTCATCGCCCACCGTCTGGCGACCATCCGCAACGCCGACGAGGTCTATGTCGTCGGCACCGGGGGCGGGCTTCAGCGCATCACCCACGAGGAGTTGGCGGCGCGCGGCTGATCGCGCGGCAGGCTTTTGCGCGGCAGCCTCCCTCGCACGGCGGTCTCAGCCTTCGGCGGCGATGGCCCGGGCGAACTCGTCGAGCAGGGCGTCGGTGTCCAGGCCATAGTCGTCCGCCACCTCGGCGATGGTCTGGAAACGCGCCATCGGGCAGCCGGGACAGGCCATCCGGTGCTTGAGGAAGACGGAGATGGTCGGCGGCCAGCGCTCCAGCACATCCTCGACAAGGTCGGAGGACGAGGGCAAGGCCGCGGTGGCTGAGGGTGTCGGCGGGGCGATCATCCCGGCACCCTGGCACACCGGAACGCGCGTCTCTTTGCGCCCGCGCAAATGGAACGAAGGGTCCGCCCCGCCTATGCCTCCGGCTTGGGCAGGTCCTCGGCGATGGCGACCAGGGCGTGCGGCTGGCGGATCGTCACCTGCTGGCGCCCGCCCTCGACGATCCCCTGCCCTTCCCAGCCGCTGAGGATGCGGCTCACCGTGTGCAGCGTGGTGCCGGTCATCTCCGCGATGTCCTGGCGGGACAGCGGGAAATCGATCTCGACGCCGTTCCCGACCCGGCGGCCCGCCTGACGGACCAGGCGCAGGAGCGCGTGGGCGACGCGCCGCTCCACCCGCTCGGTGGACAGCTCGCGCAGGCGGGTCTGCACCTCCTGCAGGCGGCGGCCGACGACGTCCAGGGCGTTCAGCGCGATGCGGGGGTAGCGCTCCATCAGCTCGCCCATCGTGGCGGCGGTCCAGTGGACGCCGACGCAATCGACCATGGCGAGCGCGTCGGCGGGGTAGATGCCGCCCGAAAAGACCGCCGCCGTGCCGAACATCTCTCCAGCGCCGATGTAGCGGACCACCAGCTGCTGCCCGTCGGCCCCGGTCTGGACGATCTTGACCCGCCCGTCGATCAACGCGTGGCAGAGGGCCGCCCGGTCGCCCTGGGAAAAGATGGTGGTTCCCTTCTCGATCCGCCGGGTGTGGGCGGACCGGACGATCTCCGCCAGGGCCGCGGCGTCCAGACCGGAAAACAGCCGCAGGCCACGCAGAACGGCGGGATCGGGGGCAAGCGGCGTCATTGGACCATCCTCGAAGGCAAGGCCGCGCCCGACCACCCCTGCGGGAAGCCGTCACGGAAAAGTTGCCTCACACCATGACCGCCCGCGCGCCGCGCCGCAACCCGCCTGCGCTCAAGTCGGGACCAGGGTCTCAGTTTGTCCTGGAACAAAGAGCTGATCGGACCGGCCCTTTAGGCTTGCCCCACATCGCAACCCTCCGGACCTCCCCCATGCAGATCGCCGAACAGTCCAACGCGGCCGAGCCGGTCATCGACGTCCAGTCCATTCCGCCCCACCAGCGTCATCCACTGATCCTCCAGGCCACGCAGGATCTGGCGCCGGGCCGCGGCTTCGTGCTGGTCAACGACCATGACCCGCGGCCGCTCTCTCTCCAGATCCGGGCGCTGTTCGGCGACGCGGTGAGCTGGACCTACCTGGAGCGCGGGCCGGAGCGCTGGCGGGTGCGCATCGGACGGCCCGACTCCGGCACCGCCCCGGCCACCTCGCTGCGGGTGCTCATCGGGCGCGGCGGGCAGGCCAGCGCGGTCGCCGCCGAGACGCCGCTCGGCGTGGCGGACGGCGGGCTGGTCTGCGAGATCACCGACTGCCCGCCGGGCACCACCGCCGAACAGGTCCTCGACCTGATGCAGGGGGTCATCCCGCCGGCCGGGCAGCTTCACCTGCCCTACGACCGGCTGGTCGCCCGGCGCTCCGGCTCCTGCTGCGGCGGGATGTGCGGCTGATCGCCCCAGGCGGCGTTTCGGGACCTTGGGCTTGACCGTCATCAAGGATGGTATGACCACCGGGCTGTATTGCCGAAGCCCGGCGGGCTCCGCCCGCCACACGACCATTCCGAAGGGAAGGAGACAGGCGTATGCGCGATCCCGGATTCATGGTTCAGGATCAGGCCCAGGAGATGGCCCCGGACACCCGTGCCCGCGACGTCGAAGTCCAACTGACGCGGGCCGGGCTGGGGCTCGCACGACGGCTCGGCGACGGCGCCGGCGGCCTGCTGTTCGACCGGCTGCTGCGGATTCTGGAGGCGCGCCACCCGCGCGCCTTCACCGCCCTCGGCGAACTGCCCGACGCCCGGCTGCTCATCGATCCGGTTGATGCGCCCGCCGCCCTGCTGCTCCGCGTCGGCCCCACCCTCGCCCTGCGGGTCTGCGACCGCACCGCCGAGGCGGAGGCCACGGTGCGCGGCCCCTGCGCGCGGCTTCTCGACCTGCTGGAAGGGCGCATCGACGGCGACGCGCTGTTCTTCCGCCGCGAACTGTCCATCGAGGGCGACACCGCGCTGATCCTGGCGCTCCGCAACACGCTGGACGGCGAAGAGATGGACCTGTTCGGCGACGTCGCCGCTGCGGCCGGTCCGCTGCGGCACGCCCTGCCCGTGGCGCGGCGCAACGCCGGACGGGCGCTCGACCTTCTCGCCGCGGCGCGCCGTTTCGCCCCGCCGCCGGTGCGCTGGGGCATGGCCGTCCTGGAGCGGCGGCTCATCGGTCCGCGGCAGGGAGCGTGACGGCATGGGGTCCTTCGAACTGATCTGCCCGGCGGGCAATCCCGCCGCGCTGCGCGCCGCCGTGGACGCGGGCGCCGACGCCGTCTATCTGGGCTTCCGCGACGAGACCAACGCGCGCAACTTCCCCGGCCTGAACTTCTCGCGGCCGGAGCTGGCCGAGGCCATCGCCTACGCCCACGCGCGGTCCGTCCAGGTCTTCGTCGCCATCAACACCTACCCCCAGGCCGGCAACCTCGCCCCCTGGCAGCGCGCGGTGGACGACGCCGCGCGGCTGAAGGCGGACGCGGTCATCCTCGCCGACCTCGGCCTGCTCGCCTACGCGGCGGAGCACCATCCCGACCTGCGGCTCCACCTGTCGGTGCAGGCCTCCGCCGCCAACGCCGAGGCGATCCGGCTCTACCGCGACGCCTTCGGCGTGCGGCGGGTCGTGCTGCCCCGCGTGCTGACCGTGCCGGAGATCGCCCGGCTGAACGCCGAGGTCGACGTGGAGACGGAGGTCTTCGTCTTCGGCGGCCTCTGCCCGATGGCGGAGGGGCGCTGCTCCCTGTCCTCCTACGCGACCGGGCTGTCGCCCAACAAGCAGGGCGTCTGCTCCCCCGCCAGCCACGTCCGCTACGAGCCGCGCGGCGACGCGCTGGCCTCCCGCCTCGGCGGCTTCACCATCAACGTGTTCGGCGCCGGGGAGCCGGCGGGCTACCCGACTCTGTGCAAGGGCCGCTTCGTGCCCGGCGGCGGCACCTCCGCCGATCCGGCCTATCTGTTCGAGGAGCCGACCAGCCTCAACGCGCTGGCCCTGCTGCCGGAGCTGAAGGCCGCCAAGGTCTGCGCCCTGAAGATCGAAGGCCGCCAGCGCGGCAAGGCCTACATCGCCGCCGTGGTCGGCGCCTACCGCCGGGCGCTGGACGCGTTCGAACGCGGGCTGCCCGTGCCGGCGCTCGACCTGGAGGCCATGGTCGAGGGCGGGGCCCAGACCACCGGCGCCTACACCCGCGCGTGGCGCTGAGGAGTTGCGTTCATGAAACCCACCCTGACCCTTGGCCCCGTCCTGTTCAACTGGCCGGCGGAGCGCTGGCGCGACTTCTACGCCCGCATCGCCGACGAGGCGCCGGTGGACGCCGTCGTCGTCGGCGAGATCGTCTGTTCCAAGCGCGCCCCCTTCCTCGCCCCGGTCATGGACGAGGTGATCGCCCGTCTGGCCGCCGCCGGGAAGGAGGTCTGGCTCGCCAGCCCGATCCTGGTGGGCAGCGACCGGGAGCGTGCCGCGATGCGCGACCTCGTGGAGAGCGACCTGCTGCCGGTCGAGGCCAACGACATGGGCGCGCTGGCCCTGCTGGAGGGGCGCCGCCACGCCGTCGGCCCCTTCATCAACAGCTACAACGAGGCGACGCTGGCCTGGCTGGCCGGGCGCGGCGCCGTCGCGGTGTCGCTGCCGGCGGAGCTTCCCGCCGCCGCCGTCGCCGTGATGGCGAAGACGGGGGCGGCGCTCGGCCTGTCCATGGAGGTGCAGGTGTTCGGGCGCGCGCCGCTCGCCATCTCCGCCCGCTGCTACCACGCGCGGGCGCACGCGCTGCACAAGGATGGCTGCCAGTTCGTCTGCGCCAACGACCCGGACGGCATGCCGGTCAGCACCGTCGACGGCCAGCCCTTCCTGTCGGTCAACGGCACGCAGACGCTGTCGCACGGCTATCTGGCGCTGGCGGCGGAGATCGACCGGCTGCGGGCGATGGGCATCCGGCGCTTCCGCCTGTCGCCGCAGGACCTCGACATGGTTGCCGTCGCCAGGGCCTTCCGCGCCGTTCTGGACGGCGAGCGCAGCGGGCAGGACGTGATGGCGGAGCTGCGCGGCATGACCGCCGTCCCGCTGGAGAACGGCTTCTTCCACAACATGGCGGGTGCGGCCTACGCCGACGCCCCGGCCGCCTGACGCGTCCGCCATCCGCCCGCCATCCGATGTCCGCCGGACCGCCTCTCCCGCGCGGCCCGGCTGACTTTTGAGTCCGCTGAAACTTTTGAGTCCGTTGAACGAGGAAACCCCTATGAAGCGCATGTTTGCCCTGCTCGCCTTCGCGCTGGCCGCGTCGTCCCCCGGCCTTGCCGCCGCGCAGGACGCCGCCGCCGGTGAGAAGGTGTTCAACCAGTGCAAGGCCTGCCACACCATCGAGGCCGGCGGCCCGAACCGCGTCGGCCCCAACCTGCACGGCGTCGTCGGCCGCAAGGCCGGCTCCGTCGAAGCCTACAAGTACTCCGACGCCATGAAGAACGCCGCGGCCTGGGACGAGGCGACGCTCGACGCCTATCTGGCGGACCCCAAGAGCGCCGTCCCCGGCAACAAGATGGCCTTCGCCGGCGTGAAGAACGAGCAGGCCCGCAAGGACCTGATCGCCTATCTGAAAAAGAACAGCTGACGACATCGTCGCGTTTCCTTGGCGGCTTGACCGCCGTCAAGGATGGGAGGGCAACCAGCCGCCAGGATAACCGCACAATCGTTCACCGATTGCGTCCCCGCTGGACGTTGTAACCTCCCGTTTTTCTGCCCCCTTCAAGCCCATCGGCGCAAAGCCGGTGGGCTTTTTTCCGCTCAGGGGCGGCCACGGAGGAGAAGGCGGCCGAAAGCGGCCAGGAACAGGACCGCCGCCGCGCTCCAGGCGCCGGCCGCAGCCAGCAGCCACCGCGAACCATCCTCCCCCGCCACCGCGGCAACCGCCCTCACGGCAACGGCGAGACCGATCAGCGCGTAGCAGCCCGTCACCACCGCCGACCGCGCGAAGGCGTTCCCGGCGTGCTTGCGGATCATGCTCGACATCACCGCGAATCCCATCAGCCCGAGCGCCCCGACCGTCCAGAGATGGACCGCCATGCCGGGCGCCGCCGCCACGGCGGCAAAACCCAGCGGGACGCCGGCGTAGGCGGCGTGCACGGCGAGGACCGATGGCCGGTCGAGCGTCCGCCAGCCCCGCCATTGCAGCAGCCGGACCGTCTGCATCAGCGCGGCGAGGAGGCTTGCGGCGGCCGTCGTTCCCGAACCCGGTTCGCTCAACCAACCGGCCAGGGCGCAGGCCGCGGCCAAGGCGGCGGCGCGTTCGAACCAGGGGCGCTCGGTGAACAGCGCCGCTTTGCCGGACAGGCCCAGATGGGTGGCGGTCAGGCTCGGCGCGATGCGCCCGCCCAGCACCATGACCAGCCCGAGCGACAGCGCCAAGGCGGACGGGACGGCGTCGCACAGGGCGGCCCCGGCCAGCGCTCCGACCAGGGCCGCGACGACGGCGTTGCGCCGGTCCCGCGCGGCGGCGATCTGTGCGGTCACGAGAAGGGCAAGCGCGGCGAGGAACGGCGCGTGCGCGGCGGCCACCCAGGGCGACAGCGCCCGTCCCGACAGCCAGAGGGGCACGAGGAATGGCCAGAGGCGCGCGCCGACCAGGGGGCGCCCGGTCCAGCGCGGCAGGGCGGTGCGCAGGAATCCCGCCATCATCGCCGGCAGCGTGCCGAACAGCAGCGCCCGCCCGTGCCACCCCGTCGGGTCGGCGATCACGCCGGACACGTCCCACCCCAGCAGGGCCGGCACCCACAGGCCCACCGCCAGCAGCGCGTCCAGCGCGGTCAGCAGAAAGAACGGACGGAACGGCACCGTCAGGCCCTGTTCCGTCCGTTCCCGGTCACGGGTGATGGCCGTTCAGTGGACCGACGTTGCAATGCCGCCGCAGCTGCTCGACCGACCGCACCCGGACGGTGTTGCCGGTGACGTGAAGCTGGTGCGGGGACAGCTTGGTGAAGGTGCGCGACAACTGCTCCGGCGTCATGCCGAGGCGGCTGGCCAACACGCGCTTGCTGACCGTCAGTTCGACCGTCGCACCATCCTCCGCCTCGTCCCGAGGCGACGGATCGACCTGCGACAGGATGAAGGCGGCGAGCCGCTGGGTCGTCGTGCGCAGCTTCAGATTCTTGACCTCGCGCACCAGCCCGCGGCACTGCCCGACCAGCGTGCTCATCACCCGTAGCGCCAGCGCATGGTCACGGGCGACCTGCGCGCGCAGGACGGGAGCCGCCAGCATCAGAATCCGCGACGGCTCCAGCGTTCGCGCCGACATCAGATAGGGCGCGTCGGCCAGCACCGCCGCCGGGACGAAGCAATCGCCGGGGCGCACGATGTCGATCACCGTCTCCTGCCCCACCTCGTCGCAGCCGGCCAGCATCGCCGTGCCCTCGACGAGGATGTGAAGGAAATCGGGGATCTCGCCTTCCGCGAACAGCCGCGTCTCGCGCGGGAACCACTGGAGAAGCGCGCCGTAGGTCAGCGCCTCCAGGGTCTCGTTGGCGACGCCCTCCAACAGCGGGAGGCCGCGCATCAGCGTCAGGGCGCCTTGTCTCATCGTCCCGGCTCTGGTGTCGCGGTCAGGCTTCGGAGGCGGGCTTGCGCGACGCCTCGACCAGGACGGGGCCGGAGTCTGAGTCATCGTCCTTCAGGCCGGCCTTGAAGGACTTCACGCCCTTGGCGAGGTCGCCCATGACCTTGGGCAGCTTGCCCGCCCCGAACAGCAGCAGGACGAGCAGCAGGACGATGGCCCAATGCATCAGGCTGAAACTTCCCATGACGATGGTCTCCTGGGTGAAGAACGGTCAGGCGCGCAGCGCGAGGACGCTGCCGTCGCGGCGGGTGAGCCGGGCGGCGGTGCCCGGAAAGCGGTCGAGAAGGACGGCGGCCCGCGCTTCCGGCGCGACCGACAGGGCGGTGGACAGGGCGTCGGCGGTGGTGGCGTCGGGGGCGAGCACCGTGACCGCCAGCCACTCCCGCGCGCAGCCGCCCGTCGCCGGGTCGAACAGGTGGGTGAAGCGCCCGGCGGGATCGAAGGGCGTGCCGTAGCCGCCCGACGTCGCCACCGCCCGGTCCGCGATCTCCAGCGTGTCGGAGTTGCGGCCATCCACGAGCGGGTCGGCGAGGCCGACCGACCAGGGGCGGCCCGAGGGATGATGGCCGAGCGCGCGGATTTCGCCCAGATCGACCAGCACGTCGGTCATGCCCTCCGCCCGCAGCCGTTCGGACACGCGGTCGGTGACGTAGCCCTGGGCGATGCCGTTCAGCGTCACCGCCATGCCGCGCCCGGCGAAGGCGACGCGGCCCGGCTCGACGCGGAGCTTGCGGTGATCGACCAGCTCCCTGGCGGCGCGGACGGCGGCGGACGGCGGACCGGCGGGATCGGCGCCGGGACGGGCGAAGTGACCGGCGTAGAGCTGCCACAGCGGCTGCACGGTCGGGTCGAAGGCACCGTCGGTGCGGCGGCTGAAGGCCGTGGCCTCGGACAGCAACCGGACGAGATCGGCCGGCGGCGCGTCCAGCACGCCGTCGCGGTTCAGGCGGGCCAGCGCGGAATCCGTCCGATAGAGGCTGAAGACCCGTTCCAGCCGCGCGACCTCCTCCAGGCACAGGGCGATCAGCCGGTCGGCCTCGACGGGGTCCGGGTGGGCCAGCTGGATCATGGAATCCGCGCCCAGCGCGACGCCCCGCCACGTCCGCACCGGCACGCCCGCCGCCCGGAGACCGCCCGGCAGCAGCGCCAGTCCGGCGGCCACCGCGGCGATGCCGAGAAAGCGGCGGCGGGTGGTCATGGCGTGCCTCCATGCCCGGCGCCGTGACCGCCACCATGGTTGCCGCCATGATTGCCGCCCTGCTCCGCCGGCTCGTCGGCGGCGGTCTGTTCCGAGGGAAGCGTGGGGTGGAGGATCTCGTCCTCGGTCACCTCGGTGAAGCGCTTGACCGTGCCGCCGTTGTCGGCGGCGAAGCGGCGGGCGGCGACCTCGTCGCCGAAGGGGAAGGGCTCGGCCTCGCCCATGCCGCCGCGTTCGCGGCTGCCCACCACGTACCAGGCCTTGCGCGCCTCGATCCAGACCGTCAGGTCGGGCTTGCGCGGGTCGGCGGCCTTGCCGACATCGGTGACGTAGATGGCGCGGACGTCCTTCGCCTCCTCCGGCAGCATGGTGAAGGCGAAGGTGTCGCGGACGGAGGACAGCCAGACCGGGCGGTCCCGCCCGCCGACCAGGATCTGCCCCTTCGGGCCGGGATGGTCGGCGAGGTTCATGCCGCAGTAATGGCCGATCGCGTCGGCGGTGATGGCGACGGGCGGCGGCGGGGCGGTCTCCGCCTTCTGCTGCTGGCAGGCGGACAGCGGCAGCAGCAGGCAGGCCGCCAGCAGCGTGGCTCTCAGGGAGGTGTTCATCAGATCTGCCTTCTGGAAAAGAGGACGGCGGCCAGCGCCAGCGGTGCGGCGACCCAGCCGGCCAGCACGGCCAGCAGGACGGAAGCCGACACCTGCACCTGCGCGGCCAGCCCGGCGGTGCCGGCGAACTGGCTGACGCTCTTGAAGCCGGTCAGGTTGAAGAGGCGGAAGGCGTCCGCCGGGTTGGCGAGCAGCAGCCCGTTCAGCAGGCCGGCGTTCACCGTCTTGCCGCCGTCGGCCACCAGCAGCCCCAGCAGCGCCATGTCGTAGAGCAGGACCAGCACCAGCCAGATCGCCACGGCGATGCCCGCCGCCGTGCCGCGGTCGCGGACCAGCGTGGAGGCAAGGTAGCCCATGGCCGTGAAGGCGGCGCCCAGCAGGACGCTCGACCCGATCATCGCGGCGAAGGCGCGCCAGCTCTCCGGCCCGATCTCGGTCCCGCTCATCGCCAGCGCCACCCCGGCGGCGCCGTAGCCCAGCACGGTGGCGAAGGCGATGATCGCGGCGTGGCCCAGGAACTTGCCGATCAGCACCTGCCAGCGCGCCACCGGGTAGGACAGCAGCAGAGTCATGGTGCCGCGGTCGATCTCGCCCACCACCGCGTCGAAGGACAGCAGCAGCGCGATCAGAGGCAGCAGGAAAATGGTCAGGCTGGACAGGCTGACGATGGTCACCTCCACCCGGCCGACGCCGACCGTGCCGGTCGGGGCCGCTCCCAGGAAGCTCAGCGTCAGGGCCAGCGCCGCCATCAGCAGCGTGGTGGCGACGACCCAGCGGTTGCGCAGGCCGTCGCGCACCTCCTTGGCGGCGATCGTCAGAAGCGTGTTCATTCCGCAGCCTCCCGGCGCAGGAAGTGGGCGTACATCTCGTCCAGGCTGGGCTGGAGAACCTCGATGTCGGCGATCTCCGGGCCTTCGCAGGCGATCTGGCGGAGCGTCGCCACCTTGTCGTCGTTGGCGCAGGCCGTCTCCACGACCTCCCCGGACGGCAGGGTCAGGCGGATGCGCACCGGCAGCTGCGCCAGCCCGCGCAACGTGGCGAGCGAGCCGTCGGCGACCTTGCGCCCGCGGTTCATCACCACCACGCGGTCGGCCTGCCCCTCCAGCTCGGTCAGGGCGTGGCTGCACAGCAGGACGGTGGTGCCGGCGTCGCGCAGGTCGCGCACGATCTCGTAGAAGCTCTGGCGCAGCGCCGGGTCGAGGCCGGTCGTCGGCTCGTCCAGGAACAGCACCTTCGGCCCGCCGAGCAGCGCCTGGGCGAGCGCCAGCCGCTGCCGCATGCCCTTCGAATAAGTGCCGACGCGGCGCTTCACGGCGGCGGGCTCCAGCCCCACGCGATCGAACAGCGCGTCGTTGCCGTCGCGCGGCACCCGCTTCAGCCGGGCGTAGAAGTCCAGCGTCTCGCGCCCGGTCATGCTGGGGTGGAAGGCGACGCTTTCCGGCAGGAAGCCGACCTGCCGGCGGATGTGCGAGGCGGCGGCACTCGCCGGGTCGCCGCCCAGCACGCGGACGCTGCCGGCGGTCGGCGTGGTCAGCCCGAGCATCAGCTTGATCAGCGAGCTTTTGCCGGCGCCGTTGTGGCCGACCATGGCCACGCATTCGCCGGGGGCGAGGTCCAGATCCACCTCGCGCACGGCGAAGGCGTCGCCGTAGCGCTTGGAGACTCCCTCCACACGGATGGTCGGTGTGTCGGTCATTGGGCGTTCCTTTCCGCCGTTTGGGGCAGCGCCGGAGACGGCGGCGGGCTCATCAGCGGGGCGCTGTCGATCACGCCGCCGGGGTGCAGCGCCGGGAACTGCTTCTGCGCCCAGCGGATCACCTGCACGCCGGGGCTGTTCATCAGCAGCTTCGCCGCCGGATAGGCCCACATCACGCGGTCGACGACGTCGTTGGGGCGGTAGGCCTCGTCGGCGATGCCGTCACCGTTCAGGTCGAAGGCCGCGTTGTCGGACCAGTAGTTGCCGCGGCCCTTCTCCGACCAGTCGAGGTGACGGGTCCCGACATACTTGACCTGGGTGCGGTTGTTGATGAAGGCGTTGCCGGTCAGCGTGTTGCGCTCCGACCCGGCGGTGAAGTGCACGCCGATCTCGCAGCCCTCGAACCGGTTGCCGGTGAAGCGGTTCTTGTTGGCGTTGTAGATGAAGACGCATTTCCAGGTGCCGGTCCTGTGGCCCTCCGTCGGGCCGTCGGTCGCCACCGGCATGTCCTTGTCGGCGGCCACCTCCACCGGCGCCGCCTGTTCGGGCGACAGAGCACCGTCGATCACGTTGCTCTCGATGAGCGCGCTGTTGGCGTAGTTCAGCAGCATCCCGTGCTCCCGGTCGCCCTGCGAGCGGTTGTTCCGGATCACGAGGTTGTTCGAGTACATGATCGCGTAGCCGACATGATTGCCGACCGACAGGTTGTCCGACACCTCGGAGTCGTTGGTGTACATGTAGTGGACGGCGAAGCGCACCCGTTCGAACCGGTTGCGGGCGAACAGGTTCTTCTTCGACGTCGTGGTGAAGATGCCGTCGCGCCCGTCCTGGACGCTGTTGTCCACCACCTGCGTGCCCGGCGCGTTCCACAGCTGGATTCCGTTGCCGCGTTCGGACACCCGCAGGTCCGTGCGCCCGGCCACGTCGTTGCGGCTGACCATCACGTCGTGGGCGCCCCAGACATAGATCCCGATCAGGTTGTCGCGCAGCCGGTTGCCCTCGATGACGCCGCGGTGCGCCTCCTTGCCCAGGAAGATGCCGGTGTTCTGTTCGAACAGGCTGATGCCGGAATTGCGGACCTCGACGTTCCGCACAGTCACGTCGGGAGCGAAGACCGTCACGGCGTTCCCCTCCCCTCCCCCGTCGATGACGGCGCCCGGCTCGCCGAGCAGCGTGACCGGCGTCCGGACCACGACGGGGCCGGGGTGCGTGCCGGGGGCGAGGACGAGCGTGTCGCCGGGCGCCGCCGCGGCGAGCGCGCCGCCCAGCCCGCCCGGCGCCACCGTCACCGTGGCGGCGCAGGCCGTCCCGGCGGCGAAGGCGAGCGCCGTGGCGAGGAGGGGGAGTGGGGAGTGGTGGGGCATCTGATACATCCTGGTCCAGGGCTGTTGCCCCACCCTCCCGCTTCGCAGGGGAGGGAACTGAGCCCCTCCCCTGCGAAAGCGGGGGAGGGTCAGGGAGGGGGCAAACGGTGCCTCAGGTGGCGCGCGGCTCGACGATCATGCGGCCGCCCATCTCCATGTGCAGGGCGTGGCAGAACCACTGGCAATAGTACCAGTGCACGCCCGGACGCTCGGCGATGAAGGTGACCGAGCTGGTCTGCTGCGGCCCGATCTCCATGGCGATGCCGTGGTTCGACAGGGTGAAGCCATGGGTCAGATCGTCCACATCGTCCATGTTGGAGATGTAGAGCGTCACCTCGTCACCCTGCTTGACCGTGAACTCCTCAAGCCCGTAGGCCGGAGCGCGCTGCCACATGTAGACGCGGACCTTGTTGCCCTCGCGGATCACCTTGGCGTCGTCGTCCAGGTTGACACCGTCCTTCTTGGCCTGCTGACGGGCCTCCTCCCACATCGGGTCGTCGCGGGTGAAGACGCTCTTCGGGTTCAGCTTGGAGCGGTGGACGATCAGCGTGTCGTGCGGCTCGGCGTAGGTCGGGCCGTCGTGCACCAGCTTCATCTCGTCGCCCGAGATGTCGATGAGCTGGTCGTTCTCCGGCTTGCTCGGACCGACGTTGAGGAAGCGGTCCTTGGAGAACTTGTTCAGCACCATCAGCCACTTGCCGTCGGCGTCCTTGGTCTGGCCCATGGAGGAGTGGGTGTGGCCCGGCTGGTAGTGCACGTCCAGCTTCTGGATGATCGGGTCGACCTTCTCGCCCTTGTAGGCGCGCTTGGCCTTGTCGATGTTCCACTTCACGATCTGGCTGTCGAGGAACAGCGTGGTGTAGCCGTTGCCGCGCCCGTCATAGGCGGTGTGCAGAGGCCCGAGGCCCAGCTGCGGCTCTGCCACGATGACGTCCCGCGGCTTGATCTTGTCGTCGAACAGGTCGTCGAGCAGGCGGACGTCCATCACCGAGACCGTCGGCGACAGCTTGCCGTTGATGGTGACGTGGATGCCGTCCGGCGCAGCGTTGATGCCGTGCGGGCTGTTGGGGATCGGAACGTAGCGGGTGAAGGGCGAGCCGTGGCGGCCGTCCACGACCGGGACGCCGTGCATCACCTCGACCTTGCCGGCCTTCACCGCCTCTTCGATGCGCTTGATGTTGAAGATGACGATCCAGTCCTGCTCGTTCGCTGTCATCTCCGCGGTGGTCACGCCGCCTTCGGAGTTGTAGCAGGTCGAGAAGGCGTATTTGCCCTGGTAATCCGCCTCGGTGTTGTCGAGGTTGCCGTCCACCCGGACCTGCCACGACACCTTCATGCTGTCGCCGTCGATGGCCGAGAAGTGCGTGCGGTAGTTCTTCGGGTCGAGGTTCTTGCCGTCGTTCGGCATCGGCACGAGCTGCTCGGCGTTCGCGAAGACATAGCCGGTGCGCGGGTACTTCTGCAGGCGCAGGCCGTGGATCGCCGAGACGTTCGGGATGTCGATGATCTTATCGACCTTCATGATGTCGCAGCGGATGCGGGCGACACGGGTGTTCGCCTTGTCGTTCACGAAGATGTAGCGCCCGTCGTAGGTGCCATCGGTGAAGGACATGTGCGGGTGGTGCAGGTCGCCGTTCAGCCAGGTGCCGCCGTGGTTGGCCAGATACTTCCGGTTCTCCTCGGTCAGACCCTCGGTCAGGATCTTGCGGCTCTCGTTGGTCAGGCCCCAGCCGGAGGCGCTGCAGCGGTTGAACACCGGGATGCGGTGCAGCTCGCGCATGCTGGGCAGGCCGAGGATGCGCAGTTCGCCCGACTGGCCGCCGGAATGGAAGACGTAGTATTCGTCGAGATCGCCCGGCTTGACCTCGTACTTCTGGTTGCTCGCACCCGCGGCCTCGGCCGGTCCGGCGCCGAACAGCGCACCGCCCGCCGTGCCGCCGGCCACCGCGCCGGCGATCCCAGCCAGCGCCGCCGCCTTGGCGGTGCCACCGAGAAGATCGCGGCGGTTCACGCCCGTCCGCTCAACCTTGATGTTCGACGCTTTTGTTTCCGACATGGGTGAACTCCTTCGATGTCCCCTTGCGGGGCTCTTGTTTCGACCTGGTGGGTCAAAGTCCTTCCGGCCGGGCGGACAAATGCCCGGTGGTGGGATCGGTGGTCAGCACGGCGGCGCGGGGCTTAGGCTCCGTGGCGGTGCTGGTGGATTGGGAAGCGTCGCGGCGCTCCCGCTTCAGGCGCTTCTGGATCATGACCGGGCATTTGCGGTCGTGGTGGTAGAGCACCTGGCAGTGGAGGCACTGGATGCATTCGTTGGGGTTGATCGAGCCGTCGGGGTGGATCGCCTGGACCGGGCACTCGTTGGCGCAGCGCCGGCACGGGTTGCCGCATTCCTTGTAGCGGCGCAGCCAGTCGAACATCCGCATCCGGCCGGGGATGGCGAGCGCAGCACCCAGCGGACACAGGTAGCGGCAGAAGAAGCGCTCGATGAACAGGCCGGCGGCGATCAGGGCCACGGCGAACAGGACGAACCACCAGTCGCGGACGAAATGCAGGATGATCGCGGTCTTGAAGGGCTCGACCTCCGCCGCCTTTTCCGCCGTCGCCAGCGAGGTCAGCGACAGGCCGAACAGCAGCAGGAAGATCATGTACTTGATCGGCCACAGCCGCTGGTGCAGCCCGAAGGGAACGGCGATCTGACGCACGCCGAGCTTCTTGGCGGCCTTGGAGGCCAGCTCCTGCAACGCGCCGAACGGGCACAGCCAGCCGCAGAAGGCGCCCCGGCCCCAGAACAGCAGCGACGCGGCGACCGAGAACCACAGGATGAACACCAGCGGGTCCATCAGGAAATAGTCCCAGCGGAAGTCGGTGCGCAGCGCGTTGGCGAAGGTCAGCACGTTGACCACCGACAGCTGCGCCGTCGCGTACCAGCCGAGCCAGACCAGCGTGAAGACCAGGAACCCGGTGCGCACCCGCTCGTAGAGGGCCGGGCGCTTCACGAGCTGGTCCTGGAAGAAGAAGATTCCGGTCAGCAGCAGGATCGCGCTCGCCAGCACGGCGATGTCGAACAGGCGGTTTTCCCAGATGCGACGCCACAGCGGGACCTCGTCGGCCGTGTCCGGTTCCGCCAGGGCGGTCATCGGAGCCACGGAGACCGGCGCTGCGGCTGCGGGAGCGGCCACCGGCTCGGCCTTCAGGAACTTCCCCGGCGGCTGGTAGCCGAGGTCGAAGGTGACGAAGGCCTTGTCGAGCGCGGCGGTCGCGCGCTGCACCAGAAGCTGCAGGCGCCACGGATCGGCGGGGTTGAAGCCGACCTCCTCGGGGATGACGAACAGGCCGATCTCGGGGAAATCCGGCACGCCCGCCGCGGCCAGGGAGCCCAGGCGCTTGTGCAGACGGTCGCGGAAGCGGATGGCGCCCTCGTGCTGGACCAGCTCGAAACGGTCGAAGATGCCGCCGCGCACATAGCCCGAGCCCTTGAAGGAATAGCGCCCCTGCCCGGCCACGACGATGGCGTGCTGGCCCGGCTTCAGCCGCTGCACCAGCGCCTCGTACTCCGCGTCGCCCAGCAGGGAGCGGCCGACGGTGGGAATGGTGGCGAGTGCGGCGTAGAGGTCGATGAAGCTGTCGTTCGGATCGCCGGCTTCGGGACGGGCGGCGGCTTCGGCCTTGCCGGTGCGCTCGAAGGCGGCGTTGACCTCGCCCACCGTCAGCGTCAGGCGGCGCACGGAACCGTCGCCGACCAGCGTGGACCAATCCTCCACTCCGGTCTTGGACAGGTCGAGGCTGCGGGTCACGGTCGGTGCGGCCTCCGCCGCCCCCGGCGCGCCCAGAGCCTGCAACGCCTTCTTGCCGGAGCGGATGATCGAATCGCCGATCACCATCACCGTCACGGTGGCGCCGGACACGATGTCCACGGGCGGGCTGGACGCGCTCTGCGAGGCCAGGGTCAGCACGTTCTTGCCGACGTAGCCGTCGATGAAGGCGTTGACCTTGGCGGGCGGGATGCCGATCAGGACGATGGGCTCGTGATGGTCCACCAGCTTCGCCCCGGTCACCGTGCCGTCCGGCGCCAGCCCGACCAGCACATGGATCGGGCGGCCCGAATAGCCGGTCGTGTTCACGAAGTCGGAGGTCAGGAAGGCGTGGCCGACCAGCGCGTCGCCCTTGTAGACGGGAACCAGCGGCGCGTTCGGCAGCGGGGCGCCGAAGCGGTCCGCCCCGGCGGCGAGTTCGCCCGGCTGCACCGTGCCGAGATACCGCGCCAGCAGCGCTTCGGCCGCGTCCGCCGTGCCGAGGCCGGCCAGCAGGATCAGCAGCCCCACCACCAGCGCGCGTGTTCCCCGCAAGAAGTCCACAACCATCGCCCTTGCCTTGAAGTCTTGATCTTGATCAAGGGGCCGCAAGCCCCGTTGACGCGCCCATGAGACCGCAGCTTCGGCTCGCTGTTCTTGACCGTCGTCAAGTCGCGGAAAAATGAAGCTGGACTATCCTCATCCCCAGGCTCCGTACGATTGCTGATCGGGCGGGAATATCGATTGCATTTTAGGCGAAGTTCACTCGCGACCGGGGGTTTCCATGCCGTTGCTGCGTCACGAACCACAGGGTGGGGTCCGCTCGCTGGACGAGCTTCTGGGCATCGCGCTGGCGCTGGAACAGGAGGCGGTGCGCCGCTACACCCAGTTGGCGGCCCTGATGGACCGGCGCGGCGAGACCGACACCGCCACCACCTTCCGCGCCCTGATCGCGGAGGAGCAGGATCATGTGCAGGCGGTGGACGGCTGGGCGCACAGCCTCGGCCGCCCCGCCCCCGACGCGCCGGCCTTCCTCTGGCGCCTGCCGCCGGAGCTTGCCGCCTCCTGGGAGGAACTGACCGAGCGCACGCGGCTGACGCCCTATCAGGCGCTGTCGCTGGCGGTGGTCAACGAGCAGCGCGCCTTCGCCTTCTACAGCTACATCGCCGCCGACGCCCCGGACGAGCCGGTCCGCACCCACGCCGAGGCGCTGGCCCGCGAGGAACTCCGCCACGCCGCGCTGCTCCGCCGCGAGCGCCGCAAGGCCTTCCGCCGCGAACGGGGCCGGGCGGACCACAAGCCGACCCGCGCCGACACGCCGGCGGAGCTGGAACGGCTGGCCGTCGCCCTGCTGTCCGCCACCGCCGCCGAGCACGGCGCGCTGGCGGCGCGCCTGCGGGACCTGGGCGACCGGGACGGTGCCGCTCTGCTGACCCGCATCGCCGACGAGGAGCGGGCGCTGATCCCGCCCGGCTCCGGCGCGACGGCATCGCAGGCCGCTGCTCCCGACACCGCGCGCACCGGCCTGCGCGCGGCGGTCGCCGCCTCCGAACGGCTCGCCGAGGCCTTCGGCGACGTGGCGGCCCAGGCGACCGACGAGTTGGTCCTGACCGAATCCCTGCGCCTCCAGGAGGCCGTGGTCGGACACCTCGCGCTGCTGGCGGAGCGGATCGAGGCAGCGAACTGAAGGCTTATCCGAAAACCATTACAGCCCTCTCCCCTCTGGGGAGAGGGGATTTCAAGGGGATCGTCCCGGGGGCTACCCCACCACCTGCCGGTACAGCGCCGGCAGCGCCTTGGTCAGATGCGTGACCTGCGGGAAGATCACGTAGCCGCCCCGGCCGAACAGATAGGGGAAATAGTCGCGGGCCTCGGCGTCCACGGTGATGCCGAACAGGGCGATGCCCTGGCGGCGGGCCTCCTGGATCGCGACGCGGGTGTCCTCGATGCCGTAGCGCCCCTCGTAATGGTCGACGTCGTTGGGCTTGCCATCCGACAGCAAAATCAACAGGCGGTGGCGGTTGGGACGTTCGGCCAGACGCGCCGCGGTGTGGCGCAGCGCCGCCCCCATGCGGGTGTAATGGCCGGGCTTCAGCGCCTGCACGCGGCGCTGCACCCGTGCGCTCAAGGGCTCGTCGAACGCCTTGACCGTCTGCACCCGCACCCAGTCGCGCTTCTTCGAGGTGAAGGCGAAGATGGCGTGCGGGTCGCCGCAGGCGTTCAGCCCGTTGGACAGCGCCAGCAGGGCCTCCTTCTCGACATCCAGAACGCGGTGCCCGTCCACCCAGCCGTCGGTGGACAGCGAGGTGTCGACCAGCACCGCCACCGCCAGATCGCGCGCCGCGTTGCGCGCCGCCTGGTAGACGCGGTCGCTGCCCGCCCCGCCCGCGCGCTGGTCGGCGCAGCGGCGCACCAGCGCGGTGAGGTCGAGGTCGTCGCCGTCCGGCTGGCCGGTGAAGACCATGCGCTTCGGGCGCAGCGCCTCGAACTGGCGGCGCACCTGCCGGATGCGGCGTTGCGCCGCCGCGTCGGGCGTCCAGTCCTCGCCGTCCTCCGGCGCCGGTTCGGCGATGACGCGGCAATGGGCGGGGTGGTAGGCGCGGCGGCGATGGTCCCATTCCGGATAGGTCAGAACCGCGGTCAGCGGCGCCGCCTCCACGGCGGCGGGCGCCAGATCGAGGTCGAGCTTCAGCCGGGTCGAAGGCTTGCGCTGATGCTGGGCCAGCGCGATCTCCTCCATGTCGTCGGCGGCCTGACGGGCCGCGTCCTCGTCGTCGTCATCGACCGGGCGGGGGATGTTCATCATCTCCGCCAAGCCGAAAATCTTCTCGAAGCGGTTCAGGATCAGCGGGTCCTCGCGCTGCACCTGATCGCTGTCGCGCCGCGTCGCCTTGCGGCGCTGGCCATCGCTCTCGGCGGAAGGGGCTGCGTCTCCGTCCTCCGCCGCATCGGAAGCGGGTGCGGCGCCGGACGGCGCGGGCCCCGAAACCTCGCCCCACAGCGGCACCGGCAGGAAAGGCTTGTAGCCGGCCGGAGCGGTGAAGCGGTCCAACGGAATCGTCCCGTCCAGCACCGCGCCGCCGTCGCCGGCACCCAGCAGAGCCAGCACGGCGGCTTCCACCATCGCCTCGTCCTTCGGCAGGGAGCGCTTGGGGCGCAGGGCGAGCAGCGCCGCGCCCAGTTCCCCATGCAGGCGGGCCAAACCCGGCCAGCGCGCGAGGACCCGCGCGGTGGTCGCGTGGGCCTGCCGCAGCGCCCGCACATCGGACCGCAGCGGGTCGGCCCGCAGCGGATCGGCGGCGGCCTCGCCATCGGCCTCCGCGTGCGCGAAGTACGCGGCCAGCCATTCGTAGAGCCGCTCGTTCAGCGCCGCGTCGGGAAACACGTCGAGCATGGCGGGCAACTGCAGCACGTCGCCGTCCAGAGCCGGCCGCTCCAGCCGTTCGGTGCCGAGGCCGATGCGCTCCAGCACCGACAGCCGGTGGCCGGAGGATGCCCGTCCCGCGGCGGCCAGCCGCACGCCGCGGTCGCCGCCCAACCCGCGGAAGAACACCGCCAGCCGGGGCCGGATCGCCTCCAGCGTCACCGCGGCGTCCGGATGGTGCGGCAGGCTCGACCGGCCGCCGACCAGGCGGTGCCAGTGGCGGCCGATGAACTCCTCGGGCTCAAGCAGCGACAGCATGTCCGTTTCCCTTATCCCGGCGTCTCTTATCCCAGGGCGATGTCGGCGACGCGCAGCAGCGCCTGCCGCACGTCGGCGTCGTCGGTCAGCGGTTCGATCAGCGCGGTGCGGATGGCCCGCTCGGGCTTGACGCCGGAGCGGATCAGCGTGGCGCAGTAGACGAGCAGGCGGGTGGAGACGCCTTCCTCCAGATCCTGACCCTTCAGGGCGCGCAGCGCGCCGGCCAGCCGGACCAGCGGGGCGACGCGCGCCTCCGGCAGGCCGCTCTCGCGGACGACGATGGCGGCCTCGTCCTCCGGCGCCGGGAAGTCGAACTCGATGGCGAGGAAACGCTGGCGCGTGCTGGGCTTCAGGGTCTTCAGGACGTTCTGGTAGCCGGGGTTGTAGGAGACCACCAGCATGAAGTCGTCCGGCGCCTCCAGCAGTTCGCCGGTGCGGTCGAGCGGCAGCAGGCGGCGGTCATCGGTCAGCGGATGAAGCACGACGGTGACGTCCTTGCGCGCCTCCACCACCTCGTCGAGGTAGCAGACGGCCCCCTCGCGCACGGCGCGGGTCAGCGGACCGTCCGACCACACCGTGTCGCCGCCCTTCAACAGATAACGCCCGGTCAGGTCGGCGGCGGTCAGGTCGTCATGGCAGGACACGGTGTGGAGGGGGCGGCCGAGCCGGGCCGCCATGTGCGAGACGAAGCGCGTCTTGCCGCAGCCCGTCGGCCCCTTCAGCAGCAGGGGCAGGCGGTGGCGGAAGGCGTGCTCGAACAGCTCGCACTCGTCGCCGACCGCCTTGTAGTAGGGGATGTCGAGGTCGTCCGCGACGGCCTTCAGGGCGCTGCGGGTCATGGCTGTCTCCTCGGAAACGGAAGGCCAGAAAGGAAGGCCCCCTCCCCCGGCGCGCGGAGGAGGGGAAAGGCCCCGGTCACTCGGCGGGCTGGACGGCGGCACCGATCCCGGTGGTCTTCCGGGCCGCGGGCACCGGCCCCAGCAGGGCGTAGAGGTAGAGGACGGCGCCGATGAACACCGCGGCACCGGCGGCCAGACGCACCCAGTAGAAGGGGGCGATCTCCGCCTGGACGGTCATGTAGTCCATGCCCATCACGCGCTGCAGGTGGACCTGCACGACCCCGGCGAAGGTCAGGGCGAAGGTCATCACCGCCATGCCCCCGGTCATCAGCCAGAAGCTGGCCTTGTTGAGGGTCTGGTGGTAGGGCGCGACGCCGCGCAGATGCGGCATGGCGTAGCTGAAGATGGCGAGGTTGATCATCACGTAGGCGCCGAAGAAGGCGAGATGCCCGTGCGCCGCCGTCACCTGCGTGCCGTGGGTGTAGTAGTTGACCCAGGACAGCGTGTGCAGGAAGCCCCAGACGCCCGCCCCGAAAAAGGCCGTCACCGCGCAGCCGACCGACCACAGCAGGGCGGCCTTGTTCGGGTGATCGCGCCCGCCCTTCAGCACCATCTTCACCGCGAAGACGACCATGAAGAAGAAGGGGGCGACCTCCAGCGTCGAGAACAGCGAGCCGATCCACTGCCAGTAGCCCGGCGTGCCGATCCAGTAGTAATGGTGCCCGGTGCCCAGCAGGCCGGAGAAGAGGGCGAGGCCGACGATGGCGTAGAGCCACTTCTCGACGATCTCGCGGTCGACGCCGGTCATCTTGATCATCAGGAAGGCGAGGATGGAGGCCATCACCAGCTCCCACACGCCCTCGACCCAGAGATGGACGACGTACCACCAGTACATCTTGTCCAGCGCGAGGTTGGTCGGGTTGTAGAAGGAGAACAGGAAGAACAGCGCGATGCCCCACAGCCCCATCACCAGGATGTTGGTGATGACCGTGCGCCGGCCCTTCAGCACCGTCATGGAGATGTTGTAGAGGAACATCAGCGCCACGACGACGATGGCGATCTTGATCCACAGCGGCTGTTCCAGGAACTCCCGCCCCTCGTGGATGCGGAAGACGTAGCCGACGACGGCGGCCAGCGCGCCGAACATGAACAGGCCGAACTGGATGTAGGCCAGCTTCGGACAGTGCAGTTCCCGCTCCGCCTCTTCCGGGATCAGATAGTAGGCAGCACCGAAGAAGCCCATCAGCAGCCACACGATCAGCGCGTTGGTGTGGATCATCCGCAGGATGTTGAAGGGAAGCAGTTCCGACAGGACGTTGGGCAGCACATAGACCGTGCCGGCCAGCAGGCCGACCAGGAGCTGAACGCCGAACAGGGCCAGCGCGCCGTAGAAGTAGGGCAGCGCGACCTTTTGCGATTGGTATTTCATGGCCTTTCGTCCTTCGTCAGCCGGAAATCTTGGGCGGCCAGTTCTGGGTGTTGATGCGGCTGGTCCAGGCCAGGAAGTCGGCGAGGTCGTTGACCTCCTGCTCCGTCAGGTGGAACTGCGGCATCTGGCGGCGGCCCTCGATGCCGCTCGGCTGGGCGGCCATCCAGCCGGCCAGGGCGGCGCGCGCCCCCTCCGGGTCCTTGTCGCCGCCGTAGCGGATCCAGACATTGCCCAGCTCCGGCGCGAAATAGGCGCCCTCGCCCAGCAGCGTGTGGCAGTTGATGCAGGAATTCTTCTCCCACACATGCTTGCCGCGGGCGACGCCATCGGTCAGCCCTTTGCTGTCGGTGCCGGTGTTGACGACGTAGATGTGGCTTGCCGCCGTCAGCGAGACGAAGGCGGCGAAGAAGAAGAGCGATCCGCCGTAAAAGATGTTTCGGGCGGCCGCTTTGGTGAAGCGTTCCGTCATGCGTTCGTTTCTCCTGGGTCAGGCCCCCGGGTCAGACCTTCGTGAAACGGAGGGGCCTTGAGCAGCGTTGGCCGTGCGCCATGCCGGAGAAAGTTGACTGATTTGGTGCGACTATCCTTGACGGCGGTCAAGCGCACGACCGCGAGTGGTGGGCGCGGCGCCCAAGGATCGAACCCTCCGTCCGCCTGGGCCATCGCCCGCACAATCCCACCCGCTGAAGCGCCGATGGCGTCCCGCCGAAGCGGGCCGACCCGCAAGCCCGCGTGATCCCGTCCACGCGCCGGCATGGCACGAAGGCCGGACGGCGTGACAGGCCGCCGGCAGGGCGGGACACAGCCGTTGCCTAATTCCTTTTAAATCGATAGACTTTATACATCTTAATTACGAGATATGAGTGTGTTTATGCTTTCTCCGCACCCGCGTGCGGAATCCGGTTTTCCTTCACACCCCGACGAACGAGGACGCCATGAACACGAAGCGCCTTCTCACCGCCGCCTTTGGCGCCATGACGCTCACCGCCACGCTGTCCTCCGCCATGGCCGCGGCGCCGTCCGGCCCGCTCGTCACCACCGATTGGCTGGAGACGAATCTGAACGATCCCAAGGTTCGGGTGATCGAGGTCAGCGTGAACCCCGGCGTCTATGAGCGCGGGCACATCCCCGGCGCCGTGAACTTCTCCTGGCACACCGATCTCAACGACACGGTTCGACGGGACATTGTCGGCAAGGAACAGTTCCAGGCGCTGCTCTCCAAGGCGGGGGTGGACAAGGACAGCACGGTGATCCTCTACGGCGACACCAACAACTGGTTCGCCGCGTGGGGCGCGTGGGTGTTCGACATCTACGGCGTGCAGAACGTCAAACTGCTGGATGGCGGCCGCAAGAAGTGGGAAGCGGAAAACCGCACGCTCTCCAACAAGCCGGTCGACGTCAAGCCGACCAACTACACCGTGTCCACGGTGAACAGCGGCCTGCGCGCCCGTCTGAGCGACGTGGTGGCGGTGGCCGAGAACAAGTCCGACGCCAAGCTGGTCGATATCCGGTCGGCCGACGAATACCAGGGGAAGATCTTCGCCCCGCAGGGCATCCAGGAGCTGTCGATCCGGGCCGGCCACGTTCCCGGCGCGGTGAACGTGCCCTGGGGCCGCGCGGTCAACGAAGCCGACGGCACCTTCAAGCCCGTCGAGGAGCTGAAGGCCCTCTACGCGTCGGTCGGCATCGACGGTTCCAAGCCGGTCATCACCTACTGCCGCATCGGCGAGCGGTCGAGCCACACCTGGTTCGCGCTGAGCAAACTGCTTGGCTACACCGTCAAGAACTACGACGGGTCATGGACCGAATATGGCAACGCGGTCGGAGTGCCGGTCAGCAACCCGGCTGGCACGGTGTGGGCGGCCAAGTGACGGCATCCGTTCCGGGGAGGGCCGGGGACCGGCCTTCCCCCCGCTCCCCGGCGACCGCCGTCGCGGTGCGGGGGCTGTTTCCCATCGTGATCGCCGGCGCGCTGATCGCCACGGCGCACGCGCTCGCGGCGCAGCCCGCGGGCGGCTCGGCCCTTGCCTTCGCTCTGATCCTTGGCGGCGCGCTGGGGGTGGTGCTGCAGCGGTCCCGCTTCTGCTTCCTCTGCCACACGCGCGATTTCGTGGACCGGCGGGACCCGCGCGGGCTTCTGGCCATACTGCTGGCGCTCGCGGTCGGCACCATCGGCTACCACATCGTCTTCGGCTCCTGGCTGCCGAACCCGGTGCCGCCGCGCCTGCCGCCCGACGCCCATATCGGGCCGGTGAGCTGGGTGCTGGCGCTGGGCGGGCTGGTCTTCGGACTCGGGATGGCGCTGTCGGGGTCCTGCGTCAGCGCGCATCTCTACCGGCTGGCCGAAGGGTCCCCGGTGGTGCCCTTCGCGCTCGTCGGCACGGCCGGCGGCTTCGTCCTCGGCTTCACCACCTGGAACACGCTGTATCTCCAGGCCGTCAGCGCGGCGCCGGTGGTCTGGCTGCCGCACCATCTCGGCTACGGCGGCTCGCTGGCGCTGCAACTGGCCGTGCTCGCCGGCCTGGCCGCCCTGCTGTGGACCCGGCGGGCTCCATCCGCCCTGTCCCGCAGCGGAGCCGAGCCGTCGCTGTCCGAGATCGTGCGCTCCTGGTTCACCGGCCGCTGGCCCTATTGGGTCGGCGGACTGGGGGTCGGAGCCATCGGATTCCTGGTGGTGCTGCGGTTGACACCGTTGGGCGTGACCTCGGCCATCGGATCGGGGGCCCGCGCCCTCGGCACCGACGCCGGCGTGGTGCCTCGGAGGCTCGAGGGGCTGGACGGATTCGCCGGCTGCGCCACCGTGCCCGGCGACACATGGATGACGCCGAATGGCCTTCTGGTCATCGGGCTGGTCGCCGGCGCCTTCGCCGCATCCTTCGCCAGCGGACAGTTTGCGCCGCGCCGGCCGACGCTGAAGGACGCCGCGCGCGGACTGGGCGGAGGGCTGCTTCTCGGCTGGGGAGCCATGACCGGATTGGGCTGCACCGTCGGCACGCTGCTGTCGGGCACCATGGCCGCCGCCTTGTCCGGCTGGGTGTTCGGCGCTTTCGTCCTGTTCGGAACGTGGGGAGGATTGGCGCTGGCGCGGCGGGCCTCCGCCCGATAGGGGCGCGCCGCGTAACGGCCCCCGGCAGGTGGCCCCCTCACAGGCCCGCGGGAACGGGCTTCGAGCGGTCCCACAGGTTGGGCAGGGCGCTGTTGGCGTAGCCGGAGATGAAAGGCTTGCGCTCGCCGGTCAGCGGATCGAAGACCGAGCGCCGGATGGCGCCGATGTTGCCGCCATAGACGTGGATGCTGATCGACGGCCGGTCGGTCAGCGCGTTGGAAATGGCGTGAACGTCGCCGATGCGCGGCGACACCGCCTCCACCGATCCGGCCGGCAGCCGGTCGGCGGCCGTGGGAATGGGCGGGCCATCCCGCAATTCGTAGCGTTGGGAATGCTCCTCTCCGCGCAGCACGCCGACGAGGCCCCAGACGGTGTGGTCGTGGATCGGCGTGCGCTGCCCCGGTCCCCAGACGAAGCTGACGACCGAGAAGCGCTCATGGGGATCGCAATGCAGCAGATACTGCCGGTAATGGACCGGATCGGGTTGCGCACAGGCGTCGGGCAGCCAGTCGTCCACAGCGACCAGAGCGGCCAGGAGGCTGCGTCCCGCGTCCAGGATGGCGGCCTCGTCGTCGCCCAGCCGCTCCACCAGACGGGTGAGGTCGCCGACGAAGCCGCGCAGGCGGGACAGGTTGGGAAGGGTGGGATCGGTCATGGCATCCGTCCGTCCGGGAGTTGGGGTGCGGCCGAGGCCGGGCGTGGGGCGGATCAGGCCAGCGCGGCCACGAGCACCGGCAGGACGGCCAGGACGACGCCGGCCCCCAGGGCCAGCCGATGGCTGAGCGGCGGCTCACCCACACGCGTCCGGTCGTCCCCGCGCGTCCGGCCCGGCGCGCCGTCCGAAGGGTCCGGCGACTGGGGCAAGGGCAGGGGCAAGGCGCAGGACGGGCTGAGCGACGCGATCAGCATCCATTGGAAATCATCCGAATCCTTCATGCCGGGTCTCCTGCTGGAAAAGGGAAAGACGGGAAGCGGCGTCGGAACGGTCGCCGCAGCGATAACAACACCTAAGTTCAGTATTATTTTTCTTATTCCATATAGGAAAATAGGAATTATGCTCGGCGTCAAGCGCGCGCTTCGCCCCGGGCGCGGTTTTCCGCTGGTCCCGCGATGTGGACGGGGCGCCGCGATCGCGGGAAGAGGGAAGCAGGACGACGGGAATGAGTGACACGCGACGCGTCTTGATCGCCGGAGCGGGTGCGGTCGGCGGCTACATCGGAGCCCATCTGGCGCGTGCCGGGCACGCCGTGACGCTGATCGATCCCTGGTGGGAGAATGTGGCGGCGATCCGCGCCCGGGGCCTGTCGATCACCGGCATCACAGCGGAGGAAGCCTTCACCCAGCCGGTCCGCGCCCTGGGCGTGGGCGAGGCGCAGAGCCTGGTGCGGGAGGCGCCCTTCGACTACGCCTTCGTCGCGATGAAATCCTACGACACGCGCTGGGCGGCGGAACTGGTGCTGCCCCATCTGGGACCGGACGGCGTCATCGCGTCGGCCCAGAACGGGATCAACGACCCGACCATCGCCGCGGTCGCCGGGCCGGAGCGGACGGTGGGCATCGTCGTGGCGGGCATCGCCGCCGAACTGGTCGAGCCGGCGCGCATCCGCCGCGCCGTTCCCCGCGGGCGGCCCGGCAATCTGGAGATCGGGGAACTCGACGGGCGCTCCACGGAGCGGGTTGCCGCCCTGGCGGACCTGCTGAGCGCGGTCGATTCGACGCTCGTCACGACGGACCTGCCCTCGCGGCGCTGGACCAAGCTGGTCGTCAACGCGATGCGGAACGCCGTCTCCGCGGCGACGGGGCTGTCGGGCAACGACATCACCCGCGTGGACGCGGTGCGCCGCGCGGCGATCCGCATCGGCGGCGAGGCGGTCCGCGTCGGACGGGCGAAGGGGCTGACCGTCGGGCGGGTGACCGGCATCGACCCCGACGATCTCCAGGGCGCCGCCGAAGGGGATGCGGAGCGTCTGGCCCGCGTGGAGGCGATCATGCTCGCCGGCACCCGCGACGGAACCCGGCTGGATGCCCAGCGCCCCTCGATGGGCCAGGACGTGCTGCGCGGGCGGCGCACTGAGATCGACCACATCAACGGGCTGGTCGTCGCCGGGGCCGAGGAGACGGGCACCGCCGCGCCCGGCAATCGCGCCGTCCTGGACATCGTGCGCGCCATCGAGCGCGGCCGGCTCACCCCGGCGCCGGACCGGCTGGCCGGGGTGGCTGTCGGCCCCGGCTGAGCGGCGTTCCGCCCCCCTCCCCGCCGCCGCCTCAGATGATCGCCGGCTCCCTGTCCAGAGCCTCGCCACCGGCGAAGCGGGCCGGGGACAGGCGGGCGAACCAGTCCGGAACGGCCTGCCCGTCGACGAGATGGGCGAGCAGGCGCCCCGCCGCGGGAGCGGTCATGAAGCCCTTCGCCCCCGACAGAGCGACGAACAGGCCGGGCAGCGCCGTTTCGCCGAGCACCGCCAGCATGTCCGGCGTGATGGAGTAGAGCCCGCCCCAGGAGCGCAGCAGCCGCGCCGTTCCCAGCGCCGGCAGCAGGTCGATGGCGCGCGCGGCGGCGCGCGGGAACAAATCCGCGGTGGGCCGGGCATCGGCGCCGAGCGCCCGCCGCCGGTCCGACGCCACCACCACGACGCTGCCCCGCGCGGTCTGGTTCAGGAACATCTCATGCGCGAAGGACACCACGCAGGGGCCGAGCCGCGGCGGCAGCGGTTCGGTGACGAAGGCCTGGTTGGGGTAGGGCTGCACCGGAATGTCGATGCCGAGCGGCCCGAGAAGCTGCGGAATCCGCGTGTCGGTGGCGACGACCACCCGCCCGGCCTCGATCGCCTCCCCACCCGCGCGCAGCCGGAAGGCGCCGTTCCGCGGCTCGACGGAATCGACCGTCACGCCGTGGCGGACGATCACCCCGGACCGCAGGGCGGCGCGGTGGAAGCCGTCCAGCACCCGGAACGGCGACAGGGAGCCGTCGCGGGCGCAGAAGGATCCGCCGACCACCCCCGCCGCATTGAGGCCGGGCGCCAGCCGCGCCGCCTCCTCCGCGGTCAGCAGCGCGCTGTCCACGCCGAACCGGGCCTGGAGCGCGATGTTGCGGCGGAGCTGGTCGAGCTGCTCCTCGCCGTGGGCCAGGATCAGGTAGCCGTCCTGCTTGAACTCGATGCCCTCGGGATAGCCGAACTCCTCGGCGAAATTCTCGTAGGACGGCAGGCTTTCCTGGCAGAGCCGGATGTTCCCCGCCGCCCCCCACTGCGCGCGGAATCCGGCGCCGCAGCGCCCGGTCTCGTTGCCCGCGAAGTCCGAGCGGTCGAGCAGCAGGACCGACAGGTCGGGGCGCAGCCGGCGCAGCCAGAGCGCCACCGACAGGCCGTAGGCGCCGCCGCCGACCACGGCGATGTCCGCAGTCTTCGGTAAGGCGATCTTGGGTGCGGCGGTCTTGAGAGTCGTCATGATGCCACGGTCTCGTCGGAAACCCGGTTGGCCAGCGCGGCGAGCGTGACGGGGCGGATGCCGGGGCGCGCGTTGACCGCCTCCGCCTCGCCCCGCGGCCCGGCAAGCGCCGCCAGGGTGCGCAGGCAGGACCGCCCGCCGCAGGAGCCCATCCCGGCCCGCGTGTTGCGCTTCAGCCCGTTCAGGCCGTCATGCCCGTCGGCGACGGCGCGGTCGATCCGGGCGCGGGTGACGCCTTCGCAGCGGCAGACCACCGTGGCCGGCGTCACCAGCTCGTGGATGTCCGGCGGCAATTCCCAGGAGGCGGCCAGCGCCGCCTGGAACGTCCAATGGCGCGCCCGCTCGGCGCGGTCCGCCGCGGCCTGCCCGGCGAAGCGTCCGGCATCCCGGTGCAGCGCCCACCCCGCCGCCGCCGCACCGACGACGGCGCCGTCGCAGGCCGCCGCCAGACCACCGGCGAGACCGCCGGCGTCCCCGGCGACGAACAGGCCGGGGACGGAGGTCGCCCCGTCCCCGTCGCGCACCGGCAGCCAGCCGCCCCGCCGCGGGTCGAAGCGGGTCTCCGCCCCGGCCATGCGCGCCAGATCGCCGTTGGCGGTGAAACCGTGGTTGAAGGCGACGGTGTCGGCGGCGAAGCGCTGCTCGGTTCCCGGAACGGGCCGTCCGCGCCCGTCGTGGCGGGCGATCACCAGCCGTTCGGCGGCACCGTCCCCGCTGACCGACAGCGCGACATGGCGGGTCAGCACCGGCACCCCGGCGCGGCGCAGGACGGACAGCCAGCGCCACCCCTCCCACAGCACGCCGCGCCCGGCCCACAGCGCCGCCGGGTCGCGCAGCAGAGCCGGCCACAGCGGGCTCCATGGGGGGCGCAGCAAGGCCACCACCGGCACCGTCGCCCCGGCCTCGACCATCTGCGCCGCCGCGACCAGCGGCAGCGGCCCGGCCCCGGCGACCGCGATCCGGTCCCCCGCGCGCACCCGCCCGCCCTTCAGCAGGGCCTGGAGCGCCCCCGCCGTCACCACCCCCGGCAGGGTCCAGCCGGGAACCGGCACCACGCGCTCGTGCAGGCCGGTCGCCACCACCAGCGCGTCGGCGCGGATCAGTTGGCTGCTCGTCTCGTCGGCGATGAGGATCCGGTCCAGGCCGTAGACGGCGGTCACCGAGGTTCCCGGACGATGGTCGATGGCCCCGGCGTGGCGGGCGAAGCGGTCGAACAGGCGGCGCTTGCGCTCCGCCTCCGGCCGGGCCGCGGCGGAGACGGCGCCGCCCGCCAGCGACGGCGGCGGCTGGCGGTGGATCTGCCCGCCGGGGCGCGGCGCCTCGTCCACCAGCACGACCGCGCAGCCCAGCCGGGCGGCCTGCGCCGCCGCCATCATGCCCGCCGGCCCGGCGCCGACCACCACCACCCGCGCGCGGCTCACGACGCCCCTCCATCCGGAACGCTGCCGTCGGGCAGCAGCCCCGGCCCGACCTGCCAGCGGACGGACAGGCCCGGACGGGCTTCGGTCTGGCAGGCGCGGCTGTTGGGCCGCCCGTCGATGATGCAGCGGCACTCCCAGCACACGCCGATGCCGCAGAACAGGCCGCGCGGGGAACCGTCCTCCGCGGTGCGCCACGCCCGCTCCCCGGCGGCGAGCAGAGCGGCGGCGACGCTCTCTCCCGCCCAGGCCGGAATCGCGCGCGTCCCGAACCGGTCTTCGAAGAGAATGGTGAAGCCCTCCCCCTCCCGGACGCCGGGGCGCCGGGAGGATGTGGCGGAGGCGGACGATGCGGCCCGATCCATGATGATGCCCCGGCGTCCGGCTCAGAGCAGGGTGAAGGCGCCGCCCTTCACGGTCAGCACGAAGCCGCCGTAGGTGGGGGTGCGGTTCTCGTTGATGGTCAGCTTGCCGCCGCCCAGCACGGTCGGCAGGTCCTTCACCGTCAGCAGCGCGGCGCGGATGGCGGCGCGGTCGTAGGTCGGGCCGGCGGCCTTGATGGCGGCGGCGGCGACCTTGAGCTGGTTGTAGCCGATGGCGGCGAAGACGTCCGGGGCGATCTTGAACTTGCGCTGGTAGGCCTCGACGAAGGTCTTGTTCAGCGGGCTGGCGCTCTCCAGGAAATAGTCGGCGACGAAGATGGTGCCCTCGACCGCCGCACCGCCGACCTTCAGGAACTGCTGCGAGGCCATGCTGGGCGTGCCGAGGATGCGCACCTTGTCGGACAGGCCGGCCTGCTTGGCCTGGATGATGATGTTGGCGCTGGTCTCGGCGGTGGTGGAGATCAGCAGCGTGTCGATGTCCAGGGCGGCCAGCTTGGTGGCCAGCGCCGTGAAGTCGGTGTCGCTGCCGACGATGGTCTCCTCCGCCACGGTCTTGATGCCCTTGGCCTCGAACAGGTCCTTCACGCCGTTCTTCTGGGCGATGTAGGCGTCGTTGTCGCGGTTGAAGACATAGGCGACGGTCTTCGGCGCCAGACGGGCGGCGGCCTGCTCGCCCAGCGCCTGCATGATGGTGGCGGGGGTGGCGTTCGACTTGAAGATCCAGTCGCCGACCCGCGTCACGTCGGCGGACGCGGTGGAGACCACCGGCACGCCCTGCTCCTGCGCCACCGGCAGGGCGGCGAAGGCCTCGACGCTGGAGGTCGGGCCGAGGATCACCGCGGCCTTGTCGTACTGGGCGAAGCGCGAGACCAGCGTGGTCGCCTGGTTCTTGTCGCTGGCCGTGTCCTCGATCAGCAGCTTCAGCGTCAGGCCGCCCAGCTCGCCCGAGGCGTTCAGCTCCTCCAGCGCGGTCTCGATGCCGTTGCGGCCGGGAACGGCGGCGAAGGAGAAGATGCCGGTCGAAGCGACGGGCACGCCGATCACCACCTCCTGCGCCTGGGCGGGCTGGAGGGCGGCGGCAATGGCCAGCGACAGGGCGGCGGCGCCGAGCAGGGTCTTCATTGGGAACGGTCCTTTGTTAGAAATCGGGAAGGTCGTCGCCGGGCAGGTAATGGCTGGCCACCGCGGGGTCGCGGGCGAGGTCGCCGCTCGGCCCCTGGTGGACGACGCGCCCCTGCTCCAGCACATAGGCGTGGCCGGTGGCGTCGAGCGCGCGGCGCGCGTTCTGCTCCACCAGCAGAATGGTCAGGCCGGAGCGGCGCAGGGTCTCCAGCGCCGCGAAGACCTGCGCGGCCATCAGCGGCGACAGGCCGAGGCTCGGCTCGTCCAGCATCAGCAGGCGCGGGCGGCCCATCAGCGCGCGCCCGATGGCGAGCATCTGCTGCTGCCCGCCTGACAGCGACCCGCCTTCCTGCCGGCGCCGCTCCGCCAGGATCGGGAAGAGGGCGTAGACCTCGTCGATGTCCGCGGTCCCCCGCGTCCCGGCGGCCAGCCGCCCGAGCCGAAGATTCTCCTCCACCGACAGCGGGCCGAGGATCTGGCGCCCCTCCGGCACCTGGAGCAGGCCGCGCCGCGCCACCCTGTGGGCGGGCAGCCCGGCGATGTCCGCACCGTCGAAGCGGATGCGTCCGGATAGCGGATTCACCACGCCGCTGACGCTGTTGAGCAGCGTGCTCTTGCCCGCACCGTTGGGGCCGATCAACGCCACCATGGCGCCCGCCGGAACGGTCAGGGTGACCCCGCGCAGGGCGCGGATGCCGTCATAGGCGGTGACGAGATCCTGAATCTCCAGCATGGCCGGTCACGCCCCCAGATAGGCGGCGATCACCGCCGGGTCGCGGCGCACCGCCGCCGGGGTGCCGCTGGCGATCAGACGCCCGCTGTCGATGACGTGGATCTCGGCGCAGAGCGACAGGACGAAGCGCATGTTGTGCTCGATCAGCAGGACGCCGAGCCCGTCGCCCGCCAGCTCCGCGACGATGCGGCCCAGCGCGTCGGCCTCCACGTCGTTCATGCCGGCCACCGGCTCGTCCAGCAGCAGGAGCCGCGGCTCCATGGCGAGCGCCCGCATCATCTCGACGCGGCGCTGGTGGCCGTAGGACAGGCTGCCCGCCGGCTGGTCGGCGAAACCGGCCATGCCGAAGCGCTCCAGGATGGCGGCGGCGCGGCGGCGCAGCTCCCGCCCCTCACGCAACGCCGAAGGCAGGCCGAGCAGACCGGCGGCGAGGCCGGCGCGCTCGTGCCGATGGAAGCCGGCGACCACGTTGTCCAGCACGCTCGCCTCCTTCAGCAGGCGGACGGTCTGGAAGGTGCGGGCGATGCCGGCGCGCGCCACCTCCGGCGCCTCGGCCTCGGTGATGTCGCGGCCGCCCAGGCGGATGCGCCCGGCGGTCAGGCGCAAGAGGCCGGTGATCAGGTTCACCACCGTGCTCTTGCCCGCCCCGTTGGGGCCGATCAGGCCGGTGATGCGGCCCGGCTCGACGGTCAGCGACAGGTCGTCCACGGCCACCACGCCGCCGAAGGCGCGGGTCACCCCGTCCAGGACCAGACCCTCTTGAATCGGTGGGGTCATGCCCGCACCTCCCCCGCGCGCTGCCGCGCGGCGAGGCGCAGGCGGCGCGCCTGGAGGAGGACGGTGTCCACCACGCCGTGCGGCAGGTAGACGATGAACAGCACCATCAGCAGCCCGTTGACGGCGAGGCGGTAATCGGCGAGCGGGCGCGCCAGCTCCGGCAGCGCGGTCAGCACCGCCGCCCCGGCCAGCGGCCCCAGCACCGCCGCGCGCCCGCCCAGCACCACGAAGGTCAGCACCGACACCAGCAGCGGGAAGCCGAAATCCTCCGGCACGAGGCTGTAGTTGCGGTGGGCCATCACCCCGCCGCCCAGCCCGGCGATGGCGCCGGACAGCGCGAAGGCCAGCCGGTGGTACCGGACGACCCGGATGCCGAGCGAGACGGCCACCGTCTCCTCCTGGCGGATGGTGTCGAAGGCCCGCCCGACCCCGCCGCGCGACAGCGCGAAGACGAGGTAGAGGACCAGCGCGAAGACGCCCAGCAGGTGCCAGCCCTGGACGGTGCGCGGCAGGCCGTTCATGCCCATCGCGCCGCCGGTCAGCGGCTCCGCGTAGAGGGCCAGCGACAGGACGATCTGCACGAAGGCGAGCGTCGCGATGGCCTGGAACACGCCGCGCAGCCGGGCCAGCGGCAGGGCCAGAAGCCCGCCCGCGGCAGCCCCGGCCAGCGCGGCGGCGGCCAGCCCCAGCGGCATCGGCACGCCCCAGCGCACCGTCAGCACGGCCGCCGTGTAGGCGCCGATGGAGGCCAGCCCCGCCGTCGCCAGCGAGAAGACCCCGGCGCGCAGCGCGATGTACTGGCTGTAGGCCAGGATGGCGTTCACCAGGATCAGCTCCGCCAGAGGCTGCTGGGCGAGAAGAAGGTCGATCATTGCCGCACCACCCGGATTTCCCGGCGCAGGGTCCCGAAGAAGCCGCTCGGCCGCAGCAGCAGGATGACGAAGAGAAGCCCGAACAGGATCGCGTCGCTGAGGGCGGAGGACAGGAAGGCGACGCTCAGCGTCTGGATCATCCCGAACAGCAGCCCGCCGACCACCGCCCCCGCCACGCTGCCCAGGCCGCCCAGCACGATCACCACGAAGCCGCGCAGCAGATAGGGCTCGCCCATCAGGAAATGGACGGAGTTGAAGGCGATGCCGATGATCACCCCCGCCGCCCCGGCCAGCGCGCCGCACAGGAAGAAGGTCAGGGTGTGCACCGCGCCGGGGTTGACGCCGAGCAGGCTGGCCGTGCGTTCGGAGATGGCGACGGCGCGGATCTGCCGGCCGAAGCTGGTCGCGAACAGGAAGGCCAGCAGCCCCGCCACCAGCACGGCGACGCTGCCGACGATGACGATCTGCTGCAGCGACACCCGCAGCCCGAACACCTGATAGAAGACGATCGGGAAGGTGCCGAAGGGGAAGCGCTGCACCTGGGTGTTCGAGGCGATCTGCGCCGCGCTCATCAGGATCTGCGCGACGCCGAGGCTGGAGATGATCGCCGCGAACTCCGGCGAGCCGCGGCGGCGGAGCGGCCGGAAGGCCACCGCGTCCACCAGCACGCTGAGCAGCCCGGCGGCCAGCATGGCGACGGCGAAGGCCGCCGGCAGCGGCAGGCCGAGCGCCGTGACCGCGAACAGGCCGGTGAAGGCCCCCCACATGAACACCGCCCCGTGGGCGAGGTTCAGCACGTGCAGCACGCCGAAGATCAGCGTGAAGCCCAGCGCGAACAGCGCGTAGGTGCTGCCCACGACGATGCCGTTGACGATCTGCTGCGCGACCAGAGCCACGCTTTTCCCCTTGTCGATGTGGATTTCAGCCCTGATGCGACGAGTCTCCGTGTGGAACGGAAACGATACCGCGCATCGGTCATGCAGATTTTTCTACACATTCGAATGCAGGTCGTCTACCTATTATCTATTACTCCGGTATGAAAATAGGAAATGACCCGCTACTCCCTCCTCTCCCTGGCCCGGAACGCGCTGACCGGGCACCGCCGCTGGGCGCCGGCCTGGCGCGACGCGGCTCCGAAGCCCGCCTACGACGTGGTGATCGTGGGCGGCGGCGGGCATGGGCTGGCGACCGCCCACTACCTCGCCTCCCGCTATGGGGTGACCAACGTGGCGGTGCTGGAGAAGGGGTGGATCGGCGGCGGCAACACCGCGCGCAACACCACCATCGTCCGCTCCAACTACCTGCTGGACGACAGCGCCTTCCTCTATGAGCACTCCCTGAAGCTGTGGGAGGGGCTGACGGCGGAGCTCGACTTCAACGTCATGTTCAGCCAGCGCGGGGTGGTCAGCCTCGCCCACAGCGCTCATGAGCTGACGGCGCTGCGCCAGCGCGACCGCGTCATGCGGCTGAACGGAATCGATTCGGAGATGCTGGACCGGGCGGCGCTGCGCCGGCTGGCCCCGGCGCTCGACCTGTCGCCCACGGCGCGCTTCCCGGTGGTCGGCGCCTCCATCCAGCGGCGCGGCGGCATCGCCCGGCACGACGCCGTGGCCTGGGGCTTCGCCCGCGCCGCCGACCGGCGCGGCGTGGACATCGTGCAGAATTGCGCGGTGACCGGCCTGCGCATCGAGAACGGACGCGTGACCGGGGTGGAGACGACGCGCGGCCTGATCCGCGCCGGCAAGGTCGGGATCGCCGTCGCCGGCCATTCCGGCGTGCTGGCGGCGATGGCCGGGCTGCGCCTGCCGATCCGCAGCTACACGCTTCAAGCCTTCGTGTCGGAGCCGCTGAAGCCGGTGCTCGACACCGTGATCGTGTCCAACCAGGTGTCCTGCTACGTCAGCCAATCCGACAAGGGCGAGCTGGTCTTCGGGGCGGCGCGCGACAATTACAGCTCCTACAGCCAGCGCGGCAGCCTGCCGATCCTGGAGGACTGCGTCGCCAACCTGCTGCAGCTCTTCCCCGCCTTCAGCCGGGTCGGGGTGCTGCGCGGCTGGGGCGGCACGGTGGACGTGTCGCCGGACCTCAGCCCGATCATCGGCCCGCTGCCGGTGGAGGGGCTGTTCATCAATTGCGGCTGGGGCACCGGCGGCTTCAAGGCCACCCCCGGCTCCGGCGACGTGTTCGCCGCCACCATCGCGCGGGGGGCGCCGCACCCGCTGGCCGCTCCCTTCGGCCTGGACCGCTTCGCCACCGGACGGCTCATCGACGAAGCCGCCGCCGCCGGCGTCTCGCACTGACGCACGGGAGAGAGTGAACCATGCTGCTGATCCCCTGCCCCCATTGCGGCCCGCGCGAGGAGCGTGAATTCCGCTGCGGCGGCGAATCCCACGTCGCCCGCCCCGCCGTCGCCGAAGCGCCCGACGACCGGACCTTCGCCGAGTATCTCTACGTCCGCACCAACCCGCGGGGCGTGCTGGCCGAGCGCTGGCATCATCTGTACGGCTGCCGGCGCTGGTTCAACCTGCTGCGCGACACGGTGACCCACGAGATCACCGCGGTCTATCCGATGGGCGCGTCCCGTCCGGAGTCCGCGCCATGAGCGGCCAGCCCCACCGTCTGCCGCGCGGCGGCCTGATCGACCGCGGCCAGCCGGTGCGCTTCGTCCATGACGGGCGCTCCTACGAGGGGTTCGCGGGCGACAGCCTCGCCGCCGCCCTGCTGGCCAATGGCGTGCGGGTGGTCGGGCGCAGCTTCAAGCTGCACCGTCCGCGCGGCATCCTGGGCAGCGGCGTGGAGGAGCCCAACGGCTTCGTGGAAACCGGGGCCGGCGCATTGGTCGAGCCGCTGGCCGCCGCCACGGCGGTGGAGCTGCAGCCCGGACTGGTGTCGCATGGGCTCGGCGGCTGGCCGTCGGTGCGTTTCGACATCGGTGGTCTGTTGGATTTCGCGGCCCCGCTGCTGCCCGCCGGTTTCTACTACAAGACCTTCAAGGCGCCCGCCGCGCTGTGGCCGCTCTACGAGCGGGTCATCCGCCGCCTCGCCGGCGTCGCCCATGCGCCGGAGGAGCCGGATCCCAGCCGCTACGCCAAACGCTGGCACCACGCCGATGTGGCGGTGGTCGGCGGCGGCCCCGCCGGTCTGGCCGCCGCGCTGGCCGCCGCGGAGGCCGGGGCGCGCGTGCTGCTGGTCGACTCCGACCACCGGTTGGGCGGCAGCCTGCTCGGCGGGCGGGAGGAGATCGCCGGGCGTCCGGCGCTGGAATGGGTTGAGGCGGTGCGGGCGCGGCTCGCCGCCCTGCCGGACGTTGTGGTGCTCACCCGCGCTACGGCGCTGGGGCAGCACGACCACGGATTCCTCAGCGTTCTGGAGCGTACGGCACCCGACACCGAAGGCCCGCGCGCCCGGCTGTGGAAGGTCCGCGCCAAGCGGATCGTGCTGGCGACCGGCGCGCTGGAACGGCCGCTGGCCTTCGCCGACAACGACCGTCCGGGGGTGATGCTGGCCGGCGCCGTGCGCACCTACCTGAACCGCTACGCCGTGGCGCCGGGACGGCGGGCGGTGGTCTTCACCAACAACGACAGCGCCTTGCGCACCGCATTGGACCTGGACGAGGCCGGCGTCGCGGTGGCGGCGGTGGCCGACCTGCGGACGGCGGTGTCCGGCCCATGGGCGGAGGCGTTGCGCGAGCGCGGCATTCCCCTGCTGACCGGCCATGCGGTCGCCGCCGTGCGGGGACGCGGCGCGGTGCGCGGCGTGACCCTGGCGCACATGACCGACGACGGCGGTGCCCTGCTGCCGGGCACGGAGCAGGACGTCGCCTGCGACCTGCTGGCCCAGTCCGGCGGCTGGTCGCCCACCGTCCACCTGCACGCCCATGTCGGCGGGCGGCTGCGCTACGACGCGGAGACCGCCGCCCTGCGTCCCATTCCCTGCGAGGGGCCGTGGCGAGTCGCCGGTGCGGCCAACGGCACCTTCGATCTCGCCGCCGCCCTGGTCGAGGGGACGGAAGCCGGGCGGGACGCCGCGGAGCGCGCCGGACACGTGCCGGGCGCCCCGTCAGCCGCCCTGTCGGCCAGCCCGACGCCGCCCCTGGCGCCGCGTGCCCTGTGGCGCGTCCCGGTCAAATCGCGGCGGGCGCGGCGCTTCGTCGATCTGCACAACGACGTGACGGTGGCGGATGTGGAGCTGGCCGTCCGCGAGGGCTACCGCTCCGTCGAGCATCTGAAGCGCTACACCACCGCCGGCATGGGGCCGGACCAGGGGCGCACCGGCAACCTGCTCGCCCTGGGCATCCTGGCGGAGGAGCGCGGCGAGCCCATCGACGCGGTGGGGACGACGACCTACCGCCCACCCTATGTGCCGGTGCCCTTCGGCGCGCTGGCCGGGCGGGACGTCGGCGCGCTGTACGAGCCGGTGGCCGTCACCCCCATCGATTCCCGGCACGCCGCCGCCGGGGCGGAGTTCCAGAACGCCGGGTCCTGGCGCCGTCCCGCCCTGTTCCCCCGCCCCGGCGAGGAGCGCGCCGCCGCCATCGCCCGCGAGGCGCTGACCGTCCGCCGGGCCGCCGGGCTGTTCGACAGCTCCACGCTGGGCAAGATCGAGCTGCACGGGCCGGACGCGGTGGAGCTTCTGGAGCGCGTCTACGCCAACCGCTGGCGCTCGCTGCCGGTGGGAGCGGCGCGCTATGGCCTGATGCTGCGCGACGACGGGACGATCCTCGACGACGGGGTGACCGCGCGGCTGGGCGAGAACCGCTATCTGGTCAGCACCACCAGCGGCGGCGCCCGCGCCATCCACGACTGGCTGGAGGAATGGCTCCAGTGCGATTGGCCGGATCTCGACGTGGCGGTGATCCCCGTCACCGCCCAATGGGCCAGCGTCACCGTCGCCGGACCCAACGCCCGCGCCGTTCTGGGCAGCGCCGGCACGGACATCGACCTGTCCGCCGCCGCCTTCCCCCACATGGCGGTGCGCGAGGGCCATGTCGCCGGCCTGCCGGCGCGGGTCTTCCGGGTCAGCTTCACCGGGGAGCTGTCCTACGAGGTCAACGTGCCCGCCGGCCATGGCCCCGCCCTGTGGGACGCGCTGCTGGAGGCCGGACGGGGCTTCGGCATCGCGCCCTTCGGGCTGGAGGCCGTGCACATCCTGCGCGCGGAGAAGGGCTACGTCATCCTGGGCCAGGACACCGACGGCTCGCAGACCCCGCATGACATCGGCCTGTCCGCCCTGGTCGCCGACGGCAAGCCGGACTTCGTGGGCAAGCGCGGGATGCGGCGCAGCCATCTCGCCGGGCCGGGCCGGCTCCAGCTCGTCGGGCTGCTGACGGAGAACCCGGCGGCGGTGCTGCCGGAAGGCGCCTGCATCGTGGAGACCACCGACCGGCGCCCGCCGGTGCCGAAGCTGGGGACCGTCACCTCCTCCTACGCCAGCCCCGCGCTCGGCCGCTCCATCGCGCTGGCTCTGCTGCGCGACGGGCGGGAGCGGATCGGCCGGACGGTGACGGTGGACGGCGACGGGGACTTCGTCCGCGCCACCGTGACCGAGCCGCGATTCTACGATCCGGAAGGACACCGCCTCCATGCCTGACGACCTGACGAAAGCCGGGCGCCCAACGCCGCGCAGCGCCTTCGCGGAGGTGGCGCCGGATGGCCTCTTCGAACGTCCCGGCGTCATCCGCCTGCGCGATCCCGGCCACCGGCCCAAGACCCTGCTGCGCGTGCGCCTCACACCCGCGTGGAGCGCCGCCGCCGAGAGCGTGCTGGGCGTCGCCCCGCCGGACCAGCCGGGCACCCCCGCGCGGTCCCCCGTCGCCAACGTCCTGTGGCTCGGCCCCGACGAATGGCTGGTGCTGGGCATCGGGCCGGCCAGCAGGTCTTGCATCGGGCTGGGCAGCCTCGCCCCCGCCCTGCTGCGCGCCGGGCTGGCCGCGGCGGAGGTGGGGGACGGCCTGCCGGACCTCGAACTGTCCGGCCCGCGCGCCCGCGAGATTCTGGCCGGCGGCGCCGCTCTCGACCTGCACCCCACCGCCTTCCCGGCGGGCCGGGCGACGCGCACCCGGCTCGGGCGCATCGGCGTCCTGCTGCAACGGGCGGAGGACAGCGGGAACGGACCGGTCTTCCGCCTTCACGTCGAGCGGCCCTGGGCCGGGCACCTGTGGTCCTGGCTGGCCGACGCCGCGCTCGACCACCCTTCGAACGACGAGAGTTTCCCCCGATGAGCCTGCACGAGTCGCTGACCGTCATCGACGGCCTGATCGTTTCCCGCTGGAGCCGTTCGGTGTTCGAGAGCATGCAGCGGGGCGGAATCGCCGCCGCCAACTGCACCTGCTCCGTCTGGGAGGGGCTGGAGCCGTCGCTGCACGCCGTCGCCCAATGGAAGGTCCGGCTGCGCGAGCACGCCGACCTGCTGGCCCCGGTGCACCGGGTGGAGGACATCGCCCGCGCCAAGGAGACGGGGCGGGTCGGGGTGATTCTCGGCTGGCAGAACTCCACCGGCTTCGGCGACCATCTGCCCTACGTGGCGCTGTTCCACGAGCTGGGCTTGAGGGTCGTGCAGCTCACCTACCACACGGCCAATTCGGTCGGATCGGGTTGCCTGGAGAGCCGCGACGGCGGGCTGACCGACTTCGGGCGCGATCTGGTGGCGGAGCTGAACCGCGTCGGCATCCTGATCGACCTCAGCCATGTCGGGTCGCGCACCGCGGAGGAGGCGATCCTCGCCTCCCGCCAGCCGGTCGCCTACACCCACTGCGCGCCCAAGGCGCTGAAGGACCACCCGCGCAACAAGACCGACGCGGAGCTGCGCTTCATCGCGGAGCGCGGCGGCGTGGTCGGCGTGACCATGTTCCCGCCCTTCATGCCGCGCGGCAACGACAGCACCATCGACGATTACCTGGACGCCATCGAGCACACCGTGAATCTGTGCGGCGAGGATCACGTCGCCATCGGCACCGACTTCACCCAGGACGTGGACGCGGACGGCATCCGCTACTTCACGCTCGACAAGGGCACCGGGCGCCGCCTGCTGGAGGTCGGGGAGGTGCGCAACCCGCCGGGATTCGAGCGGCTGGACGGCTTCCCCAACCTGACCGCCGCCATGGAGCGCCGCCGCTGGCCGGAGCCGCGCATCGCCAAGCTGCTGGGCGGCAACTGGCTGCGCCTGTTCGGCGAGGTCTGGCGCGACCCGGCGGGCCGCTGAGGCGACGGGGGAACATCCGATCATGGACCGCAAGACAGCCGCCGACTTCTTCGGCCGCAAGGTTCCCGACGCCTTCATCGCCGACACGCCGGAGGCCGAGCGCCCCGCCGTCGCGGCGATGCTGGAGGACTCCAAGGGCTTCTTCGAGGGCTGCGCCCGCCATCAGGTGGTCGCGCAGGTCGTGGAGGCCGAGCGCTGCATGGCCGGGGTCCGCGTCGGCCAGCGCTACGTCATGCAGGGCGCGCACCTCGACCCGGCGCAGACGACCGGGCCGGTCTGCGTCTTCCTGATGGGGATGCTGGCGCAGCGCGTCGGCATCGCCTTCGACCGCTTCGGTCGGGAAGGGGCGGTGTCCCTGACCCTGCCGGGCGCCCATTGCACCGACCCCGGCCCGGCGGTCGGCGGCTTCGGCGCGGTGAAGGTGCGCATGTGGATCGAGCCGGTTCCGGACGCGGCCTCTAAGGGAGAACAGGAATGACCATCGACGCCGCCGCCGTGGACGCGCTGGCCGCGGATGTGGCGCACGCTCTGGACCGGCTGGGCGACACCGGCGGGAACTGGGTGCCGCCCACCCCCGGCATCGACCATGACGTGGTTGTCGTCGGCGCCGGGCAGAGCGGGCTGGCCGTCGCCTTCGCGTTGCGCCGGGCGGGCATCACCAACATCACCGTCATCGACGCCGCGGAGGAAGGCCGCGAGGGCGTGTGGGAAACCACCGCCCGCATGCAGACCCTGCGGTCGGTGAAGACCCTGCCCGGCCCGGAACTCGGCCTGCCCGGCCTGACCTTCCGATCCTGGTACGAGGCGGCGTTCGGGGCGGACGCCTACGCCGTCCTCGGGCGCATCCCGCGCACGGTGTGGGCGGACTATGTGCGCTGGTACCGGCGCGCGACCGGGATCGCCGTGCGCAACCGCACCCGCCTGACCCGCATCGAGCCGCTGGACGCGACGGCGCCGCGCGGCTTCCGTCTGCGTCTGGAGCGGGATGGCGAGGCTCGGACCGAGACCGCGCGCAAGCTGGTGCTGGCGACCGGGATGGACGGCAGCGGCGGCCCCTTCGTTCCCCCTGTCATCGCCGACAACCTGCCGCGGAGCCTTTACGCCCACACCGACGATGCCATCGATTTCGCGGCGCTCGACGGAAAGGTGATCGGCGTGCTGGGGGCGGCCTCCTCGGCCTTCGACACCGCCGCCACCGCGCTGGAGCAAGGCGCCGCCGCCGTTCATCTGTTCTGCCGCAACGCCGACCTGACACGTGTCACCACGGTCAAGGGCCTGTCCTACGCCGGCGCGCTCGACCATTTCCACGAGCTGCCGGACGCCGACCGCTGGAGCCTGATGCGGCGCTTCTTCGCCAACGCGCCCGGCCCGATGCCGGACACGGTGCGCCGCGCCACGCGCTTTCCCACCTTCCACCTGCATCTGGCCGCCGGCTGGACCACGGCGCGCGACGCCGGGGGGACCGTCGAGGTGGAGGCCGGCGACGGGCGCCACCGCTTCGATTATGTGATCGCCGGCACCGGCTACCGTGCCGACCTCGGGCGCCGTCCGGAACTGGCCGGCGTCGCCGACGCCGTCGCCCTCTGGCGCGACCGCTACACCCCGCCGCCCGGCGAGGAGGACGAGGGGCTGGCCGCCAACCCCTACCTGGGGCCGGGCTTCGAGTTCGTGGAGAAGGCGCCCGGCACGGCGCCCTTCCTGAAGGACATCCACAATTTCACCTACGGCGGCGTCGTCAGCCACGGGCGCGCGGTCGGGGAGATCGCCAGCCTGAGGCACGGCGTTCCCCGCCTCGTTTCCGCCATCGGGCGCGACCTGTGGCTCGCCGACCGCGCGGCGCATCTGGCGCGCCTGCGCTCCTTCGACACCCCCGACCTGACCGGCGAGGAATACGCCCACGCGCTGTGGAGCCCGCCGGTCGATTCATCCTCATTCCGAGACACGGAAACACCGACATGACCGACCTTCGATCCGTCCGCCGCCGCAGCTTCCTGTTCGTGCCCGGCCTGCGCCCCGACCGCTTCGCCAAGGCGCTGGAGACGGGTGCGGACGTGGTGTGCATCGACCTGGAGGACGCCGTCGCTCCCGACCGCAAGGACGAAGCGCGCGCCCTCTCCCTGCCCGCCTATCACGGGCAGCGCGCCGCGCGGGCGGAAAAGGCCTTGCGCATCAACAGCATCCGCTCCCCGGAAGGCATCGCCGACATCGACGCCATCCTGAAGCTGGAGACCCTGCCCGACGCGCTGGTGCTGCCCAAGGTGCGCTCCGCGGACGAGGTGCGGATCGTCGCCGACCTGCTGCGCTCGCGCCCCGAGCCGGTCGCCCTCTACGTCATCATCGAGACGGCGGAGGGGCTGGAGCGGGTGGCCGAGATCGCCGAGGCCGATCCCTCCATCGTCGCACTGTTCATCGGCGCCGTCGACCTGTCGGCGGAGCTGCGCGTCCGCCCGACCTGGGACGCCCTGCTCTACGCCCGCTCGCGCATCGTGCACGCGGCGGCGCGGGCCGGCGTCGCCGTGCTGGACGTGCCCTTCCTCGACCTGGAGGACGCCGCCGGGCTGGAAACGGAGGCCCGCCGCGCCGCCGCGCTGGGCTTCACCGGCAAGGCGCTGATCCATCCCGGCCATCTGGCGACCATCCACGCCGCCTTCACGCCGACGGTGGAGGAGGTGGCCCACGCCCGCCGCATCATCGCCGCCTTCCAGGAGAGCACGACCGGCCTCGTCGTGGTGGACGGCAAGCTGATCGAGAAGCCGGTGGTCCGCGAGATGGAGCGCATCCTCCTCACCGCCGGCGCCGCCGCCTGACCCTCGGCCGCCCAACCCGCATTCATCCCACCGGAAAGACCGCATTCATCATGAAGCGCCTCATTCTCGCCGCCACCGGCCTGCTGGTCGCCCTGGCCGCCCCGGCCCACGCCCAGACCATCAAGGTCGGCGCCACCTCCGGCCCGCACGCCCAGATCCTGGAGGTCGTCAAGGCCAACGCCGCCAAGGACGGGCTGGACATCCGGATCGTCGAGTTCACCGAATACATCCAGCCGAACGCCGCGCTGGCGGCCGGCGACCTGGAGGCCAACTCCTACCAGCATCTGCCCTTCCTGAAGGCGCAGATCGACGCCCGCGGCTACGACATCGTGCCGGTCGGCAAGACGACGCTGTTCCCCATCGCCGTCTATTCCAAGCGGCACAAGACGGTGGCCGACCTGCCGGTGGGCGCTTCCATCTCCATCCCCAACGATCCCAGCAACGGCGCCCGCTCGCTCCTGCTGCTGGAAAGCGCCGGGCTGATCACGCTGAAGCCGGGGGCGGGCATCAAGGCCACCCCGCTCGACATCGTCGAGAACCCCAAAAAGCTGAAGATCGTGGAGCTGGAATCGCCGCAGCTCGTCCATTCGCTGGACGATGTGGACGCGTCGGCCGTCAACACCAACTACGCGCTGGAGGCGAAGCTGAACCCGGTGAAGGATTCGCTGATCCTGGAAAGCCCGCAGTCGCAGTACACCTGCGAGATCGTCGTGCGCAAGAAGGACGCCGACCAGCCCTGGGTGAAGAAGCTGGTCGCCGCCTACCAGTCGCCGGTGGTCAAGGAGTTCATCCAGACCAAGTTCAACGGCGCCGCCGTCCCCGGCTGGTAAAAACGGAAATGGGCTCAGCCGATGCCGAGGCTGAGCCCGCCGTCCACCGGCAGGCACACGCCGGTGATGTAGCGCGCCTCGTCCGAGGCCAGGAAGACCGACGCCGCGGCGATGTCCCAGGCGCTGCCCTGGAAGCCCAGCGGGCACAGCGCGTCGCGCGCCCGGCGCATCTCCTCGGCGTCCTTGTAATGGGCGGCGATCTGGCTGCGCGCCATCGGCGTGTCGATCAGGCCGGGCAGGATCGCGTTGGCGCGGATGCCGTCGCGGGCGTGCTGGCGGGCCACCGCGACGGTGAACTGGTTGACCCCGGCCTTCGCCGCCGCGTAGCCGATGTAGGGGTAGGCCCAGCGGATCGCGGCGATGGAGGAGATGTTGACAATCGCCCCCGACCGCTGCGCCACCATCACCGGCAGAACGTGCTTACAGGTCAGGAAGACGCCGGTCAGGTCGGTGTCGAGCACCCGGCGCCAGCTCTCCTCGCTGGTCTCCACCGGCCCGCCGGGCTCGGTGATGCCGACGTTGTTGTGCAGGATGTCGATGCGGCCGTGGGCGGCGAGCGTCCGCTCGACCGCCGCCGCGACCTCCGGCCCTTTCGTCACGTCGGCGGTGACGGCCAGCGCCGCGAATCCTTCCGCGGCGATCAGGGCGGCGGTTTCCTCCGCCGCGTCCGCCACCTTGTCCACGGCGACCACGCGGGCGCCCTCGCGGGCGTAGGCGACCGCCGTCGCCTTGCCGTTGCCCCAGCCGGGGGCGGAGGAACCGGCACCGAACACCAGGGCCACCTTGCCGGCCAGACGCCCGGCCTTCGCTTCGCTCATGATGGGACTCTCACTCGTAACCCAGCGTGTGGGGGATCCACAGGGCGAGCTGCGGCAGGGCGGCGACCAGGGCGAGCGCCACGAACATCGCGACGATCAGCCAGCCGACCCAGCGCACCGTCGCCTCCATCGTGGTTCCGGCGATCTTGCAGGTGACCATCAGGTTGACGGCCATCGGCGGGGTGAACTGGCCGATGGCCAGCTTCATGGTCAGGATCACGCCGAACCACACCAGATCCCAATGGAAGTGGTTGGCGATGGGCACCAGGATCGGCAGCAGGATCAGGAAGGTTGACACCCCGTCCAGGAACATCCCGATCACCACCAGCACGCCGATCAGCAGCGCCAGCACGCCGTATTCGCCGATGCCCAGCCCCAGGATGCCCCGCGCCACCGGGTCGATGATGCCGAGCGTCGCGGTCGCCCAGGCGAAGACGCCGGCCAGCGCCACCACGGTCAGGATCACCCCCGACACCTCCGCCGCCTCCACCAGCAGGCCGTGGAGGTCGCGCAGGGTCAGGGTGCGGTAGACGAAGAAGCCGACGAACAGCCCGTAGGCCGCGGCGACCACCGCCGCCTCGGTCGGGGTGAACAGCCCGCCGCGCAGGCCGCCGAGGATGACCACCGGCGCCATCAGACCCCACACCGCCTCGCGGAAGGCGGGCCAGAGCGGCGGCCGGGTCTCGCCCTCCCGCGCCGTCTCGCCGAAGCCGTGGCGGCGCGACAGCCAGACGGCCGGGACGATCAGCGCCAGCCCGGCCAGGATGCCCGGCACGATCCCGGCGGCGAACAGCGCCGGAACCGACGCCTGCGGCACCAGGATGCTGTAGACGATGAAGGCGATGGAGGGCGGGATCAGGATGTCCGTCGCCGCCGCGGCGCCGATGACGCTGGCGGTGAAGGCGCGGGGATAGCCCTCCTTCAGCATGGCCGCGGTCATCACGGCGCCGACCGCGGCGGAGGTCGCCGGACCGGAGCCGGAGATGCCGCCCATGAACATCGCCACGACGATGGCGACCGCCGGCAGCGCGCCCTGCCGCTTGCCGACCACCGCCAGGGCGAAGGCGACCAGCCGCGCCGCCACCCCCGACCGCTCGAAGATCAGCCCGGTCAGGACGAACATCGGAATGGCGAGCAGCGGGTATTTCGCCACCCCGGTGTAGACCGTGGTGGAGAGCGACAGGAAGCCCGACCCCTCCAGCGCGATGGCGGCGGCTCCGGCGAACGCCAGCCCCGCCCCGATGGGCACGCCGAGGAACAGCAGCAGGAAGAAGCCGGCGAACAGCAGCAGCGCGGTCATGGCTCGCCGCCCCCCGCCCGCAGAATCTCCGGCCGCCGGACCACCCGCACCGCCCGCCCGAGCGCCCGCAGGGTGACCACCGCCGACAGCAGCGGAAGCCACAGCGTGTAGAGCCATTGCGGCACGCCGAGACCGGGCGAGGAAATCTCGAACCGGTACTCGTCGATGGTCATCAGCGTGCCCAGCACGACCAGCGCGCCGAACACCAGCGCCGTGACGCCGAGCGCCAGCAGCTCCGCCCGCAGCCGCCCGCGCGGCCCGAACCGGTCGATCAGAAAGCCGATGCGGATGTGATGGTCGCGCGCCACCGCCACCGAGGCGCCCAGCAGGGTCATCGCCACCATCAGGACGATGGCGTATTCCTCCGTGAAGGCCAGCGAGACGTTGGTGGTGTAGCGCGTCACCACGTTGGCGAAGGTGATCAGCCCCATCACCGCGATCGCGGCGGCGGCCAGCGCCTCCTCGATTGCCAGGGGGACGCGGGGCGTGTCCGCGCCAGATTCGGGGTTGGGTTCGGCCATCGCGGTTCTCAGCGGCTCTTCGCCACGGCCTCCTCGGCCTTGCGCACGAGATCGGCGCCGACCGTCTGCGTCCATTTCTCGTAGACCGGGCGGGTCGCCTTGCGGAAGGCCTCGACGTCGGTCTGCTCCGTCGTCACCACCTGCACCCCGTGGGAGGCCAGGGCGGTCAGGGCGGAGCGGTCCTCGGCGGTCAGGCCCTGGCGCGACAGGGCGGTGAACTCGGCGGCGGCCTGCACCGCGGCCTCGCGGACGAGCGCGCGGTCCTCCGGCGTCCAGCTCTCCCACACCTCCTTGTTGGCGATGAACAGCCCGGCGTCGGCGATGTAGTTCCACAGCGTCAGATGCTTCTGGTTCAGGCCGTAGAGCTTGGCGGCGAGGAACAGGCTGACCGGATTCTCCTGCCCGTCCACGGCGCCGGTGGACAGGGCCGGCTGCAGGTCGGCGAAGGTCATCTGGGTCGGGTTGGCGCCCAGCGCGGTGAAGATGTCGTTGAAGATGGGCGAGCCGACGACGCGGACCTTCAGCCCCTTGAGGTCGTCGGGCGCACGCACCGGCTTCTTCGAGTTGGACAGGGCGCGGAAGCCGTTCTCGCCGATGGCCAGCGGCACGACCTGCTTGGATTCGAGGATGCCGAACAGGGCCTTGCCCGGCTCGCCCTGGGCGACCGCGTCGAACGCCTTGCTGTCCGGGAACAGGAAGGGCAGCGAGAAGAGGTTGGCCTCCTTCACCGTCGGCGACAGGTTGATGGTGGAGTTCACCAGCAGGTCGATGGAGCCCTGGCGCAGCCCGGTGAACTCCCGCGTGTTGTCCCCGCCGACGAGGCTGGAGCCGGGATAGACCTTCACGGTGATGCGGCCCCTGGTCTTCTCGGTGACCAGCTCGGCCCAGCGGTAGGCGCCCTCCGCGATGGGGATGGGGCGGCTGCCGACCACCGACAGCTTGTATTCGCTCTTGTACTCGGCCGCTCCGGCGGGAGCGGTGACGGTGGCGGCCAGCGCGCCGAACAGGGTCAGCGCTGCGGCCAGCAGGGGGCGCGTTCTCGTCAGCATGAACAGGAACTCCGAAGGAGGGAATGGGGTCAGGAGCGCCAGGAGACCAGCCCGGCCGCGGCGGCGGCGACCGCCGGGGCGGTGATCCGGCTCGCCGGCTCCAGCGCCGGGGAATAGGGAACGGGGATGCGCGGGGCGCCCAGCCGGCGCACCGGCGCCTTCAGCGCGCCGAACAGCGCGTCGGCCACGGTCGCCGCGATTTCCGCGCCGAAGCCGGCGACCTCGACCGCCTCGTGCACCACCAGAAGCCGCCCGGTGCGGGCCACGGAATCGAGCACCGCGCCGCGGTCCCACGGCCACAGGCTGCGCAGGTCGAGGATGTCGAGCGACACCCCCTGCGCCTCGGCCAGGGCCGCGGCCTCCTCGGCGATGCGGACACCGCCGGACCAGGTGACGACGGTCACGTCGCGGCCCTCGCGCACGCGGCGGGCGACGCCGATCGGCACCTCCCAGTCGCCGTCCAGCGGCACCTCGCCCTCCGCGGGCCACAGGTCCTTGTGCTCCAGATGGACCACCGGATCGTCGGAGCGGATGGCGGCGCGCAGCAGCCCGTAATTGTCGGCGGGGGTCGCCGGGGCCAGAACGACGAGGCCGGGGATGTGGATGTACCAGGACTCCAGCGACTGTGAATGCTGGGCGGCGGAGTTGCTCCACAGCCCGACCGGCTGGCGCACCACCAGCGGCACGCGGGCCTGCCCGCCGAACATGTAGCGCGCCTTGGCCGCCTGGTTGACCAGCTCGTCCACCGCGCAGAGCGCGAAGTCGGAGAAGCGCATCTCCACCACCGGACGGGTGCCGAGCAGCGCGGCGCCGACCGCGCCGCCCATGATGGCGGCTTCGGAGATCGGCGTGTCGACGACGCGGGCCGGGCCGAATTCGGCCTGCAGCCCCTGGTACTGGCCGAACACGCCGCCCCGGCCGATGTCCTCGCCGAGGGTCCAGACGGCGGGATCGGCGGCCAGCTCATGGGCAAGGGCGAGGCGCGCCGCCTCGCGGTAGGTCAGGCGGCTCATTGCGGCGCTCCGATGTCCTGTACGTCGGTGAAGGCGGTGCGGAGGTCCGGCCAGGGGCTGTCCAGGGCCGCGGCGAGGGCGGCGGCCAGCGTCTCGCGCTCGTGGCGCTCGACACGCTCCAGCGCGTCCGGCGTCACGCCGAGTCCGGCCAGCGTGGCGGCGGCGCGGCGGATCGGGTCGTTGGTGTCGAGCTGCGCCTGCACCTCCGCCGGGTCGCGGTAGGCCGCCGGGTCGCTGGAGGTGTGGCCGCGGAAACGGTAGGTGCGGGCGTGCAGGAACTGCGGCCCGCCGCCGCCGCGCACGATGCGGACGAGGGCTGCCGCCGCCGCGTCCACCGCCGCCAGGTCGTTGCCGTCCACCACGGTGACCGGGATGCCCAGGCTTTCCGCCCGAACGCCGGGGCCGCCACCCGCCGACACGCTGCCGGTGCGGGTGGTGGCGCCATAGCCGTTGTCCTCGCAGACGAACAGCACCGGCAGCCGGAAGGCGGCGGCCCAGTTCAACGCCTCCAGGAAGGGGCCGCGGTTGGTGGCGCCGTCGCCGAAGAAGCAGACGGCGATCCGGTCCTCGCCCTTCAGCGCGATGGCGTGGGCGGCGCCGACCGCGATGGGCAGGCCGGCGGCCACGACGCCGTTGGCGCCCAGCATGCCGACCGAGAAGTCGGCGATGTGCATCGACCCACCCTTGCCGCCGCAGGTGCCGCCCGCGCGTCCGCACAGCTCGCGGAACATGGCCAGCGGGTCGGCGCCCTTGGCGATGGTGTGGCCGTGGCCGCGGTGCGTGCTGGTCAGCACGTCGTCCTCGCGCAGGTTCGCCCCGACCGCGGCGGCGATGGCCTCCTGCCCGATGGACAGATGGATGTAACCCGCCACCTGCCCGGCTTTGTGGGCCTCGTCGGCCAGCGTTTCGAAGACGCGAATCCGCTGCATCGTGGCGTACAGCCCCAGGAGCCGCTCTGCATCGGGTGCAGCGGCGTCCGAGGGCGAACTCGGTAGAGCCATGGGATGTCCGTGCCTTGATTATCTATTTCTATACTAGGTAAGTTGAGTTTATTCACACCCGCATATGCATTTCCAGAAGATTCTTGGCAAACCTAAGGATAATTCGTTCATGAATATGTAAAATAAGGACAGGGGCACCCACGGTCCGGGCTGCCGCCCTCAGCCTTCTCCGTGCGAGAGGACCAGAAACAGCCGGGCGTCCACATCGTCGGCGTTGCGGCACTGGTAGGTCCGTTCCGCCTCGAACAGGACGGCGTCGCCGGCCGCGAGACGGTGCGATCCCTTGCCGACGCACAGCTCCACGGCCCCCTCCGCCACCACCAGATTGATGCTGGCGCCGGAGGAGACGCCGCCGCCGGTCTCACAGCCCCCCGGCCGCAGGCGGATTTCGAGGAAGTCGGCCCCCCGCCCCTCCCCCGGCGGCGCGAGGGACCGCGACCGCACCAGCCCGTCCGGCGAGACGAAGCTGCGCGCCTGATCCTCCCGCATCAGAAGCACATCGCCCCGCCCGTCCAGCCGGGTCAGCGCCGTCAACGTCACGTCCAGGGCGCGGGCGATCTTCCACAGCACGGTGATGGTAGGGGCGCTCCGTCCCAGCTCGATCTGTCCCAGCATCGCCCGGCTGACGCCGGACAGTCGGGCCAACCGCTCCAGAGACAGCCCCTGGCGGGTGCGCAACCGTCTCAGATTGCGGCCAAGAGCGGCGGGAATCGCCGAGTCCGGCGTGCTGGGGGCGTAGTCGTCGTTCGCGGCGCTCACGGCTCTTTCCCTCATTGCGCAGGCCATGCCCTGCGACGAGGGGAGAATAACGCGCATTGCCTACTATTCAAATAGATTTAACAGACTTCAATTGCGCCGCCTCATTGTACAACACATTCCGTGCGTGCTTACCGGAGGGTGAATGCCCTGTCGGCGAATTCCCGCTCGTGAGAAATACCGCGGATCGTGCGAGGGTTTCAGCCAATTGCCCGAAGGACTCACGGATATGAAGGAACGGTCCGCCACCGGAAACGGAGATGACCGCCTGCAATATCTATTGAAAAAATAGGAAATAACCATCCGGCCCACCGGATGATCGGCCGGAACTTCTTTGATCGGTTCTTCGCCCAATCCAGCGGAGGCTTGTCTGTTATAGCGGACCAATCGACGCCCGCGCCGTGGCCAATGCTTGAGGCTGTGGCGAAAGCCATGCATGGTCATATCCACCTTCGGCGGGCCGGCGCCATCCCATAGGCCGTATCGCCGAGCCGGGTGTCCGTTCCCGCCCATCGACCATTCATTCCCGCGTCCGCAAACCGCCGATTCCCCGGAGTCGGTGCATGGCGCCGGCTGCCGTTTTCCTCCCGCCGCCTTTCCAAAGGAGCCGATTTCATGTCCGAAGACACCGAGCTGCGCCGAACATTGAACGAGCAGGCGGCCCGCCAGCTTGCCAACGCCACGAAGACACGGGCGCAGTGGTCGGGCATAACGCCGCGCTGGCTGGTGTCCTTCCTGCCCTGGACCCCGGTGGAGGCCGGCATCTACCGCCTGAACCGGGTCGTCGATCCCCAGGGGCAGGTGCGGACCGAGGTGGAGTGCAGCCCGCGCAACGACGCCGACCTGCCGGAGACCTTCGTCCCCTATGACGAGAACCCGCGGGAATATTCGCTGAACGCGGTCACCACCGTTCTCGACGTGCAGACCCGCGTCTCCGACCTCTACAGCCATCCGATCGACCAGATCCAGGAGCAGCTCCGCCTGCTGATCGAGAAGGTGAAGGAGCGCCAGGAGAGCGAGCTGATCAACAACGCCGAATACGGCCTGCTGACCAACGCCGCCCCCGGCCAGCGCATCAAGACGCGCAAGGGCCAGCCCACCCCCGACGACCTGGACGAGCTGATCGCCAAGGTGTGGAAGGAGCCCGCCTTCTTCCTGGCCCACCCGCGCGCCATCGCCGCCTTCGGGCGCGAATGCACCCGCCGCGGCGTCCCGCCGCCCACGGTCACCCTGCACGGCTCGCCCTTCCTGACCTGGCGCGGCCTGCCGCTGATCCCCAGCGACAAGCTGCACGTCACGCCCGAAGGCCGCACCAGCATCCTCCTGCTGCGCACCGGCGAGGCGAAGCAGGGCGTGATCGGCCTGTTCCAGCCCGGTGTCCCCGGCGAGGTGGCGCCCAGCCTGTCGGTCCGCTTCATGGGGATCAACCGCAAGGCCATCGCCTCGTACCTGATCTCGCTCTACTGCTCGGCCGCGATCCTGACCGAGGATGCCATCGGCGTGCTGGAGGATGTCCATGTCGGCAACTACTATGACTACGCCTGACGCCGCCGCCCTGACCCTGCCGCCACCGGCGGCGGGGTTCGGCGGGCCGGAGTCCGGCTTGCCGGACACCGGACTGGATGCCGGGCCGGGCGCCGGGCCGGATGTCGGCCTGATCGCCCGCCTCGCGAACCAGTTCTTCCAAGCCCTTCCCTCCGGCCCGGCGCCCGCCGTGGCCCCGCCGTCCGGGCTGTCGGCGGCGCAGGCGCCGGGACCGCTGCCCGCGGTGCCGCAGCCGGGTCTGGCGGCCAACCCGTCCTTCTCCCCCGCCCCCTCGCTGCGGCCCACGGCGCCCGCCGTGCCGCCGGCAACCGGTGACGGCGGGCTGGGGTCGATCCTGCATTCGCTGGGCGGCGCCCTGTCGCTGGTCCCGCCGCTGCCGGGCGCGGCCACGGTTCCCTCAACGCCGGTAGCGGGGCCGGTCGCGGGGCCGGTCGCGGGCGCTCCGCCCCGGCCCTCCGGCGCGCCCTACTTCCTCGACGGCGGGCGCGACGCGGCGGCCGGTCACGGCGCCACATCCCCCGCCGCCGCCCTGCCCGCCGCCGCCCCTTCCGCCGTTCCCGCGGCCCCCGGTCTTCTGGTGGAGGTCGGCGCCCTGTCGGTGCAGCTGCGCGCGGAACAGGTGCCGGATCTGCCGCTGCCCGCCAGCCCGGCCTTCGACCCGCGCGCCGCGCGCCGCGACTTCCCGATCCTGAACCAGACGGTGCATGGCAAGCCGCTGATCTGGCTGGACAACGCGGCCACCACGCAGAAGCCGCAGGCGGTGATCGACCGGCTCGCCCGCTTCTACGCGGAAGAGAACTCCAACATCCACCGCGCCGCCCACGCGCTGGCCGCCCGCGCCACCGACGCCTATGAGGAGGCGCGCGAGAAGGCCCGCCGCTTCGTCGGGGCCGCCGACACGAGCGAGATCGTCTTCGTCCGCGGCGCGACCGAGGCGATCAACCTCGTCGCCAAGGCGTGGGGCCGCCAGCACATCCGCGAGGGCGACGAGATCGTCGTCACCTGGCTGGAGCATCACGCCAACATCGTGCCGTGGCAGCAGCTCTGCGCCGAGACCGGGGCGCGGCTGCGGGTGGTCCCGGTGGACGAGGACGGCCAGATCCGGCTGGACGAGTACGCCCGGCTGCTGAACACGCGCACCCGTCTGGTGTCGCTCACGCTGGTGTCCAACGCGCTCGGCACGGTGACCCCGGCGGCGGAGATGGTCGCGATGGCGCGCTCCGCCGGGGCGGTCACGCTGGTGGACGGCGCGCAGGCGGTGTCGCACATGCCGGTGAACGTGCAGGCGCTGGGCTGCGACTTCTTCGTGCTGTCCGGCCACAAGATGTTCGGCCCGACCGGCATCGGCCTGCTCTACGGCCGGCGGGAGGTGCTGGAGGGCATGCGGACCTGGCAGGGCGGCGGCAACATGATCGCCGACGTGACCTTCGAGAAGACCGTCTACCAGCCCGCCCCGATGCGGTTCGAGGCCGGGACCGGCAACATCGCCGACGCGGTGGGGCTGGGCGCGGCCATCGACTATCTCGACCGCATCGGCATGCCGGTCATCGCCGCCTACGAGCATTCCCTGCTGGAGTACGCCACCGCCGGCCTGTCGACGGTTCCCGGCCTGCGGCTGATCGGCACGGCGCGCGAGAAGGCCGGCGTCCTCTCCTTCGTTCTCGACGGCTGCCGGACGGAGGAGGTGGGCAGGGCGCTGGACCGGGAGGGCATCGCGGTGCGCTCCGGCCATCATTGCGCGCAGCCGATCCTGCGGCGCTTCGGGGTGGAGAGCACGGTGCGTCCGTCCCTGGCCTTCTACAACACCTGCGAGGACCTCGACGCGCTGACCGCCGCCCTGCACCGCATCCGCCACACGCTGGTCCGGCGCGGCCACTGACCGGAAGGAAACGCCCCATGGGCCGCATCGTCACCCCCGCCCGCTTCGCCCAGACCCCCGCCAACCTTGGTGGATTCGAGACGGACTCCGACCGGGAGCGGGCGGCCCTGTGGGCGCGTCTGCGCGCCGAGGCGGAGGCCGCGGCGGATGGCGATCCGCTGCTGCGCAGCTTCATCCACATCGCCGTGCTGTCGCACGACGGCTTCGCCTCCGCGCTCGGCGCGCATCTGGCGCGCAAGCTGGGCGACTGGTACATCCCGGCCGAGCGGCTGGCCGACATCACCGAGCAGGCCCATGCCGGCGATCCCGCCATCGTCGCGGCGGCGGTCGCCGACCTGACGGCCATCGTGACCCGCGATCCGGCCGCGGACGGCCTTCTGACGCCCTTCCTCTACTTCAAGGGTTTCCACGCGCTGCAATGGCACCGCGTCGCCCACTGGCTGTGGGCGCAGGGGCGCCGCGACCTCGCCCATTTCCTGCAAAGCCGGGTGTCGGAGGTGTTCGCGGTGGACATCCATCCCGCCGTCTCCATCGGGCGCGGCGTGCTGATCGACCATGGGACGGGGGTGGTGATCGGCGAGACCGCCGTGGTCGGCGACGACGTGTCGATCCTGCAGGGCGTCACGCTGGGCGGCACCGGCAAGGAGCACGGCGACCGCCATCCCAAGGTGCGCGACGGCGTGCTTCTGGCCGCCGGGGCCAAGGTGCTGGGCAACATCGAGGTGGGGCGCCACGCCAAGGTCGGCGCCGGCAGCGTCGTTCTGAAACCGGTGCCGCCCGGCGCGACGGTGGCCGGCGTTCCCGCCCGCGTCGTCGGCTGGTCGACCTCCGGTCAGGCCCCGGCGGTGGAGATGGACATGAGCCTGCCCGAACCCGAATACACGATCTGATACCAACGGCACCTGAAGGCGCCGTCGGCATCACCCTCTCAATCAACGCTAACGCGTTGATCTGACGGGTTTCACGGTTGAAAAATGATGGAAGTGATCATTTTCCAACCGTATGACGGGGCGCACCGGAAAAAGACCGCCGCCCGCCGTCGGGGCGTGGACCCGCGGGCGGGCGGCGGTTTCAGGCACGGGAGGACGGGCTCCGGCGGGGCGGGGCGCCGCAAGGACATCGGTCGCCACGCCCGCCGGTCCCCTGACGGTTCCGATCAGAAATCGTAACCGCCGCCGGCCCCGGCGGGTGCCGCCGGAGACTTCGGTTCCGGACGCTCGACGATCAGCGCCTCGGTGGTGATCAGCAGGCCGGCGACCGATGCCGCGTCCTGCAAGGCGATGCGCACGACCTTGGCCGGGTCGATGATGCCGGCCTTCAGAAGGTCGGTGAAGGTGCCGGTCTGCGCGTCGTAGCCGAAGGCGGTGTCGTTGCCCTCCAGCAGCTTGCCGACGATGACCGACCCGTCGGCGCCGGCGTTCTCGGCGATCTGGCGCACCGGGGCCTGCAAGGCGCGGCGGACGATGTCGATGCCGACACGCTCGTCGTCGTTGACCGGCACCACCGCGTCGATGGCCCGGCCGGCGTAGAGCAGGGTCACGCCGCCGCCGGGAACGATGCCCTCGGCGATGGCGGCGCGGGTGGCGTGGACGGCGTCGTCGACGCGGTCCTTGCGCTCCTTCACCTCGACCTCGGTCGAGCCGCCGACACGGATCACCGCGACGCCGCCCGACAGCTTGGCGAGACGCTCCTGCAGCTTCTCGCGGTCGTAGTCGGAGGTGGTCTCGTCGATCTGGGCGCGGATCTGCGCGATGCGGGCGTCGATCGCCTCGCGGCCGCCGGCGCCGTCGATCACCGTCGTCTCGTCCTTGGCGATCACCACCCGCTTGGCGGTGCCGAGATCGGCCAGCGAGACGTTCTCCAGCTTGACGCCAATATCCTCGCTGATCACCTGACCGTTGGTGAGGATGGCGATGTCCTCCAGGATCGCCTTGCGGCGGTCGCCGAAGCCCGGCGCCTTGACCGCCGCGATCTTCAGGCCGCCCCGCAGCTTGTTGACCACCAGGGTCGCCAGCGCCTCGCCCTCGACGTCCTCGGCGATGATCAGCAGCGGGCGGGAGGACTGCACGACGGCCTCCAGAACCGGCAGCAGCGGCTGCAGGCTGGACAGCTTCTTGTCGTGGATCAGGATGAAGGGGTTGTCGAGATCGGCCACCAGCTTTTCGGCGTTGGTGACGAAGTAGGGCGAGAGATAGCCGCGGTCGAACTGCAGCCCTTCGACCACGTTCAGCTCGGTTTCGAGGCTCTTGGCCTCCTCCACGGTGATGACGCCGTCGTTGCCGACCTTGGCCACCGCCTCGGCGATGATCGCGCCGATGGCGCTCTCGCCGTTGGCGGAGATGGTGCCGACCTGCGCCACCTCGTCGTTGGTGGAGATGGTCTTGGCCCGCGCCCGGATGTCGGCGATCACCGCGGCGACCGCGCGGTCGATGCCGCGCTTGAGGTCCAGCGGGTTCAGCCCGGCGGCGACGGCCTTGGCGCCCTCGCGGACGATGGCCTGGGCAAGCACGGTGGCGGTGGTGGTGCCGTCGCCGGCCAGATCGGCGGTCTTCGACGCGACCTCGCGCACCAGCTGGGCGCCGAGATTCTCGAACCGGTCGGCCAGCTCGATCTCCTTGGCGACCGAGACGCCGTCCTTGGTGATGCGGGGGGCGCCGAAGGATTTCTCGATCACGACGTTGCGGCCCTTGGGGCCCAGCGTGACCTTCACGGCGTTGGCGAGGGTGTCGACGCCGCGCAGGATGCGGTCGCGGGCCTCGGCGGAAAACTTGACGTCCTTGGCGGCCATGGTGATGTCCCTATTGTCGAAGTCTTTTTTCGGGTGGGTTCGCGCGGAGGCGGTCGGACGGCCCGCCGTCAGGCGGGCTCGACCACGCCGACGATGTCGGCTTCCTTGATGACCAGCAGATCCTCGCCCTGCACCTTGATCTCGGTGCCCGACCATTTGCCGAAGACCACGCGGTCGCCGACCTTCACGTCGAGCGGGTGGACGCGGCCCTGGTCGTCGCGCACGCCGGGACCGACGGCGATCACCTCGGCCTCCTGCGGCTTCTCCTTGGCGGTGTCGGGGATGATGATCCCGCCCTTCGACTTCTCCTCCTGCGCCACACGGCGGACGACGACGCGGTCGTGCAACGGACGGAACGGCATGTCTGATGTCTCCTCATTCGGATCGTTCGCGGTGATCCGCAATCACCCTATGGGCAGAGCATAATCATCCTTTATTCCTACTGTAAAGATAGTGTTTAAGTTTTTTATATAACTCGCTTAATTTGTTTAATTGGCTGTCAGGTTCCTCCGCCGCGGTTCCGCCAGTCGGCGAGCCGCTCCAGCGCGTCATGCAGCAGCGGCAGCCGCTTGGCGAAGCACAGGCGGATCAGCGAGGTCATGTCGCGCTCCGCGTAGAAGCTGCTGACCGGCACCGCGGCGACACCGGATTCGGCAACCAGACGGCGGCAGAAGGCGAAATCATCGCCATCGCGGTCGAGTCCGCCGATCTCCACACACAGGAAATAGGTGGCGCCGCAATCGAGCACGCTGAAGCCGAGTTCACGCAGCCCGTCGGCGAGTTGGTCGCGATTGTGCTGCAAGGTCGCCTGCAGGCCGTGGAAATAGGAGTCCTCCAGCCCAAGCCCGAAAGCGACCGCGGCCTGGAGATGGGGCGGCGTGGCGAAGGTCAGATACTGGTGGGCGTGGGCGACCGGCTCCAGCAGAGCCGCGGGCGCGGTGACGTAGCCGACCTTCCAGCCGGTGACCGAGAAGGTCTTGCCCGCCGAACCGATGCGCAGGCAGCGGCCCTGGGCTTCGGGCAGCGTGTAGAGCGGGACATGGGCGCGTCCGTCGAACGTCAGATGCTCGTAGACCTCGTCGCAGATCGCGATCAGGTCGTGCCGCTCCAGAAGCCCGGCCAGGAAACCCAGCTCGTCCAGGCTGAAGATCTTGCCGTTCGGGTTCATCGGCGTGTTCAGCAGGATCGCCCGCGTCCGCGGCGTGATGGCGTCGAGGATGCGCTGGCGCGGCAGCTCCCAATGCGGCGGCTCCAGCCGGATCGGCACCGGAACCGCACCGGCGCGGCGCAGCAGGACGCCGTAGCAATCATAGGCCGGCTGGAAGACCAGCACCTCGTCGCCCGGCTCCAGCAGACCGAAGAAGCAGTCGGCCAGCGCTTCGGTCGCGCCGGAGGTGACCAGCACCTCGGTGGCCCAATCGGCGTCGATGTTCCAGAAGCGGCGGTTCGCCTCGGCCACCGCTTGGCGCAGGGCCGGCAGGCCCAGGGTCGGCGGATACTGGTGGGGACCGTCGCGCAGAGCCCGCCCCGCCGCCTCGATCACCTCCGTCGCCTCGATCCCTTCGGGGAATCCCTGCCCGAGATTGATCGCGCCATGCTCGGCAGCCAGCCGCGACATCGTCTCGAACACCGACGTGCGCGTGCCGCGGAACACCGAATTCACCATTTCTCATCGCCTTTTCCAGAGAAAAAATGCCGATTTCACAGTTGCTCTTATTTTCCTATCGTGCAAGTCTGTTTATAGAGGAATTTAACAAACGAAACTGCACAGGCTTCGGATATCCATCCATGAGCGATCATCCGTCGAACCGCGGCCGGTGGAGCGGTCTGTCCACCCGCGCCATCCATCTCGGCTATGAGCCGGCGAGCGCGCAGGGCGCGCTGACCCCGCCGGTCTTCATGACCTCGACCTACGCCTTCGAAACGGTTGAGGACGGTGCCGCGCTGTTCCGTGGCGAGAAGGACGGCTACATCTACGGCCGCACCAAGAACCCGACCCAGGCGGTGCTGGAGGCCCGAATCGCCGACCTGGAGGGGGCGGAGGCAGGTCTGGCCGTCGCGTCGGGGATGGCGGCGATCTCCGCCACGCTGTGGACGCTGCTGTCGGCCGGCGATCGCGTGGTGATCGACCACACCCTCTACGGCAACAGCTACGCCCTGTTCACCCGCGGGCTGACCCGCTTCGGCATCCGGGTGGAGGTCGCCGACTTCACCGACCCCGACGATCTCGCCCGCGCCCTGGCCCTGCGCCCGGCGCTGGTCTATTTCGAGACGCCGGCCAACCCGAACCTGCGGGTCATCGACATCGCTGCAGTCAGCGCGCAGGCCCATGCGGCCGGCGCCCTGGTGATGGTCGACAACACCTTCGCCACCCCGGTCCTGCAACGGCCGATCGAGCATGGCGCCGATCTGGTGGTCCATTCGGCGACCAAGTTCCTCGGCGGTCACGGCGACCTGATCGCCGGCGTGGTGGTAGGACCGAAGGCGATCATCGACCGCATCCGCGGCAACGGCTTGCGCTACCTGACCGGTGCCACCGTCGCGCCGCTGACCGCCTTCTTGCTGCTGCGCGGCCTGAAGACGCTCGAACTGCGCGTGGAGCGGCACAGCGCGTCGGCCGCCGCCGTGGCCGCCCTGCTCGCCGCCCATCCCGCGGTGCGCCGTGTCGATTACCCCGGCCTGCCCGGCTCCCCCGGCCACGCCGTCGCCCGCCGCCAGATGAGCGGTTTCGGCGGGCTGGTCTCGTGCGAACTCGACGGCGGGCTGGAGGCCGGCATCCGCTTCATGAACCGGCTGGTCCTGGCCACCCGCGCGGTCAGCCTGGGCGACGCGGAGACCCTGGTGCAGCATCCGGCCAGCATGACCCACGCCACCTACAGCGCGGAGGAGCGCGCCCGCCACGGCATCGGCGACGGGCTGATCCGCCTGTCCATCGGGTTGGAGAACCTGCCGGACATCCGCGAGGACATCCTCCAGGCGCTCGACGCCGTGACCCAGACGCGCCGCCCCCGAACGCCCCCTTCCGATGAGCCGACCGGCGCCTGACCGCGTCCGAGACAACCATCCGACCAACGAAGAATCCGGAGCAAGCTGCACCATGATGGGTCGTCTTTTCGGGCGCGTCGCGCGCGCCCTGTCCAACGGTGCCGTGCTGGGCATCGCGCTGGGCACCGTTCTCTCCGCCGGCACGGGCTGGGCCGCGGATCCCGTCCATCTGAAGGTCGGCATCCGCGGCGGCATCAGCGAGCCGATCTGGGAGATCGTCACCAAGGTCGCCAGGACGCGCGGGCTGGAGATCGAGCCGGTGGTGATGGCCGGCACCCTCAGCCCCAACGAGGCGCTGAACACCGGCGACCTGCAGGCCAACGCCTTCCAGCACATCCCCTTCCTGCGCGACCAGATCGCCCAGCGGGGCTACAAGCTGGCCGTCGTCGGCAACACCTACCTGTCGCCCATCGCCTTCTATTCCAAGAAATACAAGTCGTTGAAGGATCTGCCCAACGGCGCGAAGGTCGGCGTCCCCGACGATCCCAGCAACGAAAGCCGCGCCCTGATCGTGCTGCGCGACGAAGGGCTGCTGCGCCTGCGCGACGGCTTCGACGCCTTCAACCAGACCGCCACCCTGGCCGACCTCGCCGAGAACCCGCGCAAGCTGGAGATCGTCGAGGTGAAATCGGTGGTGCTCGCGCGCTCCTACCAGGACCTGGACGCCGCGGCGATCATCTCCAGCTTCGGCTCGCAGGTCGGGTTGAACGCCGCGCGCGACGGCATCGCCCAGGAGAAGCGCGACAACAACCCCAACGTCAACGTCATCGTGGTGCGCGAGCAGGACAAGGATGTGCCCTGGGTCAAGCCGCTGGTCGAGTCCTTCCAGTCCCCCGAGGTCCGCGCCCACATCGAGAAAGAGCTGGCGGGCATCCTGATCCCCGCTTTCTGAGGGGCGGTCATCGCATGACCCGCTCCCTCCGACAGGAAAGGTAACAACCGCGATGCTGTGGAAACGCGCCGCCGCGCGCAGGGTGGCCGCCGATCCGGTCCCGACCGCCGCAAGCGACCCGTCCTCGCCCCACATCCTGTTCGACGGCGTGCGCAAGACCTATCCCGGCGGGGTGGAGGCGCTGCACGCGGTGTCCTTCGCCATCCCGCGCGGCGGCGTCTTCGGCATCATCGGCCGCTCCGGCGCCGGCAAGTCGACCCTGCTGCGGGCGATCAACATGCTGGAACGGCCGAGCGGGGGGCGGGTGCTGGTCGACGGCATCGACGTCGGCGGGCTGGACGAGGAGGATCTCGTCCGCCTGCGCCGCCGCATCGGCATGATCTTCCAGCATTTCAATCTGCTGTCGGCCAAGACGGTGCGGGAGAATGTCGGCCTGCCGCTGAAGGTTGCCGGCATCGGTGCGGCCGAGGTCCGCGCGCGGGTGGACGAGCTGCTGGATCTGGTCGGGCTGGCCGACAAGGCCGACGTCCATCCGTCCAAGCTGTCGGGCGGGCAGAAGCAGCGTGTCGGCATCGCCCGGGCGCTGGTCCACCGGCCGGAAATCCTGCTGTGCGACGAGGCGACCTCGGCGCTCGATCCCGAGACCACCCACGCCATCCTCGCCCTGCTGCGCGACATCAACGCCAAGCTGGGGCTGACCATCGTGCTGATCACCCACGACATGGCGGTGATCCGGGCGATCTGCGACGAGGTGCTGGTGCTGGACCGCGGTCACCGGGTCGAGCATGGACCGGTCTGGTCGGTGTTCGGCACGCCGCAGGGGGACGCCACCCGCGCCCTGCTGCGCCCGCTGCGGCAGGGGCTGCCCGACGACATCGCCCGCCGGCTGCAGCCGGACCCGCCGAAGCATGGCGGCGGGCAGGCGGTGCTGTCGCTGCGCTTCACCGGCGAGAGCCACCCGGAGGGCATCGCGCTGGCCAGTCTGCTGGCGCTCGCCCCCGACGCCAAGCTGCTGCACGGCGGCATCGACCGCATCCAGGGCCATGCCCAGGGCGATCTTCTGATCGCCGTTCCGGTGGCGACGATGCGCTCGGCCGCCGGTTCCCGCTTCTCCCCCGATTCCTGGAAGGTTCTCGGCTATGTCGCCGACGATGTTTGACCGCTATCTGCGCGCTTTCGGCGAGACCCTGACGATGGTCGGCGTGTCCGTCACCATCGCCATCGCCAGCGGCCTGACCCTGGCCCTGCTTCTGGTCGCCACCGCCCCCGGCGGCCTCTACCCGCGGCCGCGCTTCAACAAGGGCCTGTCGGTGGTGGTCAACGTCTTCCGGGCGATTCCCTTCATCATCCTGCTGGTGGCGTTGCTGCCCTTCACCCGGCTGCTCGTCGGCACGACGCTCGGCATCTGGGCGGCGATCGTGCCGCTCAGCATCCACCTGATCGCCTTCTACACCCGCGTCGCCCAGGTCAGCCTGAACGAGGTCGACCACGGGCTGATCGAGGCGGCCCACGCCATGGGCTTCCGCCGCTGGCACATCGTCCGCCACGTGATCCTGCCCGAGGCGCTGCCCGGCCTGATCGGCGGCATGACGGTCTGCGTGATCGCCATGATCAACGCCTCGGCCATGGCCGGCGCGGTCGGCGCCGGGGGCTTGGGCGACCTCGCCATCCGTTACGGTTACGAACGCTACGAGACCCAGGTGCTGTTCGAGATCATCGTGATCCTGATCGTGCTGGTGACGTCGGTGCAGTTCGGCGGCGAGTGGCTGTCGCGGCGGGTCGACCATCGCCGTTGAGGACGGCGGCAGCTTTGACCACCGCTCAGAAGCTCCTGGCGGCCTCCTGCTCCCGCCACCGCTTGCCGGTCAGAGCCTCGGCGACGGCCAGCGCGTGAGGGGCGATTTCCGACGCGCCGACCACCTCGCCCAGGCTGCCGCGGGTCGGCGGCCCGACGACGAACAGGCCGGGAACCGGCCGCCCGGCGGTGTCGAGCGCCCGGCCGCGGTCATCGACCTCGACACCCAGACCGAGCCGGTCCGGCCGGATCAGCCCCTGGGCGGCCAAGCCGGCCAGCAGCGCGTTGCGGCCGAAGGCAGCGCCGTGCCCGGCGCCGGTGCAGTTCACCAGGGCATCGTAGCTCCGCCCGACCAGGCCATCCCCGCCACGCGGCCGGTGGACGACCCACAGTCCGTCACCGGACCCGCTCTCCCCGGCGCTCGCCGCGACCAGCCGGCCGGCCAGCACGGTGAGGCGCCCGTCCGCCTGCGCGTCCTCCACCAGACGGGCGACCTGCGGGGCCGCCTGGAAGCGGTGGACGTCCCACCAGACCCGAAGATGGCGCTGGAACCGCCGCCGCTCGTCGAGGGGCAGGGCGGACCACAGGACTCCGTTCTGGAGACGCACGCTTTCCAGCACGTCGGTCCAGGGCCGGCCCACCCGCCGGGCGGCGGCGACCGCGGCGCGCACGCGGCGCAGCAGGTCGCGGACACGGGTGGACGGTTTGGCGGTGAAATCGGTCCAGGACGTGGCCTGGGGCGGGCGCGGGCGCGGCACCAGCCCGTGGCGCGACACCGCGGTCAGCGGTCCGCGTTGGCCGCGGCCGACCAGCGTCGCCACGACGTCGCCCATGGTCAGGCCGGTGCCGACGATGAGCACCCGGTCGTCCCGCGCGACGCCGTCGAGGGCGCCCGGCGCCCAGGGATCGGCGACGACCCGCGGGTGCCCGCCCAGCGCCGCCAGCACGCCCGGCAGTTCGGGGGGCGGGTTTCCGGTGCACAGGACGAGCGCGTCGGCCTCCGTCGCCGTGCCACCGGCCAGCTCCACGACGAAGCCCGTTCCATCGGCCGTCCCGCGGCGATGGGCGGCGACCGCCCGGTCGCGGCGGTGGGTCACCCGCACCGGCCCGGGCGCCGCGAAGAGCGACCGCAGCCGTTCGTCGAGGTAGCGCCCGAATTCCGACCGCGCGGGGTAGTGAAGCCCCTCCGACCAGCCCGCCGGATCGGCCTCCAGCACGCCGCGCTCCAGGCACCAGCGATGGAAATCCTCCTCCGCACCCTCCTCCCCGGTCCGGCCGGTCGCCGCCGTCATGCGGATGGAGGGGACGTTCACCCGATGGCGCGGATCGCCGCCGGGGGCGTAGGTCAAGCCGGCGCCGAGCGACGGCCGCGGGTCCACGAGCTCTACCCGGGCGCAAAAGCCGTCCGCGGCACCGGCGCGCACCAGCCCGGCCGCCACGCCGCTGCCCGAGACACCGGCGCCGACGATGACGATCCGCAAGGGGGCCGGCCCGCTCATACCCCCTCGCGATGGACGATCCGCCCGCCGGCCACGGTCAGGCGGCAACGCAGGTCGCGCAGCCGGTCCGGGTCGATGGCGGTGGGATCCTCCGACAGCACGGCGAGGTCGGCGGCGAAGCCGGGACGCAGCGGCCCCTTCCACCCCTCGTCGAAGGTCAGGGCGGCGCCGGCCACGGTGAACAGGCGCAGGGCCGTTTCGGCGTCCAGCCGCTGGTCGGGGCCGATCACCCGGCCGCTGGTCCGTTCGCGCCGGTTGCAGACCGTCCACAGGGTGAAGAAGGGGTCGTACGGGATGTTGTCGGTGGCGATGGCGGTCGGGATGCCCAGCCGCAGCAGGTGGGCGTGCGGCACCACCAGATCGCCGCCGTCCGGCTCGTCGAGATAGGCGGCTCCGCCCTTCCACAGGAAATAGGTCGGGATCGTCGTCACCAGCACGTCGAGCCGCTTCAGCGCCTCCAGATCGGCCAGCCGGGCGCGGCCGATGTGTTCAATCACCCAGCGCCGCCCGGACAGCCTGTGGCGCTCGTTCACCGCTTCGAGCACCGGCACCACCTCGTGCAGCTTGTCGCTGACGATGGTGTGCAGGCGCAGATCGTGCTCGGCCGCCAGGAAGCAGGCCTCGCGGAAGTCGGCGGGCGTCAGCGCCTGCTCGACGAAGCCCGACCAGCCGGTGTCGGGCAGGTTGGCGCGGGCGCAGCAGGCCACCGCCGGATCGCCGCCATAGGCGATGTGGACGCCCGACAGCTTGAGCCAGGGGTCGCCCAGCCCAGCGCCGCGCGCGTGGGCCAGCCAGTCGCGCATGGCGCGGCGCGCCTCGGCGATGTCGGCCCAGCTCGGGCTGACCACCAGCCCGACCCGCACCGTCAGCTCCCCCAGCTCCCACAGGCGGCGGTAGACCGAGATGGTCTCCGGCGCCGAGCCGTGCCCCTCATAGACGCTGGTGGTGCCCTGGGCGTTGTAGAGCCGCTGGGACAGCCGCACCCCCTCCAGCCGTTCGGCGAAGCCGAACCGCGGCACCGCCGGCAGCAGGTCGAACTCGACGGTCGGGCGGCTGTTGCGCTCGACGATGACGCCGGTCGGCTCGCCGTCGGCGTCCTTCAGGATCTCGACGCCGGAGCAGGTCGGCGCGGTCGCCGCCGTGATGCCGTTCAACGCCAGCGCCCGGCTGTTCAGGACGCTGTGCCCCGGCGGCTTGCCCCAGTTGCCGAACAGGCCGGGGATGTAGACGGGATGATCCGGCGCGGCGCGGTCCAGCTCGTGCCGGTCCGGCGGCCGCCCTTCGGCCAGGGTGGCGGCGCCGTCGAAGAAATAGGGCGGCGTGCCGATCGGCATGGTGACGATCCACTGGCCGGGCGGCGTCTGTGCCGCCGCCGCCCGCACCCGCTCCAGGATGTCGCCGACGCTGCGCGCGCCGGCCAGCGAGGGGCGCAGGCGCTTCAGCCCCTCGCGCTCCATATGGGCGTGGGCGTCGTTGAAGCCGGGGATCAGCGTCGCCCCGCCGAGGTCGATCACCTCGGTGGCGGCGGTGGCGAGGCCGGCCACCTCCTCCCCGCCGACGGCGAGGATGCGGTCGCCGGCCAGCGCCACCGCGTCGGCGCGCGGCCTTGCCAGATCGAAGGTGATGGCCCGCGCGTTGCGCAGGATCAGGGTCGGTTCGCTCATCGTCGGCCTCAGGAGGCGGTGGTGTACCAGGGGAACAGGCGGCGGATCAGCGCCACGAACAGGCGGTCGGCGATGAAGCCGAAGGTGCCGAGCAGCACCAGCCCGATCAGCATGATGTCGACCCGGAACATCTGGTGCCCGGTGGACATCATGTAGGCGATGCCCTCCCGCGCGCCCGACAGTTCGGCGGCGACCAGCAGGATCAGCGAGACGGCGATGCCCTGCCGCAAGCCCGCCAGGATCATCGGCAGCGCCGCCGGCAGAACCACCAGCAGCAGCGTCGCCAGCCGTCCCGCCCCCAGACAGGCGGCGGAGCGCAGATAGGCCGCCGGCACGTCGCGCACGCCGATGAAGGTGGTGATCCAGATCGGGAAGAAGCTGCCCCAGGCGACCAGCGCCACCTTCGACCCTTCCCCGATGCCGAACCACAGCACCGACAGCGGCACCAGCGCGATGGAGGGGACGGAGCGGAAGCCGTGCAGGATCGGCTCGCTGACATGGTGCAGCAGGCCGATGCGCGCGGTCAGCAGCCCGGCGGTCACGCCGGTCGCCGTCGCAATGGCGAAGCCGAGCGCCGCCCGGCGCAGGCTGACCAGGATGTTGGCCGGAATCTCGCCGGACAGCAGCATCGGGACAAACGTGTCGAACACCACCGACGGCGGCGGCAGCAGCACCGGGTTGACCCAGGTGCCGAGCCGCGGCACCGCCTCCCAGACCGCCAGGAACAGCAGGATGCCCGTCACGTTCAGCAGGGCGCGCAGCCACGCCGCCCGCCGCCGGCCGCGGCGGTGGTCGCGGCGGAACGCCTCGGCGAAGGCGGCGGCGTCGGACGGCGCGTCCGCCGCCGGGCGCCGGGGGGTGGCGTGGCGAGTGCCGGTCATGCCTTCCGTCGTCGCGGTCACGCGGCCCTCCGTTCGCCATCGGTCCCGCCATCGGGCCTGCCATCGGTCCCACCATCGACCCCGCCGGCCGTCCGGCTGCCGCGGGCCAGCGCCGCGGCGATGCGGGCGTATTCCCGGCCGAAGTCCGCCGACCCGCGGTCGCGCGGGTAGGGCAGATCGACCGTCAGATCCTCGCGGATGACGCCCGGCCCGGCCCCCATCACCACCACCCGCTGGGCGAGGAAGACCGCCTCGTCGATGTTGTGGGTGACGAACAGGACCGACACTCCCGTCTCCCGCCACAGCCGCAGCAGGTCCTCCTGCAGCGTGGTGCGGGTCATGGCGTCGACGGCGGCGAAGGGTTCGTCCATCAGCACCACCTCCGGCTCGACCACCAGGGCGCGGGCGACGGCGACGCGCTGGCGCATGCCGCCCGACAGCTCGTGCGGGTAGCGGTCGGCGGCGTGGCGCAGTCCGACCCGGTCCAGCGCCTCCAGCGCCCGGCGGCGCCGGATGGGGGCGGAGACGCGCTGCATGCGCAGGCCGAACTCGACGTTCTGCCGCGCGGTCATCCAGGCGAACAGGGCGTATTCCTGGAACACCACGCCGCGCTCCGGCCCCGGCCCGGCCAGCGGCCGGCCGCGGAAGCGCACGTCCCCCGAGGTCGGCGTCAGGAAGCCGGCGAGCAGGTGGATCAGCGTGGACTTGCCGCAGCCGGAGGGGCCGATCAGGCAGACGAACTCCCCGGCCTCCACCGTCAGCGACACGTCGCGCAGCGCCCAGACCGGCGACCCGTCGCGGGCCGCGTAGATCTGCGACACGCGATCGAAATCGATCAGCGGCCCGCTCATGTCCCCCGTCCTCATGTCCCCCCTCCTCATGTCCCCCCTCCTCATGTCAGGGTGACCCGGTCGGGCGCCACCGACTTCAGCGGCGAGTCGACGATCAGGCCGCGGAACAGGGCGCGCAGGTCGCCGGCCGGACGCCTGGCGAGGCCGGCGGCGATGGCCCATTCCGCCTCCGCCACCAGATCGTCGAGGAAGCGGTCGTCGAAGGCGATCTTGAAGGTGAATTCGGACGTCGCCTCCAGGATCTCCTTCGGCGGGGTGTGGATGCGCCGCGCGATCAGGTCGGCCCAGCCGCCGTCGGCGTGAATCCGCCGCTCCGCCGCCTGCAGCGCCTTGATGGCGCCGGCGACCAGCTCCGGCTTCTCCTTCACCACCTTTTCGGTGGTCAGCAGAAGCTGATGGCTCTGGAAGAATTTCTCCAGCCCGTCCTGGGTCATCACCGCGGTCTTGCCGCCCGACTGGCGCTCCGCCACCACGGCCGACTGGCTGCTCCAGGCGAAGCCGTCGATGTCGCCGCGCACCAGGGCGGAGGTCATGTTGTTCGGGGTGAGGTCGACGACCTCGACGTCGCTTTGCGCCAGCCCGGCGAACTCCAGATACTTCGCCAGCATGTACTGGCCTGACGTGCCGACGCGGGTGGCGATGCGGCGGCCCTTCAGGCTGGCCGGCCTGGCCGGATCGATGCCGGCGTCCTTGCGCACGACGATCTTCATGTCGCGCGAATAGCGGCTGTAATTCACCAGGATCAGCGGGCGCAGCCCCTGCAGCACCGCGAACACCACCGGCGTGTCGGTCGAGGCGGAGAAATCGGCGGAGCCGGCGAGCAGCGCCTGCATCGAATCGCGCCCGCTCTCGAACTCCATGGTGTTCAGCGCGAAGCCGGCCTCGGCCCAGGTGCCGGCGGCCTCGGCGACGAAGGGCACCGCCCAGGTGTAGCCGGTGCTGCCATAGGCGAGCGTCGCCTTGGCCGCCGCGGCGCGCGCGGGGCCGGCCCACAGCGGCGCGGCGGCGAATGCGGTGGCGGAGACGGCAGCACCCGCCAGCAGGCGGCGGCGAGTCATGCGCATACCGGAGGGATCGAACACGGTCATGATCTGAGGACTCCTGTCGGATGCGGCCGGGCGCTCAATGGGGCGCCAGCAGCCGGAAGGTCTGGTCGGCGGAACGGTTGTCGCGATGGCCCGTGCTCCAGCCGATGGCGCGGCGGTAGCTGCCGAACAGGCCGGCGGCGGCCACCGCCTCTTCGGCGATCCCGGTCACCGTCTCTGCGTCGGGGGCGACGTAGAGGGCGTCGTCGGGGCAATGGGCTTCGCACAGGAAGCAGGTCTGGCAGTCGGACTGCCGGGCGATGGCGGGGGCGGCCCCCTTGGCTTGCCCGCTCGCCGCCTGGAACACGTCCATCGGGCAGATGGAGACGCAGATGTTGCAGCCGGTGCAGCGGGTCGGGCTGATCAGCTCGATCATGCCGCCAACTCCCGCTTCGCCCCGGACGGATCTGGATGGAGCGGCGCCGGACGGGCGGAGACATGGACCTCGTCCAGCCCCCCGACCGTCAGCAGATGGCGCTGCGCCGGATCGAGGGCGGCGTGGTCGAGGCGGCGGTGCATGCCGCGCGATTCCGTGCGCGCCAACGCCGAGCGGTACATCCAGCGGGCGGTCGCCAGCATCGCCGCAGCCTCCCGCACACGCAGGGAGCCGTCGGCCGGGGAGGGCGCGGCTCCGGCGGCGTCGCTCCACAGCCGGTCCAGCCGGTCGAGCGCGCCGGTCAGCCCCTCCTCCGTGCGGAAATAGTTGATGTGGTAGGGGAAGACCTCGGCCTGCACGGCGCGGGTCAGCGCCGCGGCGTCGATCGCCCTGCCCCGCCCCTCGCGCAACCCGGCACCGCCGGCCCGCCGCAGGTTGCGGGCCCCGTTCCCCAGGGCGCGGGCGTGGTCGGCGGCCCCCTGCCCGGCCCAATGGCCGCTCGACATCGCCCAGGCGGCGTTGTGGCTGCCGCCGCCGGTGAAGCCGCCGCAGATCGGTTCGCGCGTCGCGGCGTCCCCCGCGGCGAACAGGCCGGGCACGGCGGTGGCGCAGCGCTCGTTCACCAGCCGCAGGCCGCCGGTGCCGCGCACGGTGCCCTCCAGCCGCAGCGTCACCGGGAAGCGCTGGGTGAAGGGGTCGATGCCGACACGGTCGAAGGGCAGGAAGAAGTTCGGCTGGGCCTGGCGCATCGCCGCCCACAGTTCCGGCTCGGCCCGGTCGAGGCGGGCGTAGACCGGCTCGGTCGCCAGGACCCGCGCGATGACCGAACGGCCCCCCTTGGAGGCGGCGCCCGGAATGACCTCGCCGTCCGCCCGCGTGAAGCTGGCCCACTGATAAAGCAATGTCTTGGTCACCGACCCGAAGGCCGGGGCGATGGCGTAGGCGTTGGAGAATTCCATGCCCGACAGGTCGGCCCCGGCCTCCGCCGCCATCAGCAGCCCGTCGCCGGTCAGCACGTTGCAGCCGAGCGCCTTGCTGAGGAAGGCGCAGCCGCCGGTGGCGATGACCACCGCCTTCGCTCGGACGGTCCAGCCGCCTCCCTTCTGCCGCCGCACACCGGCCGCGCCGGCCACGGCGCCGCCGTCATCGACCAGCAGCTCCAGCGCCGGGCAATGGTCGAGGATGGTCACGCCGGCCTGCTTCACCCGGCGGCGCATCAGCCGCATGTATTCCGGCCCCTGCACCGACACGCGGCGGTCCCGCCCGTCGGCGTCGCGCGGAAAGGGATAGCCCCAGTCGGCGAGCTGGCCGACCGCCGCGTGGGTGCGGTCGAGCACGCGGTCCATCCAGCCGTGATCGGCCAGATGGCCGCCGAGCCCCTCGCGCGCCGCCTTGGCCGCCGCCCGCTTGGCCGGGTCGGGGTCGACGTACCACAGCGTGGTTCCCGACGCCGCGGTGGCGCCGGACGTGCCGCAGAAGCCCTTGTCGGCCAGGACGGTGCGGGCGCCGGCGGTCGCGGCGGCGATGGCCGCCCAGGTGCCGGCGGGACCGCCGCCCAGAACGAGGACGTCAGCCTCAAGGTGGGCCTCAAGGTGGGCCTCAAGGTGGGCCTCAAGGTGGGCGTCGAGTTCGAGGGAAGACGCGGATGGATTGGCGGGAGCGCCGGGCGCGTTGGCCATCGGGAACCTCCGGGGCTGATCGGTCATGCGGACTGAGAGTCTGCGGCGGGTCCGGAACGGGTATTTTACTGTTGTTATTTGCTGTATGCGTTAATAAGTATACTTACATAGTAGTGATAAAATGCATACAGAAATATGTGGGCCTGTAAAAATTCCGGCCGGCACGCCCCGATGAAGGGACGGTGCCGGCCGTGATCCGCGCGTTCTGTGGTTTATCGGACGGCGATCCTCACGCCTCCGCCAGCGCCTGCTCCAGGTCGGCGATGATGTCGTCCGGATGCTCGATGCCGATGGACAGGCGGACGTAGCCGGGCGTCACGCCGCTGGCGCGCTGGTCGTCCGCGGACAGCTGGGAATGGGTGGTGGTGGCCGGATGGATGGCGAGCGACCGCGCGTCGCCGATGTTGGCGACGTGGTAGAACAGCTTCAGCGCGTCGATGAACCGCCGTCCCGCCTCCGCACCGCCGGCCAGCTCGAATCCGACCAGCCCGCCATAGCCGCCCTTCAGGTAGGCGTCCGCCCGGCGCCGGGCCTCGCCCTCCTGAAGGCCGGGGAAGATGACCGACGTCACCTTCGCGTGCGCCTTCAGGTAATTCGCCACGAGGATGGCGTTGGCGTTGTGCTGGCGGATGCGCAGGGGCAGCGTCTCCAGCCCCTGGATCAGCTGGAAGGCCGACTGCGGGCTGAGCGCCGCGCCGATGTCGCGCAGCAGGGTGACGCGGGCGCGCAGCGCGTAGGCGATGGGGCCGAGCGGCTTGGCCGCCTCCGTCCAGATGGCGCCGTGATAGCTGGGGTCGGGCTGGGTCAGCAGCGGGAAGCGGGCGGCGTGGGCCTCCCACGGGAAGGTGCCGCCGTCGATCAGGACGCCGCCGATGGTGGTGCCGTGCCCGCCGATGTATTTGGTCGCCGAATAGAGCGTCACCGCCGCGCCATGCTCGAAGGGCCGCACGGTCAGCGGGGCCGCCGTGTTGTCCACGATCAGCGGCACGCCGAGTTCCCGGCCGATGTCGGCGACCTCGCGGATCGGGAAGACGTTCAGCTTCGGGTTCGGCAGCGTCTCGGCGTAGTAGGCGCGGGTGCGGTCGTCGGTGGCGCGGCGGAAATTCTCCGGGTCGGCCGGATCGACGAAGCGCGCCTCGATGCCGACCTGCTTCAGCGTGTTGGCGAACAGGTTCCAGGTGCCGCCGTAGAGGTCGGTCGAGGTGACGATGTTGTCGCCGGCCTGCGCCAGATTCAGCACCGAATAGAAGGAGGCCGCCTGGCCGGACGCGACCGCCACCGCCGCCGCCCCGCCCTCCAGGACGGCGAGCCGCTGCTCCAGCGCATCGACCGTCGGGTTGGTGACGCGGCTGTAGATGTTGCCCAGTTCCTCAAGCGCGAACAGGCGCTGGGCGTGGGCGGTGTCCTGGAACTGGTAGGAGGTCGTCTGGTGGATCGGCACCGCGACGGACCCGGTGACGGGATCGGCACGGAAGGCGCCGCCATGGATGGCCAGGGTTTCGAAACGCGGCGAACGGTCGGTCATCGGGTGTGCTCCCTCTTCGGAGATTCGGAGGTTGGATGGCGGTCAGGCGGGGGGCCGACGAGATCGGCGTAATGGCGCTGCGCCACGTCGGGGTGGGAGCGCAGGCGGCTTTTCAACGTGTTCTCGCCGACCGACGCGAACAGGGGATTCAGCGGGTCCTGCTCCGGCCCCCGCGCCTCGGCGGCCAGATCGTCCGGCAGCGGCAGCACCGGCACGCGGACGTCCAGCCCGGCCCCCAGGAAGAAGGCGGTCGACAGCCGGTCCACCCCCGCCGGCGGCGTCACCACCCGATGCACCGCGGCGCGGAAGTAGCCGTTGGTCGCCAGTTCCAGCAGTTCGCCGGCGTTGACGACGAAGGTGCCGGGAACCGGCGGGACATCGGCCCAGCCCCCGTCCGTCTCAGCCTGCAAGCCGCTCTGGCGGTGCTGGAGAACCAGGGTCAGCAGGCCGCTGTCCTTGTGCGGCCCGACGCCCTGCCCCTCTCCGTCGTCGGATGCGCCATCGTCGGGCGCGATGGCGTCATGACCCGGATAGCGGATCAGCTTGATGAGCTGGGTCGGCCGGTCGGTGAGGATCGGCGCAAAGGCGTCCTCCGGCAGGCGCAGGGCGACCGCCACGGCCGACAGCAGGCGCCGCGACAGCGCCGTCAGCTCCTCCTGCAGGCGCAGCACCGCCGGGCGCAGGCCCGGCAGGGCGTCCGGCCATTGGTTGGGACCCTGCAGGCGGACCCAGGGCGGCGACCCCGGCCCCCAGGGCAGGGCCTCCCGCTCGGACCCGACGTCCAGCTGCTCGCGCCAGTCGGCGCGGCCGCGGGTCCGCTCCCAGCCGGCGCGGGTGTAGCCGCGGAAATGGGGCGAGTTGACCATCTCGATGGACAGCTTGTCGCGCTCCGGCAGCGTGAAGAAAGCGCGCGACAGGTCGAAGACCGCGTCGAGGAAGGCCGCATCGACGCCGTGTCCGGTCACGTAGAAGGCGCCGAAGCGGCGAATGGCCGCGCGCAGGTCCGAGAGGAACAGGGTGCGATCGGCGGCGCCGCCGTCCAGGCGCGCGAGATCGAGAATCGGCAGCGGCGGCCGGTCGGCCGGAGAGGAGGTCGTGGTCACAAGGGTCTCCTTTGCGGGCATGCGTTCGGGAACGCCCGCCTGCGTGCGGCGAACGGAAGGATCGGGGGCCGTGGATTCGGGAACGGTGCGCTCAGCCGGTGCGGCGGGCCTTCAGCCAAGCGCCGCGCATCTGCGCCCAGAGTCCGCCGGCCGGAGCGTGGAAAGCCTGACACTCCGCCCCGGCACAGATCCCCATGGCTTCGGGAAGCGGAACCCAGACCGTTCCAGGGTCGGACGCTGCGGAAGCGGAGGCCGGGCGGGCCGTCGGGGGGTTGGCCATGACGTCTTTCCAGGGCAATGGCGGGGCGGCGTCACCGGGGTGCCGACACCCCGCGGAAGCCGTGGTTCCCAGCCATCATTGCCCGTCGGCCGCTCATTGTCTACATAATTTATGGGTTTATGGCACCGTAAATCACATATTTGACTTCGGCATTGTGTTGTTTCTTGTCGAAGCGCCGCTTGTTGGCCCGCGCGGGGGCGGCGCGGAAAGAGCCCTGCCTGCAAAAAAGCCTGCATACGATGATACACACTTGACCCGCCAAATACTCCACTATGATACTAGATATATAGGGTTTTAAGACCAAAAAATGATGTGAATTCGGACGGCGCCGCCGATCCGGATCCACCGGATCGCAGGAATCCCGGATGACGACCTCTCACACCCCCTCCGCCCCCTCGCTTCCCCGTGCGCGGGGCGCCCGCGCGCTGATCGCCGCCGGTCTGCTGGCGCTGCTGGGCGGCGCGTCACAGGCCGACGCTCAGACCGCCACCCCGCAACGCGGCGGCACGCTGACCGCCGTTGTTCAGCCGGAACCGGTGGCCTTGTCCGCCGCCATCAACTTCGCGCTGCCCAACAGCGTGCTCGCCGGCAACATCTTCGACGGTCTGGTCGATTACGACCTCGACCTGAACCCGAAGCCGTCGCTGGCCGAACGCTGGGAGGTGGCGCCGGATGGCCTGTCGATCACCTTCTTCCTGCGCAAGGGCGTGACGTGGCACGACGGCCATCCCTTCACCGCCGCCGACGTGAAGTGGACGCTGGAGAATGTCTGGAAGACCATCCACCCGCGCAATCAGGCCATCTTCGGCCGCGTCACCCAGGTGGACACGCCGGACGACCACACGGTGATCCTGCGCCTCAGCGAACCCTCGCTCGCCATCCTCAGCGCGGTCAACGCCAACGGCGCCCAGGTGCTGCCCCGGCATCTCTACGAAGGCACCGACATCGTCAACAACCCGCACAACCTGAAACCCGTCGGCACCGGCGCCTTCGTCTTCAAGGAATGGGTCCGGGGCGACCACATCATCCTGGAGCGCAACCCGAATTACTGGGACGCCGGGAAACCCTATCTGGACCGCATCGTCTTCAAGGTCATCCCGGACGCCACCGCCCGCGCCGCCGCCCTGGAGAAGGGCGACGTCCAGTACGCCGTCTTCAGCCCGGTTCCCCTCCGGGACGCCGAACGGCTCGGCAAGCTGCCCAATCTGAAGATCGAGACGCGCGGCTACGAATGGCTGTCGCCCTGGATGTTCCTCGACCTGAACCTGGACAACGCGTATCTCAAGGACCTGCGGGTGCGCCGGGCCATCGCCCACGCCATCGACCGCAAGGCGATCGCCACCATCGTCTGGTACGGCTTCGCCAAGCCCGCCATCAGTCCGGTGCCCTCGACCCTGGCCGCCTTCCACGACGCCACCGTCCCGCAGTACGACTTCGACCCGAAGAAGGCCGAGGCCCTGCTCGACGACGCCGGCTTCAAGCGCGGCGCCGACGGCGTGCGCTTTGCGCTGCATGAGGATTTCCTGCCCTACGGCGACGATTACAAGCGCACCGGCGAATACATCAAGCAGGCGCTGAAGCGCGTCGGCATCGAGGTGACCATCCGCAGCCAGGACACCGCCGCCTATCTGAAGCGCATCTACGGCGACCGCGATTTCGACATCAACGGCGTCTGGCTGGCCGCCTTCTCCGACCCCCAGGTCGGCGTGACGCGCGCCTACGCGTCGGAATGGATCGGCAAGGGCACGCCCTGGACCAACGGCAGCGGCTACCGCAACCCGGCGCTGGACGCGCTGATCGCGCGGGCGAAGGTGCAGGCCGACCAGCAGGACCGCATCGCCACCTTCAAGGAGTTCCAGCAGATCGTGCAGACCGACCTGCCGTCGATCCCTCTGGCCGAGCTGCGCTTCTTCACGGTCCACGCCGCCAGCCTGAAGGACGTGGTGACCACCGCCGACCAGGTCTACGGCTCTCTGAAGAACGCCTGGTTCGACAAGAGCCCGACGAACTGACGCGCCCCCCGAACGCGAAGGCAACAATGCTCACCGCCACCCATTGGGGCGTCTACCGGCCGCGCGTCGAGCGCGGCCGGCTCACCGCGCTCGACCCCGCGCCATGGGACACCGATCCGTCGCCGATCGGCCGCTCCATGGTGGAGGGAATCACCGCCTCCAGCCGCATCCGCCGCCCGGCGGTGCGCGCCGGCTGGCTGCGCGCCAGCCCGGATTCACGCCCGGATTCACGAGAGGGGCGCGGACGGGAACCCTTCGTCGAGGTGCCGTGGGACGAGGCGCTCGACCTCGTGGCCGGGGAGTTGGAGCGGGTCCGCCGCATCCACGGCAACACGGCGATCTACGGCGGCTCCTACGGCTGGGGCAGCGCCGGCCGGTTCCACCACGCGCAGAGCCATATCCACCGCTTCATGAACACGGTGGGGGGCTGCGTCACCCACCGCGACAGCTATTCCCTGGGGGCGGCGCGCGTGCTGCTGCCGCACATCCTGGGCACCATCGACGACCTGCTGCCCGCCCAGACGGCCTGGAGCAGCCTGGAACGGCACGGCGAGCTGTTCGTCGCCTTCGGCGGCCTGCCGGCGAAGAACGCGCAGGTCGGCTCCGGAGGGGCGAGCGACCACATCCTGCGGCCGGCGCTGCGCCGCCTGCGCGCCGCGGGGGTGCGCTTCGTCAACGTCAGCCCGGTCCGCCAGGATCTGGAGGACGTGCCGGAGGCGGAATGGCTGGCCATCCGGCCGGGCACCGACGCGGCGCTGATGCTGGCGCTGAGCCACACGCTGGTGACGGAGGGGCTGCACGACCCGGACTTCCTCGACCGCTGCACGGTGGGCTTCGAGCCCTTCCGCCGCTACCTGCTGGGGGAAGCGGACGGCCAGCCGAAGGACGCCGGATGGGCCGCGGCGATCACCGGCCTTCCGGCCGGGTCCATCCGGGATCTGGCGCGCCGCATGGCGTGGCACCGCACGACGGTGAACGTCGCCTGGTCGCTGCAGCGGGCCGTCCATGGCGAGCAGCCTTTCTGGGCGGCGGTGGCGCTGGCGGCCCTGCTCGGCCAGATCGGCACGCCGGGCGGCGGGCTCGGCGTCGGCTACGGCACCCTGAACGGCCACGGATCGGACCGGCGCGTCTTTTCCGGGCCGCGGCTGCCGCAGGGAACGAATCCGGTGTCCGCCTTCATCCCGGTGGCGCGCATCGCCGACCTGCTGCTGAATCCCGGCGGCGGCTGCGCCTACGACGGGCGGTGGGTGGACTATCCCGACATCCGGCTGGTCTATTGGGCGGGCGGCAACGCCTTCCACCACCACCAGGACCTCAACCGCCTGATCCGGGCGTGGCGCCGCCCCGAGACGGTCGTGGTGCAGGACCCTTTCTGGACCGCCCAGGCGAAGTTCGCCGACATCGTGCTTCCCGCCACCACACCGCTGGAGCGGGACGACATCGGCGGCTCGGCGGGCGACCGCTTCCTGATCGCCATGAAGCGCGCGGTTCCGCCGGTCGGCGAGGCGCGCGACGATTACGCCATCTTCTCCGCCCTGGCCGAACGGCTGGGTGTGGAGGACGCCTACACGGACAAGCGCAGCGTGGAGGACTGGCTGCGCCACCTCTACGAGGAGTCCCGCGGGCGCGCCGAACGGGCCGGGGTGGAACTGCCGCCCTTCGACCGTTTCTGGGAGGACGGGCTGTTCGAAATCCCGCCCGCACCGGAGAAGGTGTTCCTGAAGGCCTTCCGCGCGGACCCGGAGCGCTCTCCGCTGTCCACCCCGTCGGGACGGATCGAGATCGCCAGCGCCACCATCGCGGGGTTCGGGATTCCCGACTGCCCCGGCCACCCGGTCTGGCTGGACCCGCCGGCCGACCTGCGCCCGTCGGCGGCGCATCCCCTGCATCTGCTGTCGAACCAGCCGCGGACCCGGCTGCACAGCCAGTACGACCACGGAACGGTCAGCCGGGCCTCGAAGATCGCCGGGCGGGAGCCGATCCTCATCAACCCGCGGGACGCCGCCGCCCGCGGCATCGCCGACGGCGACGTGGTGCGGGTGTTCAACGGGCGGGGCGCCTTCCTGGCGGGCGCCGTCCTCAGCTGGGGCATCCGGGCCGGGGTGGTTCAGATCGCCACCGGCGCCTGGTACGACCCGCTCGACCCCGGCCGCGACGGCAGCGCGGACAAGCACGGGAATCCCAATCTGGTGACGCCGGACGTCGGTGCCTCCGGCCTCTCCCAGGGCTGCGCGGCGCAGAGCGCCGCCGTGGAGGTCGAGCGCTGGCACGGCGCGGTCCCGCCCGTCACCGCCTTCGATCCTCCGCGCTTCGCGGCGCGGGACGGAACGGATCAATCCGGAGAGCGCGCATGAGGCTGAAGGACAGGATCGCCCTGGTCACCGGCGGGGCGCGGGGCATTGGCCTCGCCATCGCCCGCGCCCTGACGGCGGAAGGGGCGGTGCCGGTGGTCGCCGACATCGACGGGGACGGCGCCCGCGCGGCGGTGGAGACGCTCGACCATCGGAACGGGCTGGCGCTGGCGCTGAACGTGGCCGACGCGGAGTCGGTCGCGGCGTCCATCCACGCCGTCACGGACCGCTACGGCCGCCTCGACATCCTCGTCAACAACGCGGGCATCGGCAGCAGCACGCCCTTTCTGGATGTGCGGCTGGAGGACTGGAACCGCACCATCGCGGTGAACCTGACCGGCGCCTTCCTGGTGGCCCAGGCCGCCGCCCGCGTGATGGCCGGGCACGGCGGGGGACGGATCGTCAACGTCACCTCCCCCTCCGGACAGCGCGGCGGGCGCGGGCGGGCGGCCTATGGGGCGTCGAAGGCCGGGCTCGAGCTGCTGACCAAGGTCATGGCGGTGGAACTGGCCGAGCATGGCATCTCCGTGAACGCCATCGCCCCCGGCCCGATCGAGACGGAGATGGTCCGCCACGCCCACGACGCCGAGACCCGCGCCGCCTACAGCCGGCTGATCCCCATGGGGCGTTACGGCCATCCGGAGGACATCGGCGCGGCGGCCGTCTTCCTGTGCTCCGACGAGAGCCGCTATGTGCACGGCCATGTCCTGAACGTGGACGGCGGTTTCGGCAGCGCCGGCCTGATGACCAACAAATAGGGGGCGTCAGGGCACCCGCGCGGCGAAATGCTCCGTGAAGCGGGTCACCCGCTCCACCAGCCGATCCATCAGGGCGGCCCCGGTCTCCGGCGAACTCAGCCGGGCATCGCCGTGCAGCACGGCGTTCGGCGAGATCTCGTCCACGGCGACGGGAACCGACACCTCCGCCCCCTCGAAGGACACGGTGCCGAAACCGGCCATCGGCAGATCGAGAACCCGGCCGGGAGCGATCGGCTCGGGCACGAGGTCCGGCCGGACAAGGTCCGGGAAGAGATGCCAGTAGACGCTGGTCAGCGGGTCCGCCCCATGCCCGCTGGCGCGCTTCGCCGTCTCCGGTCCCAGGATCTCCGGCAGCAGGGCGTAGCCGATGCGCCAGAGATACAGGCTGGGCACCAGCACCTTGCGGCGGCGGTAGAGGGTCCGGGTCACGTCGTTGACCGGCTCCACGTTGCCGCCATGGCCGTTCAGGACGATCAGCCGGTCGATCCCCTGGTCCACGAGGCTGGCGAAGATGTCCTCCAGCACCGCCCGCATCGTCGTCTGGGACAAGGCGATGCCGCCCACCGTGGTGGCGAAGAAGTTGCCGCCGCCGAACGGCAGCGTCGGCGCCACGTAGGTCTCCACCCCGCGCGCCGTCGCCCGCGCCGCCACGCGGTCGGCGATGGCGCCGGCGGCCAGATGGTCGCCCATCGGGGCGTGCGGTCCCTGGTCCTCGTGGCTGCCCAGCGGCAGCAGCACGACCGGCCGGCGCGCGAAGACCGTCCGCGCCTCCTCCGCCGTCAGCTCGGCGAGCCGCCTCTTGTCCGTTTCCACCCCGATCGCCTGACCGGTCCCGCGCTCCTGCGCCATGCCGGGCCGCCTTTCTATTCGCTCAATGAATAAGGATTTCAAATCCTCGAATCCGCACCCCACCCCTGTCAACGGGTTTTGTGATTTTAAATTCGATTCCCTACTTGACAGATATTTTTTCGGCGCCCACGCTATGAAGCAGATATCAAATTCGCTGTGCAAATTCAAAAATGCCCTCCTCCCGACCCGCCGAGACCGCCCCGACCGACAGCCGGCCCGGCTTCGATATCGGCTTCGACGTTGGCGGAACCTTCACCGACTTCGTGCTCCAGGACCGGGCGACGCGCCGCGTCCACAGCTTCAAGCTGCCCTCGACCCCCCACGATCCCTCGCTCGCCATCGAGGAGGGGCTGTCACGGCTGCTCGCCCCGCACGGGGCCGACGCGGTGGGGGTTGTCCGGCTCGGCCACGGCACGACGGTCGCCACCAACCTGATCATCGAGCGCAAGGGCGCCCGCACCGGGCTGCTGACCACCCGCGGCTTCCGCGACGCGCTGGAGATCGGGCGGCAGACCCGCCCGCACCTCTACGACCACCGGGTCACCCGTCCGCCGCCGCTGGTGCCGCGCGCCGACCGCATCGAGGTGGCGGAGCGGGTCGGCGCCGACGGCGCGGTGATCGTCCCGCTGGACGAGGCGGGGGTGGAGGAGGCCGCCCGCCGTTTCGCCGCGGCGGGGGTGGAGGCGGTGGCCGTCTGCTTCCTGCACAGCTACCGCTTCCCCGACCACGAGCGGCGGGCGCGGGCGATCCTGGAGCGGGCGCTGCCCGGCGTCTATGTCAGCCTGTCGTACGACGTGCTTCCGGAATTCCGGGAGTACGAGCGGCTGTCCACCACCGTGCTGAACGCGGCGGTGGGGCCGCGCATGGGCGGCTATCTCGACCGCTTCCTCGCGTCGGCGCGGCGGCTGGGCATCGCGGCGGAGCCGCAGACCGTCCATTCCAACGGCGGGCTGATGTCCCCCGCCGCGGTGCGCGAGCGCCCCGTGCGCACCTGCCTGTCCGGTCCCGCCGCCGGGGTGATCGGCAGCGCGGAGATCGGGCGGCTGGCCGGTTTCCCCGACCTCGTCACCTTCGACGTGGGCGGCACCTCCACCGACGTCTCGCTGATCGACGGGGGGCGGCCCCTGTTCACCTCCGAGCGGCTGGTCGCCGGCTATCCGGTGAAGACGCCGATGGTGGACATCCACGTCATCGGGGCCGGCGGCGGCAGCATCGCGCGCATCGACGCGGCCGGCGCGCTGAAGGTCGGCCCGGACAGCGCCGGGGCCGCTCCCGGTCCCGCCGCCTACGGCCGCGGCGGCACGGAGCCGACCATCACCGACGCCAACCTCTGCCTGGGGCGGCTCGACCCCGCCGCTCTGCTCGGCGGGCGGCTGGCGGTGGACGCCGAGGCCGCCCGCGCCGCCATCCGCCGCCGCGTCGCCGAGCCGCTGGGTCTGACGCCGGAGGAGGCGGCGCACGGCATCCTGCGCATCGCCAACGCCGCCATGGGGCGGGCCATCCGCTCCATCTCCACCGAGCGCGGGCACGACGCCCGCCGCTTCGCCCTGTTCGCCTACGGCGGCGCCGGCCCGCTGCACGCGGCGGAGCTGGCCGCCGACTGCGGCATCCGCACCGTGCTGGTCCCGCCGGAGCCGGGCACGCTGTGCGCCCGTGGCATCCTGCTGTCGGACATCGGCATGGATTTCGTGCGCAGCGCCATGGAACGGGTCGACGCTTCCTCCTGGCCCACCCTGAACGCGCTGTTCGCGGAGCTGCGGGAGGAGGCGTCCGGCTGGCTCGACCGCGAGGGGATCGCGCCCGCCGACCGCGCCTTCCATCGCAGCGTCGAGGCCCGCTACGAGGGGCAGAACTTCGAGATCCCGGTGCCCGCCGACGATCTGGACTCGCTCGGACCGGAGGGCTTCGCGGAGCGCTTCCGCGCCGTCCACCGGCGCACCCATGGCTACGATGTGGCCGGACGGGCGGTGGAGGCGGTGAACCTGCGCCTCCAGGCGGTCGGTCGGGTGGAGAAGAGCGCCCTGTCGCCGCCGCCCTCCGGCACCGCCGTCCCCGCCCCGCGCGCCCGCCGCCCGGTCTATGCCGGCCCGGCGGCGGGCTGGGTCGACACGCCGGTCTACGACCGCGCCAGCCTGCCCGCCGGCTTCTCCCTGGCCGGCCCCTGCGTCGTGGAGGAGATGAGCGCCACCACCCTGGTGCTGCCGGGCCAGAGCCTGCGGGTCGATCCGCTGGGCACCCTCGTCATCGCCATTCCCGCCGCCGTCTGACCCCGGACCGCCATGCCCGATTCAGCCTCCCCCACACACATCGCCCCCGACCCCATCGCCCCGGACCCCATCGCCATGGAGGTCTTCTCCAACCGGCTGCTGTCCATCGTGGAGGAGATGGGACACACGCTGATCCGCTCCTCCTTCTCCACCAACATCAAGGAGCGCAAGGACTGCTCGGTGGCGATGTTCGACGCCGCCGGGCGGCTGATCGCCCAGGCGTCGCACGTCCCGCTGCATCTCGGCTCGCTGGCCGGCGGCGTGCGGGCAGTGCTGGCGCGCTACCCGCTGGAGGCGATGCGGCCCGGCGACGCCTTCATCGGCAACGACGCCTATCTGGCCGGCGGCACCCACGCGCCGGACATCGGCATCGTGACGCCGGTCTTCGTCGAGGGCCGGGTGCGCTTCCTTGCCGCCAACTGCGGCCACCATTCCGACGTCGGCGGCAGCGTGCCGGGATCGACCTCCCACACCGCGCGCAGCGTGTTCGAGGAGGGCATCCGCCTGCCGGTCCTGCGCATCCGGCGCGGCGGCGAGATCGACACCGACCTGCTGGAGATGATCGCCCACAACACCCGCGACTTCGAGGAGCGGGTGCTCGACCTCAAGGTCCAGATCGCCACCAACGACCGCGGGGCGGCGCTGATGACCGAGCTGGCCGGGCGGATGGGAATGGCGGCGGTGGAGCGGGCGATCGACGATCTGCTGGCCTACACCGCGCGCCGCCTGCGCCGCCGCATCGCCGAGACCGGCGACAACCAGGGCAGCTTCACCACCTGGCTGGACGACGACGGCTACGGCGGCGACCCGGTGCCGGTGCGGGCCACCGTGACCATCCGGGGGGAGCGGCTGACGGTGGATTTCACCGGCTCCGGCCCCGAGGCGCGCGGCAGCTTCAACATGCCGCGCAACGCGCTGGAGGCCAGCGTCTACTACGCCGTCAAGGCGATGCTCGACCCCGAGCTGATGCCCAACCAGGGCATGGTCGAGGCGATCGGCATCACCGCGCCGGAGGGCACCATCACCAACCCGCGCTTCCCCGCCGCCGTCGGGTCGCGGGCCAACACGGCGCAGCGGGTCGCCGGGGCCGTGGTCGGCGCCTTCTGCCGTTTCCTGCCGCCGGAGCGGCGGGTGGCCTCGGGCAACGACGTGATGTCCACCATCGTCTTCTCCGGCCCGGCCCGGCGCGGCGGCCACCGCTTCGTCTACATCGAGACGGTGGGCGGCGGGGCCGGGGCGCAGCCCGACGCCGACGGCACCGACGGCACCCACGTCCACGTCACCAACACCTCCAACCTGCCGGCGGAGGCGCTGGAGCGCGAATACCCGCTGCTGGTCGAGGAGTACGCGCTGGTGCCCGACAGCGGCGGCGCCGGGGAATTCCGCGGCGGCATGGGCATCGCCCGGCAGATCCGCTCGCTGGACGACCGGGTGGTCTGCCACGCCCGGCTGGACGGCGCCCGCCGCGGCCCGGCGGGGCTGGAGGGAGGGCGGCCCGGCGGGCTGAGCCGGGTCGTTCTGGACCATGGCCGGCTGGAGGAGACGGCGGCCCCGCCGAAGATCGTCAACCACCCGCTGGCCGCCGGGCGCTCCCTGCGCATCGAGACGCCGGGCGCCGGCGGCTACGGCCCGCCGGAACGGCGCCGGACGGAGCGCGTCGCCCGCGACCTCGCCGACGGCCGGATCACCCCCGCCGCCGCCCTGGCCGACTACGGCCACGCCGAATCCACGTCCACCGGAGGGTTCCGATCATGACCATCACGCGCCGCGCGGTGACGCGCGGTCTTGCCGGGCTGGCGCTGGCCGCCCCCTTCGTCCGCTCCGCCGCCGCGCAGGAGCGGACCGTCACGCTGGCCTCCTTCAGCGGCGTGTTCCAGGAGAACTACCGCGCCGCGGTGGTCGAGCCCTTCAAGGCCGCCCATCCCGGCATCGCCGTGGAGTATGTCGGGCTGCGCAACTCGGCGGAGACGCTGGGCACCCTGCGCGCCCAGCGCAACGCGCCGCAGACCGACGTGGTGCTGCTCGACATGATCTCGGCGAAGGCGGCGAGCGCGGAGGGGCTGTTCGAACCGATCCCCCGCGATTCCCTGCCGTCGCTGGCCGACCTCGACCCCGGCGCCTTCCTGCCGGGGGTCGCCGGGCCGGCGGCCAGCGCCGACCATCTGGTGCTGCTCCACGCGCCGGACCGGGTGAGCCCCGCCCCGACCTCCTGGCGCGACCTGTGGCGGGAGGAGAACCGGCGCCGCATCGCCTTCGCCGGCGTGCCGGACCTGGCCGGCGTGGCGCTGGTGCTGATCGCCAACCGGCTGGCCGGGCAGGACGACTACCGGCAGGGCGTTGAGAAGGGGATCGCGCTGGTCGGCGACCTCGCCCCCAACGTGCTGTCCTTCGATCCGAAGCCCGACGCCTACGCCTTCATCGTCAACGGCACGGCGGCGCTGGGGCTCGGCTGGAACGGCCGCGCCCAGCTCTACGCCCGCCAGTCGCCGGGCCGCATCGCCTCGCTGGTGCCGGCGGAGGGCTCGGTGGCGATCAAGCACAGCATCAACCTCGTCCAGGGCGCGCCGCAGCGCGAGGCGGCGCGGCTGTTCATCGACTACGCGCTGGGGGCGCAGGCGCAGGGGGCGGTCGCCGACCGGCTGTTCCTGTCGCCGATGAACCGCCGGGCGGTAGTGGCCGAGGCGACGCGCGACCGCATCGTGCGACCCGAGCAGACCGCTGATTGGCTGCCCGTGGACTGGCTGGAGTTGGGACCGCTGCGCGAGCGCATCCACGAGGCGTGGCGCCGCGGCGTGATCGCCCGCGGATGAGCGCGCCCCAAACCCTCGTTCCCTTGGCCCTGGACCGGCTGGCGAAGCGCTACGGCGCCGCAGCGCCCGCCCTGGAGGCGCTGTCGTTGGACGTCGCGGGCGGGGAGCTGCTCGGCCTGATCGGCCCGTCCGGCTGCGGCAAGACGACGGCGCTGCGCCTGATCGCCGGGCTGACCCCGGCCAGCGGCGGGCGGGTGCTGGTCGGCGGGCGGGACATCACCGCCCTGCCCGCCCACGCCCGCGGCATCGGCCTGGTGTTCCAGAACTACGCGCTGTTCCCGCACATGACGGTGGCGGACAACGTGGCCTTCGGCCTGCGCATGCGCGGCCTGCCGGCGGCGGAGCGGCGCGCCCGCACGGCGGAGGCGCTGGCGATGGTGCGGCTGTCCCATCTCGGCGGACGCAAGCCGCGCGCGCTGTCCGGCGGCCAGCAGCAGCGCGTGGCGCTGGCGCGCGCCCTGGCGATCCGGCCGACCCTGCTCCTGCTGGACGAGCCGCTGTCCAACCTGGACGCCGGGCTGCGGGCGGAGCTTCTGGCCGAGATCCGGGCGCTCCAGCGGCGGCTCGGCATCACCGCCCTGTTCGTCACCCACGACCAGGGGGAGGCGCTGGCCGTCTGCGACCGCATCGCCGTGCTGCGCGACGGCCGGCTGGAGCAGGTCGGCACCCCGCGGGAGGTCCACGACCGTCCGGCCAGCGGTTTCGTTGCCGGCTTCGTCGGGCGGACCAACCGCATCCCGGCGGAACGGCTGGCCGGCGGCGCGCTGCGCGTCGGCGGAACCCTGCTGCCGGTGGCATCGGACGGTCCCGCCGGGCCGGTCGCCCTGTTCGTCCGCCCGCACCGCATCCGTGTCGGAGCGGCCGGATGCGCGGGCGGCCTTCCGGCTGTGCTGCGCGGCACGGCCTTCCTCGGCGACCGCATCGCCCTGTCGCTGGAGGTCGGCGGCGTGCCCGTCACGGTGGACTGGCCGGTGGAGGCCGCCCCTCCGGCGCCGGGGGCGGCCCTGGCGCCGGCCCTGGCGCCGGGGGAAACCGTGGCGCTGTCCTGGGACCCCGCCGACATGGCGGTCTTCGCCGCGACCGGCCCGGCGGACGCTCCACCATGACCGCTCCCCGCCCCCTGTCCCTGGCCGGGCTGGTCCTTCCGGCGCTGGCCGTCAACCTGCTGGCCTTCCTGTGGCCGATGCTGACGCTCGCCGGCTACGCCTTCCGCGAGGGGGCCGCCGGGGGCGTGGTCGGCGACGGCTGGACCCTGGCGAGCTGGGGCAAGGTGCTGGGCGACGGCTGGTACGCCGCGGTGGCGCTGCGCACGGCGGGGCTGGCGGCCGGGGTGGCGGCGCTGTGCCTGCTCGCCTCCTATCCGCTCGCCCTGTTCATCCACCGCAGCCCGCCGCCCTGGCGCAACCGGCTGGTGGTGGTCTGCGTGGCGCCGCTGCTGCTGTCCGCGGTGGTGCGCACCTACGGCTGGATTCTCATCCTGGGCGACCGGGGATTCCTGCCCGGCCTGCTGCGCCCGCTGGGGATCGAGCCGCCGCCGCTGGTCTTCAACACGACCGGGGTGGTGATCGGGCTGGTCGAGATCCTGATGCCCTACATGATCCTGTCGCTTCTGGCCGGTTTCGGGCGCGTCCTGCCGGAGTACGAGGAGGCCGCCGCCAGCCTGGGCGCGCCGCCCCTCGCGGTGTTCCGGCACGTCGTGCTGCCGCTGAGCGCGCCGGGGGCGCTGCTCGGCCTGCTGCTGACCTTCGTGCTGACGGTCGGCAGCTTCGTGACGCCGAAGCTGCTGGGCGGCGGGCGGGTGCCGCTGGTCGCGACCGAGATCCAGGACCAGGCGGCGGTGACCCTGGACTGGCCGGTGGCGGCGGTGCTGTCGCTGCTGACCCTGCTGCTGTTCGGCGCGCTGGTCGCCGCCTATGGCGCCGTCGCCCGGCGGATCGAGGAGGCGGCGCGATGACGGGCGCAGTGACAGGGGCGGTGACCGGCTCGATCCTGCGGGTCCTGCACGGGCTGCTGGTTGCGGCGCTGGCGGCCTTCCTGCTGGCGCCGGTCCTGCTGGTCTTTCCCATGTCGCTGTCGGCGGACGCCGACCTGTCCTGGCCGCCCTCGGGCTGGAGCCTGCGCTGGTACGCCGCCCTGCTGGCGGACGACGCGATGATCGCGGCGCTCGGCAACAGCCTGCTGCTGGCGGCGGCGGTGACCGCGCTGGCCCTGCTGATCGCCTTTCCCGCGGCGCTGGCCCTGGCGCGCGGGCGGCTGGCGGCGCTGGCCGTGCTGCTGACCCTGCCGCTTCTGCTGCCCTCCATCGTGCTCGGGCTGGCGCTGCTGGTCCTGTTCGTCCGGCTGGGGCTGGTGGGAAGCTGGCCGGGCATGGCCGTGGCCCATCTGCTGATCACCCTGCCCTACGCGCTGCGGGTGCTGGAGACGGCGCTGCGCGCCCTTCCCCCCGGCGTGGAGGAGGCCGCGGCCAGCCTGGGCGCCCGCCCGGCGGCGGTGGCGCTGCGCATCACCCTGCCGCTGGTGGCACCCGGCCTCGCCGCCGCCGCCATCCTGGTCTTCCTGGTGTCCTTCGACGAGGTGGTGGTCTCGCTGTTCGTCGCCGGGCCGCGGCTGACCACCCTGCCGGTCGCGCTCTACCGCCATGTGGAGAGCCGCAGCGACCCGCTGGTGGCGGCGGTGGCGGCCCTGCTGGTGCTGGGCACGCTGGCTCTGGTGATCGCCCTGGAGCGGCTGGTCGGGCTGCGCCGCGCGCTTGGCGAGAAGGCGGAGGGCGGCAAGGCGGAGGGCGATAAGGCGGAGGGGGGTGGCCCGTGAGGGGACCGAACCGCCTACTTGCGCCGCCCCGCCGGGCGCCGGGCGCCGGGCACATCTCCGGACGCGGCGGTGATGTCGCCGATCAGCACCGACAGCTCGGCGGCCATGTCGCGCAGCATCGGCCCGACCTCCGCCCGGATCTTCGCCTCGGTGAAGTCGGTCGCCGCCCCGGCGCAGCCGAGCAGATACACGGTCCGGCGGCCCGGCACGCGCAGCGGCACCGACACGCCGTTGATGAGCGCCTGCGACGTCCCGCAATTCACCACGAAGCCGTCGCGGGCGTAATCGGCCATGGCGCGGGCGATGTCCTCCAGCAGCCGGGGACCGCCCTCCTGCTCCGCCACCTTCAGCTCGGCCAGCAGCTTCGCCCGCTCCTTCTCCGTCAGGGCGGCGAGGTGCGCCCAGCCGATGGCGGAGCGCGACAGCGACACGGTGGAGCCCGCCGACAGGTTCAGCGTCAGCATGGTTTCCGCCTGCCAGCGCTGGAGCAGCAGCACGCCGTCCCGCTCGCGCAGGCCGAGGGAGGCCGCCCCGCCGAACCGCTCGGCGATGCGGCGCAGGTAGGGGTTCACCGCGTCGGCGAAGCCCAGGTTGCCGAGCGCCGCGAAGCCGAGCGCCAGGACCGCCGGACCGACCGACAGCTTCCGGCTGGCGGGGTCGGACAGCAGATAGCCGCATTCGATCAGCGTGTGGCTGAGCCGCCAGACGCTGGGCTGCGGCAGGCCGGTCATGGCGGCGATCTCCACCGTCGTCAGCTCCCGCCGGTTCAGCGAGAAGCAGCGCAGGATCTCCAGCCCGCGGGCGAGCGCCGTGACGAACTGCCGGTCCTTGGCGCCGTCCTCCTGCGCCTCGCCCTCTTTCGGTTCCCTGGCGGCGGCCTTCGGCATGCTCTCTCCCCGGCGGCGGTGGCTTCGCTGGCGCCGATGACTACTGCCCGAATTCACTATTTGCAATGCAAACATCGTTCGTCCGTCCGACGGCTTATCCAACGGAGTTCCGGCCATGGTTTCTCGTCGTCTCTTCCTCGGCGGAGCAGCCGCCGCCCTCGCCACCCCTCTTGCCGCGGCCAGGGGCGAAGCGCCGCGACGGCTGCGCATCGGGACGCTGCGCCCCATCTCCTCCGCCCCGCTGTTCCTGGCGCACGACCTCGGCTATTTCGCGGAGGCCGGGTTCGAGCCGGAACTGGTCTTCTTCGACGCCGCCCAGCCCATCGCGGTCGCGGCGGCGGGGGGTGACATCGACATCGGCTGCTGCGCCTTCACCGGCGGGCTGTTCAATCTGGCGGGCAAGCGGGCGCTGACCGTGGTCGCCGGCGGCAGCCCGGAGGCGCCGGGCTTCCCGCTGGTCGGCTATCTGGCCGGACGGGCCGCCTTCGAGTCCGGGCTGACCAGCCTGCGCGACTTTCCCGGCCGGTCGGTGGCGATCACCCAGGTCGGGTCCAGCTACCACTACTCCCTGCATCTGCTGGCGCGGAAATACGGCTTCGACCTGGGGACGGTCCGGCTCCAGCCCTTGCAGAGCCTGTCCAACATGACCTCCGCCCTGACCGGCGGGCGGGTCGACGCGGCGCTGCTGCCGACCACCATCCTGCCCGATCTGGTGCGGTCGGGAGCCGCCCATCTGCTCGGCTGGGTGGGGGACGAGACGCCCTGGCAGATGTGCGGGGTCTTCGTGTCCCAGCGGGTGGCCGCCGACCGCGCCCTGGCGGCGCGCATCCTCCAGGTCTACCGGCGCGGCTGCGAGACCTATGCGGGAACCCTGCTGGCCGCGCGGGTGAACGGCACCGCCCCCATCGACGCCGCCACCCGCCCCCTGCTGGAGGTGCTGGCCCGCCACTCGCGCCAGCCGGTGGAGCGGATCGCCGAGACGCTGCCCTTCATCCGCGCCGACGGCAAGCTGATCCTCGACAGCGTGCAGGACCAGATCGACTGGATGGCCGCCACCGGGCTGGTGTCCGAGCGCTATCCGGTCCGCAGCATCGTGGACGCCGATTTCGGTTACATCGCCTGACCGCCGCTAAATTAAACTAATAAATAATGTTGTTTGTCAGCAAATCACACTTTTTATGGAAGAGGAGAGCGGGATCGCCTATCCTTGCGGCACAGCCTTCCGTTTCCATCGCCAGCCGGGTGTATCCAGCATGCTCGACATCGGAAGAAAGTTGCAGGATCTGCGCGAGGCGCACGGCCTGTCACAGCGCGCCCTGGCGCGCCGGGCGGGCATCAGCAACGCCTTGATCTCGCTGATCGAGAAGGAGAAGACCAGCCCGTCCGTCGCGTCGCTGAAGAAGATCCTCGACAGCTTCCCCGTCGAACTGTCCGACTTCTTCGCGCCGCGCCCGGACGCGCCGCCCAAGACCGGCGCGCCGCGGAAGTAACCGTCCCCTCAACCGGCCGGTGCGGGGCCGGCGGCGAACTCCGCGGCGAACTCCGCCGTGAACAGCGCGACCAGATGCTCGATCACCGCCCGGACCCGCGGCACGTCGCGCAGGTCCGGGTGCAGCACCAGCCACCCCTCGCGCTCCAGCGGCGGGGCGTCGCAGGGCACCGGCAGCAGGTCCGGCTCCCCCGCCGCCAGCCAGTAGGGCAGCAGCGCCACCCCGAATCCCGCCTTCGCCGCCGCGAGCTGGGTCTGCAGGCTGTTGGAGCGGAAGGCGACGCGGCGCCCGGCCATGTGGCGGGCCAGCCAGACCGCCTCCGGCAGGTCGGCCAGAGCCTCGTCGTAGCCGATCACCGTGTCGGGCGCCCCGGCGGCCGCGAACAGGCCGTAGCCCATGGTGGCGAGCCGCCGCGCGATCAGGTCGCCGCGCTGCGGCCGGGCGAGCCGGATGGCGATGTCGGCCTCCCGCCGCGCGAGGCTGAGCGAGCGGTTGTCCACCGTCACCTCCAGGTCGATTCCCGGATGGCGGGCGCGGAACGGCCCCAGCCGCGGCATCAGGAAACGGTCGGCCAAAGCCTGGGTGGTGGTCAGCCGGACGGTGCCGGTCAGCCCGGCCTCCCGCCCGCCCTGGCTCGACACCTGGCGCAGGATGGCCAGCGCCCGCTCGTCCATCCCGTCGGCCAGCGCGAAGACCGCCTCGCCGTCGGCGGTCAGGCTGTAACCGTCGGCCCGCCGATCCACCAGACTGCGGCCCAGCCCCTCCTCCAGCGCGGCGACCCGGCGCCCGACCGTCGCGTGGCTGATCCGCAGCGCGCGGGCCGCCGCCGACAGGCTGCCGGTGCGGGCCAGCTCCAGGAAGATGCGCAGATCGTCCCAGTTCAGGGTGCCCATCTGTTTCGGGGTGCCTGTCTGTTTATGAACAGTCATTGCGCAAACCTATCGAATGTCCGGCCAAAAGCACACAGGGCACACTGCGCCCCGACCCTTCCTTTTTCCGGAGCCGCAACCACCATGAGCGCCACCCCGAAGACCCTGCTCGCCCTCGCCGGAGCCCCCGCCACGCCGAGCCCGCTCGACTCCGCCGTGCTGGTGCTGATCGACGCCCAGCGCGAATACACCGAGGGCGCCCTTCCCCTGGTCGGGGTGGAGGCCGCGGTGGCCGAGGCCGCGCGTCTGCTGGAACTGGCGCGCAAGGCCGGTACCCCGGTCTTCCACATCGTCCACCACGGCAAGCCCGGCGGCGCCCTGTTCAACCCGGAAGGCCCGCTGTCCGGCATTGTCGCCCCGCTGATCCCGCTGGACGGCGAGACGGTGGTGGTGAAGCACCTGCCCAACGCCTTCGCCGGGACGGACCTCGACGCCCTGATCCGCGCCACCGGGCGCAAGGAGCTGATCGTCGCCGGCTTCCAGACCCACATGTGCGTCAGCAGCACGGTGCGCGCCGCCCTCGACCTCGGCTGGCGGACCACGGTCGTGGACGCGGCCAGCGCCACCCGCGACCTCCCCGACGGGGCCGGCGGCGTGATCCCGGCCGAGGCGCTGCACCGCGCCAACCTCGCCGCCCTGGCCGACCGCTTCGCCGTGGTGGTCAAGGACAGCCGCGCCTGGGCGTAAGGACGGCGCGAGGCGGGTTGGCGGGTCATGGCGGGTCCTGCCACAGGGTCTCCTTCCACACGGCCCGCACCGCCGCCCGCAGGGCCTGGAGCGCCGGCTCGCCCTCCTTGTCCAGCGGCAGGATCAGATGGAGGTGGCTGCGCAGGGCCTCGCCGGGCCACAGCGCCACCTCCCCCGCCGCCGCCGCCGCCAGCGCCTGCTCCTCGCGCAGCAGGGCGAGGCCCAGCCCTTCGGTCACCAGCCCCTTCAGGGCGCTTTCCTGATCGACCTCGATGATCGTGCCGGGGGCGACGCCGTTCCGGGCGAAGGCCCGCGCGGCGATCAGGTGGAAGCTGCAGCGCGGCGGCGTACCGACCCAGGGCAGGGCGGCCAGATCGCTCCAGCCCGCCCCGGCCAGCCGGTCCCGCCAGCCAGCCGGCCCGACGACGCGCAGCCGCACTGGCGCCACCGGCAGATGGCGCAGCGCCCGGTCGGGCCGCTCCTCCAGCACGAAGCCGGCGTCCAGGCGCCCGTCCTGCACCTGATCCGCCACGTCGGCGGACAGGTGGTGCGACACCCGCAGGCGCAGCCGGGGGTGCGTGGCCAGCAGGGTGGACAGCAGCGTCCCCAGCCGCAACGCCGCCGGATCGCTGGCGATGCCCAGGGCGAGCGGCCCGGCGGCGTCGCCCTGCAGGCCGCGGGCGCGGTTGACCAGCGTCTTGGCGGCGTCGAGCGTGCGCTCCGCCTCCTCCAGCAGGATCAGCCCCTCGCGGGTCAACTGCATGCCCTTGGCCGTGCGTTCGAACAGCACGGTGCCAAGCTCCTCCTCCAGCAGCTTGATGTGCCCGCTGACCGCCGGCTGGCTGAGCAGCAGGATCTGCGCGCTTCGGGTCAGGCTGCCCTCGCGCGCCACGGTCGCGAAGGTCTTCAAATGGTGCAGTTCCATGAGCGTTCCGCCGTCCGGCTTGCCCTCCCCCCGGCACGGTCGCCGGGACAGCATCATACGATACCGCAAGTGTCTTTGCACAAGATTCAGCCATCCCGCGGCGTTAAGAATATTTTACAGCCATCGACGACAATCAATGACTCAAACATACAGAGTATTTACGCGAACACTCGGCGATGATTTGTTTTCATCATTATTTAAAAACACATTCGTATGGATCGGCTCACCCATCAATTTCTGCGATATTGGGGCTCGGAATTATTTATTGGACAGTGGTCGGGCCTTCGACTGAATTCTCTATCGGATCACTGCGTAAATATATTCAAACAACATGCAGGATCGGTGCTTCACACGGACGCCTTCCCAGTGGAGGCCGCCACCACGAGCGAGTTCCCAATGTCAGACCCTGCCGGCCAACGCCCGCCAACTCAAAAGTCCCCCGCCCGAAACGCCTACGGGCCTCCGGCCATCCCGGAAACACCGCTCGCCGACGCCCTGCTGGCGGCCGCCGGGAGCACCCGCGCGTCGTTCCACGCGCTGCCGGTCAGCCGGCGCGGCTCCATCCGGGAGTCGGCCTTCGCCGATGCCTACGACGCCCTGTTCGGGCGCGGCCTGTTCAGCGAGGCGACGATCACCGCCCCGCCGCTCGACAGCTTCTTCTTCCCGCACCGCTCGCTGGCCCGCGCGGAGGAGCTGGCGGCGCTCGCCTTCGGAGCGACGGGCACGCTGTTCGTCACCGCCGGGACGACCACCGCCAACCTGATCGCGCTGGAAGCCCTGATCACCCGCCCCGACGTCCGGGTGCTGGCCGACAAGGGCACCCACCAGTCGATCCATTTCGCCCTGTCCGACAAGCACGCGGCGGTGCACTACATCGAGCCGCGCGTCTTCTGCGAGCATTCGGAACGCGCGGCCCTGTCCCTGCCCGCGCTTCTGGAGCAGGCCGCGGCGGCGGAGCGCGCGGGCGCGCCCTACGAGCTTCTGGTGCTGAACGGCCAGTCCTACGACGGCGTCGTCTACGACATCCGGGCCATCCTCACCGCCCTGGCGGAGGCCAGCCCGTCGCTGACCACCGTCTTCGTGGACGAGGCGTGGGGCGCCTGGAGCTACTTCCACGAGACGACGCGTGGGCGCACCGCCCTGCACGCCCGCGCCGCCGACCCGGCGCTGGAGCGCTTCACGGTCGTCGCCACCCACTCCGCCCACAAGTCGCTGAGCGCGCTGCGCCAGGGCTCGCTGATCCATTTCAGCGGCGATCCGGAGCTGGCGGAACGGCTGCGGCTCGGCCGCTACCGCCACCACACCACCTCGCCCAGCTACCCGATCCTCGCCTCGCTCGACCTCGCCCGCGCCCAGATGGAACTGGAGGGGCGGGATCTGGTCGAACGCTCGCTGCGGCTCGCCCGGCGGGTGAGCGAGACGGTGGCCGGCGACCCGGCGCTGAGCGCCTTCTCGGTCAACGCCCCCGCCGTGCCGGACGCCTTCGCCGGCCACGCCGCCATCGACCCGACCAAGCTGTCGCTGAAGGTTTCCGGCCTGCCCATCGACGCGCCGGAGCTGCGCGAGCGGCTGTACAGCCGGCACGGCCTCTACGTGAACCGCTGCACCCGGACCTCGCTGCTGCTGAACCTGCACATCGGCATCGGCGAGGAGGAGGTGGAGGTCCTGCTCGACACCCTGCGCGCGATCCAGCGCGAGCTGTCGCCCACTGTGGAGAAGACCGAGGAGAAGCGGGTGTCCACCTCCTTCATCATCCCCTACCCGCCGGGCGTGCCGATCATCGTCCCCGGCGAGGAGATCGGCGGCGACACGCTGCGCCGGATCGAAGCGATCCGATCCGCCGGCGCCCGCATCTACACCATCGAACACCGCCCACGCTGAGAGACGACCATGATTCCCCTGTCCCGAATCGAGGAAATCGCCGCCTCGCGCGCCGATCTGGCGGCCATCGTCGCCGGTGCCGAGACCCTGAGCTGGCGCCAGTACGCCGACGCCGTGCGCGACGCGGCGGAAGGGCTGGCCGGCGCCGTCGCGCTGGACGAGCTGCGCACCGTCGCCTTCCTGTCGCACAACCGCGCGGAGCTGGTGGTCGCCGCCTCCGCCGCCGCCACGCTGAAGACGACGTTGTGCGGCCTCGACTATTCCCTGTCGCAGGCCGCCCTGGCGGAGCTGCTGGAGCGCATCGAGGCCGACCTGCTGATCGTCTCCTCCGGCTTCCTGGCCGACCGCGGCATCAACGTCCGCACGCTGGCGGCGGGCCGCGCGGTGATCGATCTCGACAGCCGGCTGCCCGGCGCCACGCCCTACGCCGCCTTCGCCGGGCTGGCCGCCGGGCGGCGCACGCCGAACGCTCCGGCCCGGCCGTTCCGCGCCATCTCCTTCACCTCCGGCACCTCCGGCACGCCGAAGCCGGTGATCCGCACCGCCTCCTTCGACGCGCGGCGCTTCGCCTATTTCACGGCGCGCTACGGCTTCTCCTCCGCCGACCGTCACCTCGCCACCATCCCGCTCTACCACGCGGCGGGCGGCGGCTGGGCGCGGCTGTTCCTCCAGCTCGGCGCGACGCTGGTGCTGGCCCCGCCCGACGACCCGCTGGAGGCCGCCGAACTGATCCGCCGGGAGTGGATCACCTCCAGCACCATGACCCCGCCGATCCTGTCGGGCGTGCTGCGCGAGGTCGCCCGCGGCCGGGCGCGCGTCACGCCCAACCAGCTCCGCTTTGTCCTGGTCGGCGGCAAGCATTTCCCCGCCCCGGCCAAGCAGGAGGCGCTGCAGGTGCTGGGTCCGGTCGTCTACGAGTATTACGGCACCACCGAGACCGGGGTGAACACCATCGCCGAGCCGGCGGACCTGCTGACCCACCCGGCCAGCGTCGGGCGCGTCTATGACGGCAACCGCATCCTGATCCTCGACCCGGAGCGCAAGCCGGTGCCGGCGGGAATCGTCGGGTCGGTGGCCATCGCCAGCTACATGAACATGGACACTTATCTCGGCGCCCCGGCCAACCGGGTGCAGATCGACGGGGAGCGCTACCTGATCACGTCGGAGGCCGGCTATCTGGACGAGGACGGGCGGCTCTACCTGCTCAACCGTTCGCAGGGGGCGGACAGCGTGAATCTCTACGCGCTGGAGAACGCCATCCGCCACATCCGCGGAGTGGAGGACGTGGCGCTGCTGCGCCGGTCCGGGGCCGGACCGGTGGCGGTGGACTGCGCGGTGGTGCTGAAGGCGTCCGCCGGGGCCGGAGCCGCCGACGAGGTGCGGGCCCGCGCCGCCGAGATCCTGCGGCGCGAGCGGATCGCCCTGGCGCGCTTCGAGCCGCTCGACCAGATTCCCTACAGCCCGTCCGGCAAGGTCCGCGCGGCGGCGCTGGAGGAGGCCATCGGCCGCGCCGGGGAGGAGGCCGCCAAGTCCGGTTTGGGCAAGCCGGCGGCCGGCAAGGCGGCCGTTGCCCCGAAGGCGCGGACCGGCGGCACGGTGGACGGCGTGCTGCTGGGCATCGCGCTGCTGGCGCTGACCGCCATCTCCTGGGGTGGCATGTTCCCGGTGGCCAAGGCGGCCCTGGCGAGCATCGACGGCTTCTACCTGACCCTGCTGCGCTACGGCTTCGCCTCGCTGATCCTGATCGGCATCCTGGTCCGGGTGGAGGGCTGGCGGGCGCTGGCGACGGAGGGCCACGGCGGCAAGCTGTTCTTCTACGGCTCCATGGGCTTCGCCGGCTTCAGCATCCTGGCCTTCGTCGGTCTGGCCCAGTCCAAGGCGGAGCATGGCGCGATCATCATGGCGCTGATGCCGCTGATCACCGCGCTGCTGACCTGGGCCATCAAGGGGGTGCGTCCGAACCGGGTGACCTTCCTGTGCATCGCGGCGGCGCTGGCCGGGGTGGCGCTGGTGGTGACGCGCGGCAGCCTGTCGGCGCTGGACGGCGGCGCCCTGCTGCCCGATCTGCTGATCCTGGGCGGGGCGGCGAGCTGGGTCGTCTACACGCTGGGCGCGGCCACGGTGCCGGGCTGGTCGCCGCTGCGCTACACGACGGTCAGCGCGGCGCTGGGCACCGTCACCATCGCCGCCGTGACGGCGCTGGCCACCGCGGCGGGGTTGGTCGCCGTGCCGTCGCTGGAGACGGTGTGGTCGGTGCGGGCGGAGATCGCCTATCTGGTGCTGATCGCGGCGGTTCTGGCGGTGTTCAGCTGGAACATCGGGATCAAGCTGCTGGGGCCGGTGAACGGGGTGCTGTTCATCAACCTCGTGCCGATCACCGCCTTCGCCATCGGGCTGGCCCAGGGCCGGGCGTTCGGCGACGTGGAACTGGCCGGCGCCGGGCTGACCATCGGCGCGCTCGTGGTGAACAACCTGAACAGCCGCGGCTTCTTCCGCTTCCGCCGGGCGGAGCGGGCGGTGGGTGGCGGTGGCGCGCTGACGCCGGTAGCGGTCGGTGCCGGGGGGCGGTAAGTCCTTGCCCCCTCCCTGACCCTCCCCCGCTTCGCGAGGGAGGGGATAAAACTCCCTCTCCTGCGAAGCGGGGGAGGGAAGGGGCCCGCGGCGAAGCCGTGGGAAGGGTGGGGGCAACCGCTCCACCCGCCCGAACCACTCACCCCGCCAGAAGACAGGCCACCCGATGCCCCTCCCCCACCCCGCGCAACGCCGGCACCGCGCGCCCGCAGTCCGGCACCGCCATGGGGCAGCGCGGGTGGAAGGGGCAGCCCTCGGGGCGCTGCGCCAGGGACGGCGCCTCGCCGCGCGCCGGCACGGCTCCCTCCGGCAGGGCGCTTCGGGAATCGGCCAGAAGGGCCTGGGTGTAGGGGTGGCGCGGGCGGTCGAACAGGGCGTCCACCGGCCCCTCCTCGACCACGCGGCCGAGATACATGACCACCACCCGGTCGCAGATGTGGCCGACCACCGACAGGTCGTGGCTGATGAACAGGATCGCCAGACCGCCCTGGTCGCGCAGGTCGAGGAACAGGTTGAGGATGCCCGCGCGCACCGACACGTCGAGCGCGGTCACCGGCTCGTCGCAGACCAGCAGGTCGGGCCGCACGGCCAGCGCGCGGGCGATGCCGATGCGCTGGCGCTGCCCGCCGCTGAAGCGGTGGGGGTGGTTGCGGCGCAGCGCCGGGTCGAGACCGACGCGCAGCAGCTGCGCCGCCACATGGTCGGCCAGCGCAGCGCGCGGCACCAGCCGGTGGAAGCGCACCGCCTCCCCGACGATCTCCTCGACGGTGAAGCGCGGGTTCAGGCTGGCGTGGGGGTTCTGGAAGACCATCTGGACGCGCAGCCGGGCGGCCCGCGCCTCGGCGGCGGGCCGTTCGGCGAGATCCTGCCCATCGATCAGCACGCGGCCGGCACTGGGCGGCAGGAGCCCGGCGGCGATCCGCGCCACGGTCGATTTCCCGCAGCCCGATTCCCCGACCAGCCCGACGAGTTCCCCCCGCCGCACCGCCAGATCCACCCCGTCCACGGCGCGCAGGACGGCGCCCCGCCGCCCCGGAATGGGAAACAGCCGCGAGACGCCGCGCAGCTCGGCCAGGGGCGGGCTCATCGCGGCCCCTCCGGACCGGGATTCAGGCAACGCACGCCGCCCCGCCCGTCCACCCGCCCCCGCCAGGGCGGGTCGGCGGCGCAGGCCGGCACGGCGGCAGCGCAGCGCGGGCGGAAGGCGCAGCCCGCCGGGCGGCCGGACAGCGTCGGCGGCAGGCCGGGAATCGGCGTCAGCCGGCTGCCCCGCGGCCCCCGCGGCAGGCTGGCAAGCAGCCCGGCGGTGTAGGGGTGGGCCGGGCGGAACAGCAGCTCTCCCGCCGGAGCCTGCTCGACGATGCGGCCCGCGTACATCACGGCGATCTCGTCGGAAAGCTGTTCGGCCACCGACAGGTCGTGGGTGATCCACAGCACCGCCGTCCGCCCGCCCCCACCGGACGCTCCCCCGGCCAGCCCGCGGATCTCCCGCAGGATCTGCGCCTGGATAGTGGCGTCGAGCGCGGTGGTCGGCTCGTCGGCGATGATCAGGTCCGGCTCGTGCAGCAGCGCGATGGCGATCGCCACCCGCTGGCGCAGGCCGCCGGACAGCTCGTGCGGGTGGGCGTCCAGCCGCTCCTCCGGCCCCGGCACGCCGACCCGGCCCAGCGCGTCGCGCGCCCGCCGCCGCGCCTCGGCCCGGCCGACGCGGGCGTGGGCCAGCACGGTCTCGACGATCTGGGCGCCGATGGTCAGCACGGGATTCAGCGTCATCATCGGGTCCTGGAAGATCATGGCGATGCGGTTGCCGCGCAGGCGGCGCAGTTCCCGCTCCGGCAGGCCGGCCAGCTCCCGACCGGCGAAGCGGATCGAGCCGCCGGCCACCCGCGCCGGCGGGTCGAGCAGCCCCATGATGGAGAAGGCGGTGGCCGACTTGCCCGACCCGGACTCGCCGACCAGACCCAGGATGCGCCCGCGGCCGAGGGAGAAGCTCACCCCGTCCAGAACGTTCAGGGGCACGTTCAGCGCGCCCCGGCGCGCGGGAAGCTCGGTGCGCAGGCCGCGCACCTCCAGCAACGGGAGGGTGGCGGTCATTGGCCGAGCCTCGGGTTCAGGGCGTCGCGGAAGCGGTCGCCGGCCAGGTTGATCGCGGCCATCAGCAGCAGCAGGGCCACGCCGGGGTAAAGGCTGATCCAGGTCTCCCCGGACAGCACATACTGCCGCCCGTTGGCGATCAACAGGCCGAGCGACGGCTCGGTCACCGGCACGCCGAGGCCGAGGAAGCTCAGCGTCGCCTCCAGCGCGATGGCGCGGGCGATCTGGGTCGTGGCGATCACCACCAGCGACGGCAGGCAGTTCGGCAGGACGTGGCGCAGCAGAATCCACCAGGAGGGCAGGACGAGTCCGCGCGCCGCCTCCACATACTCCGCCTTCAGCTCCACCAGCGCCGCCGAGCGGGCGGCACGGGCGTAATAGGCCCATTCGACCAGCACCAGCGCCAGCAGCACGTTGCCGGTGCCGCGGCCGAGGAAGGCGATCACCATCAGCGCGATCAGGATGGAGGGACAGGACAGTTGCAGATCGGCCAGCCGCATCAGCGCCGCGTCGCCGCGCCCGCCCCCCTGGGCTCGGGAATGGGCGGCGGCCAGCCCGACCAGCGTGCCGAGCGCGCCGGCGACCACCGCCGAGCCGATGCCGACCAGCAGGCTCAGCCGCAGCCCGAACAGGATGGCCGACAGCATGTCGCGCCCCTGGTCGTCGGTGCCCAGCCAGTAGGTGCCGACCAGCGCCCCCTCCGCCCCTGGCGGCAGCCGCCCGTCGAGCAGGTCAAGCTGGGTCAGGTCGAAGGGGTTCTGCGGCGCGATCCAGGGGGCCAGAACGGCGGCGGCCACCAGCAGAAGGACGACGGCGAGGCTGCCCAGCGCCACCCGCGAGGCGGCGAAGTCCCGCCACAGGACGCCCATTGGTGATAAGGGCGGCGACGGGGACGGTTCGGCGACGGAATGGGCGGGCGGTGGACCGTCTTCGGCAAGGCTGCTCATGCTCCGCTCCCCGCCCCGGCGGTGCCGACGCGCGGGTCGAGCAGCCGGTAGAGGATGTCGGCGAGCAGGTTCACCGCGACGAACAGCAGGACCACCGCGACCAGATAGGCGACGATCACCGGCCGGTCGAGCACATGGATGCTCTCCACCATCAGCCGCCCCATGCCGGGCCAGGCGAAGATGCTCTCCGTCACCATGGAGAAGGCGACGGTGGAGCAGAACTCCAGCCCGATCACCGTGACGATGGGAATCAGGATGGCGCGCAGGATGTGCACGCCGATCACCCGCGACGGGGCCAGCCCCCGCGCGCGGGCGAAGCGGACGTAATCGAGATGCACCACCTCCCGCACCCCGGCGCGGGTCAGCCGCAGGATCAGCGCCAGCTTGAACAGGGCGAGGTTGGCGGCGGGCAGGATCAGATGGGCCAGACCGTCGGCGGTCAGGAAGGACCAGCCCACCCCCAGCACCGCCACCGTCTCCCCCCGCCCCGAGCTGGGCAGCCAGCCGAGCCGCACCGAGAAGCCGATCACCAGCATCAGCCCGACCCAGAAGCCGGGCAGGCTCAGCCCGACCACGCTGCCCGCCATGATGAGACGCGCCGCCGCCGCGCGCGGACGCAGCCCGGCGTAGAGGCCGAGGCCGATCCCCAGCCCGGCGGCCAGGACCAGGGCGGCCAGCGACAGCTCCAGCGTCGCCGGTAGCCGCTCGACGACCAGCGCCAGGGCCGGCTGGTTGTAGATGAAGCTGCGCCCCAGATCACCCTGGAGCGCACGCGCCACGAACAGCAGATACTGCCGCCACAGCGGCTGGTCCAGGCCGAAGGACGCGGCGATGCGCGCCCGCTCCGCCGCGTCGGCCTCGGGCGGAACCAGGATGTCCACCGGGTTGCCCGCGACATGAAGGCCGACGAAGACGATCACCGTCATCGCCAGCACCACCAGGGCGGCCTGCGCCGACCGCCGCACCAGCCAACCGGCCATCGAACCCGTCATCGAACCCGTCATCGGGCGCCTACGCCGGAAGCGACGGGTACAGGCCGGCCCAGGGCCGGGCGCGCTCGATCTGCGCGGCGAGCTGGAGCACCCGCCCGTCCTCGCCCAGCGGGGCGGCGATCTGCACGCCGACCGGCAGCCCGTCCGCGAGCGCGAAGGGCACGCTGGCCGCCGGGATGCCGGCGCTGTTGTAGACGGAGGTGAAGGCGCTGTAGCGGCGCAGCGTCTCGTAATAGCCGTCGAGATCCGTGCTCTGCATGTCCACCGTTCCGATGGGCAGCGGCGGGGCGGCGAAGGTCGGGGTCAGCAGCACGTCGTAACCCTGGAAGAAGCGGCCGAACAGGCGCGACAGGCCGTGGATCGTCCAGATGGACCGGGCGAGGTCGGCGCCGGTGTAGTTCGCGGACTCCCCGGCCCACAGGCGGGTGATCGGCTCCAGCTCGTCCGGCTCGATGGGCCGGCCCAGCGCCTCTTCGCGGGCGCGCAGGACGTTGGCGATGTTGGAGGCGACGATGATGCGCGTCGTCCGCTTCAGCGCGGCGCCGTCCACGCCGGGGCTGGCCTCCTCCACCCGGTGGCCGAGCGATTCGAGAAGCGCCGCCGCGTCGGTCACCGCCTTGGCGGCGGCGGGATCGACGGCGCGCCCCTCATGGTCCACGGTCTGGAAGGCGACGCGCAGCGGCGCTGGATCGCGCTCCACGAGGTCGAGGTAGCGCCCGTCGAAGCGCGGCGCGGCGTAGGGATCGCCCGGCTCCGGCCCGTGGGTGGCGTCGAGCAGGGCGGCGCTGTCGCGCACCGACCGGGTGATGGCGTGGTGCACCGACAGGCCGTTCCAGCCCTCCCCCAGGTCGGGGCCGAAGGGGTTGCGCCCGCGCGTCGGCTTCAGCCCGAAGGTGCCGGTGTTGGAGGAGGGGATGCGGATGGAGCCACCCCCGTCGGTGGCGTGGGCCGCCGGGACGATGCCCGCCGCCACCGCCGCCGCCGCCCCGCCGGAGGAGCCGCCGACGCTGCGCTCCACATTCCACGGGTTGCGGGTGGGGCCGAACAGGGCGGGTGCGGTCTCGCAGGCCAGCCCGAGTTCCGCGGTGTTGGTGAAGCCGAACAGCACCAGCCCGGCGGCTCGGTAGCGCGCCGTGATGGTGGAATCCTTGACCGCCCGGTGGTCGCGCCACAGGCGGCTGCCGTTGCTGGTGCGCCGGCCGAGCACCTGGATGTTCAGATCCTTCAGCAGGAAGGGCACGCCGGCCAGCGGCTCCTCCCCCGTCAGGCCGCGGGCCTGGGCGAAGGCCTCCTCGGCGAACCGGTCGACCACGGCGTTGATCAGCGGGTTGACCGCCTCCAGCCGGGCCAGGGCGGATTCCAGAAGCTCGACCGGGGACACCTCGCGGCGCCGGACGAGGGCGGCGAGGCCCACCGCGTCGTGGGCCTGATAGTCGGAAAACAGGGACATGGCGGGATTCCTCAGACCGGCTCGGCGAAGACGGCGTTGGTGTGGCCGAAGGCGTTGCCGGGAACGAAGCGCACGTAGCCCTTGCGCCCCGCCCAGTTGAAGCGCGGGTAGAAGACCGGGATGACGCCCACGTCCTCCTCCAGCGCGGCCAGCGCGTCGCGGATGCGGGCGACCCGCCGTTCGGCGTCGAAGTCGCCGAGTGCCGCCAGCAGCGGGGCGTCCAGCTTGGGGTTCGAATAGCGCTGGCGGTTGAAGGGACCGGCCCCGGTGTCCTGGTTCTTGGTCAGCACCACCTGCCGCAGCAGCTCCGCGCTGTTGGTGGTGGCGTAGGTGGTCAGGAACAGGGCGAACTCCCGGTTGGTGGCGCGGGAGAAGAAGGTGGCGATGGGCAGCGTCTCCACCTTGGTCTCCACCCCGATGCGCGAGAAGCCCTGGGCGATGGCCTGGAGCACCGCGACGTCGCCGGTGAAGAAGCCGCTCGGCCCGTGGATGGTCAGCCCGAAGCCGTCGGGATAGCCGGCCTCCGCCAGCAGCCGCTTGGCGCGGGCGACATCCACGGCGATGGGCGCGCGGTTGGGCAGCCGGTCCGGGGCGGGCGGCGGGGCGAACTGGTCGGCGGGCGTGCCCTGGCCGAGCAGCAGCCGTTCCACGATGCCCTTGCGGTCGATGGCCAGCGACAGCGCCTGGCGCACCCGCACGTCCTTCAACGGGTTGCGGTCCAGCGGCCGGCCGGCGCGGTCGGTGACGAAGGGCGCCTGATCGCGGCTGGTGTCGGGGAACAGATAGGCGCTGGTCGCGCTGGCGACGCTGAAGATCTCCACCTTCCTGTCGGCGGTCAGATGGGCCACGTCCTGCACCGGCACGCCGTCGATCAGGTCGAGGTCGCCCGACAGCAGCCCGGCGACGCGCGCCCCGGCATCGGGGATGAAGCGGGTGCGGATGTGGCTCCAGCCCGGCGTCCGGCCCCAATAGGCGGGGTTGGGCTCCAGCTCGATCTGCTGGCCGACGGTGAAGCCGGCGTAGCGGAAGGCGCCGGTGCCGACGGCCAGCTTGCCGGAGGTGAAATCCGCCGTCTCGGCGCCGGCGTGGAGCTTGCGCGACAGGATGTAGAGGTTCGTGAAGTCGCGGTCGAGGAAGGGGTTCGGCGTCTTGCTGCGGATGCGGAAGGTGCGGTCGTCGACGACCTCCACCGCCGCGACGTTGCGCACGTAGGGCACGAAGGAGCCGGGGCTGTTCGGGACGTTGGGCACCCGCTCGATGGTGAAGGCGATGTCGTCCGGCGTCAGCGGCGTGCCGTCGTGGAAGCGGATTCCCGGACGCAGCTTGAATTCCCAGGTGGTCTCGTCCAGCGCCCGCCAGGATTCGGCCAGCAGGGGGCGCAGCGTTCCCGTCGCGTCCTCGGTCACCAGCGGGTCGAAGATCTGCCGCAGGGTCTGGTTGTTGGTCGGCGACTGGTAGAAATGGGGGTCCAGCGAGTTCGGGGCCGAGATCGCCCCGATGGAGAGCGGGCGGGCGCCGGAGGAGGCCGCGGGGTTGCTCTGGGCGAAGGCGGCGGTGCGGGTGAAGGCGGCGGCGGGCACCAGCCCGGCCATCGCACCCAGGAAGGTACGGCGATCCATGAGTCTCTCCACGGCAGGGGTGACGGGACCGCCGGCGGCGTCCAATCACCAAATTATTTCGCTAAATCATTTTTATTCATCCTATTTGCTTGTTGAGTTCGCGCAATCGTCCAAAATTGAACAGCGTTTGTGCTCGGATGAACATGCGCATGCAGGCATCTGGGCAGAAACGCGCAGCGCCGGACAGGGCGGATAAGGCCCCGTTCCGGCGCGCGACCACCTCATTATTCGTCACCCCCCGCGAAAGCGGGGGTCCAGGAAACTCCGCAGATAAGCACTTGAACGTGCTGGATTCCCGCCTTCGCGAGGGTGACGGGTTGAGTGACGTTTTTCCGTTTCGGCTGGCGCCGGTGCAGCCCCCTTTCAGAAGAGGGGGCTGAGAGCCCCCTATCCCACCCCTACACCGGAACGATGTCGGCCCCGCTTTCGGTGAAGGCCAGCCGGTAGCCGCTCTTCGCCAGAATCCCGGCGCCGAACAGGTCCCAGGTGGTGGCGCCGCCGGCGCGGAACCGGCTGCGGAACTCCTCCTCCTTCGCCTCCTTCTCGCGCGAGACGCGGGCCACCTCGTCGAGATCGGCCAGCGGAATCACCACCACGCCGTCGTCGTCGCCGATGATCAGGTCGCCGGGCTCGACCCGGATTCCCCCCACCTCGACCGCCTGGGCGAGCGGGCCGAGCCGCGCCTTGTCGCCGCGCGACCGCAGGCTGACCCCGCTCGCGAAGACCGGAAGGTCCAGCTTGCGCAGCTCCGCGGCGTCGCGGACGGCACCGTCGATCACCACGCCGCCCAAACCGCGGGTAAGCGCCGCCGTCGCCATGGTGTCGCCGAAGGACGCGCCGTCGACGAAGCCGCCGGCCGAATAGACGATCACGTCGCCGGGGCGGGCGAAGGAGATGGCCGCATGGGCGGTCAGGTTGTCGCCCGGCTGCCCCTGCGCGGGAAAGGCCGGCCCCAGGATGCGGAAGCCGGGCCGCAGCGGCTTGATGACGGAATCGAGCGCGCCGCGCCGGCCCTGCGCCTCGTGCGCGGTGGCGGCGGTCACCCCCTGAAAGGCCGCGATCTGGGCCGGGGTGGGGCGGGGAAAGTCGAAGTCGGCTCGCTTGGTATCGGGTCGGCTGGTCATGCTCGGTCGGTCCTTCTCAGTCACGGGCTTCGGTCGCGGTATCGCCGAAGGGGTCCAGTTGGAAAAAGGCGGGGTCCGGACGCGCCGCCCCGCTCTCGATGCGGCGCACCGCGTCGCGAACCCGCCGGTTGGCCCAGGCGTCGACGCCGGTGTCCTCGGCGCGGGCGAGGACCGGTCCGTAGATCTCCTCGACCTCGGTCCGCCGGCCCTTGAGGATATCCTGCCCCATGGAGGGGCGCTGTCCGGCGGCCTTGCCGGATACGGCGGAGGCCAGGAGCGCCTCCTCAATCCGGGCAAGGGCCGCGCGGTCGCCTTCCGCCGCGCGGGCGAACAGGGCGGCGGGCGTGCCGCCGATCCCCTCCAGCCGCAGGCCGAGCCGCTCGCCGACGAGCACCGCCTCCCCGGCCAGCCGGATGCCGAAGCGGCGCAGCAGGGGGTCGCGGTCCATCGCGTCGATCGGCAGGCCGGTCGCCGCCGACAGGCCGTTGCGCATGGCGTTGGCCGCCAGCTTCGACCAGCGCTCGCCGGTCAGGTTGCCGGTCACCGTCACGGAATCGACCTTGGCGATGAGGGCGCGCAGCGCCCCGATCCGCAGCGTCGTCCGCCCGTCGGGCTCGCCGATCCGGAAGACGGGGATGCCCGGACTGCCGCGGGACACCCGCCGCAGGATGCGTCCGGCGCCGTCGAATTCGACCCCGATGCGCGCGGCGATCAGCCCGACGACGCGGTCCTCCCCCGCCACCTCGGCGATCACCGGCTCGTTCAGGCCGTTCTGGGCCGAGACGACGAAGCCGCCGGGGGCCAGCCGGGGGCGGACCAGTTCCGCCACCCGCCGGGTGTCCCAGGACTTGACCGCGACGATGGCGATGTCGATGGGGCCGAAGTCGGCCAGCCGGTCCTCCGGCAGGATCGGGACGCGCACGGTCTCGTCCTCCTCCGGCCGCGCGCCGGTGATGGCGAGGCCGGAGCGGGCGACCGCCGCCACATGCTCCGCCCAGCCGTCGACCAGCGTCACGTCCTCGCCCTCGGCGAACAGACGGGCGCCGATGTAGCCGCCCACCGCACCGGCCCCCAGCACGGCGATGCGGGGCCGCGGCGGGACGGTCGCCGTCACGCCCCGCCCTCCAGCCACAGGTTCTTCAGCGAGGAGAAGGCGGCGTCGGGCCGGTCCTCCAGCCCCTTGACCTTGCGGTTGTGCAGCGTGACGCGCTCCAGCTCGAACAGCGGGATGTTCGGCAGGTCGGTCATGGCGATGCGCTGCCAGGCGTGGAACGCCTCCGTCCGCCTGGCCGGATCGGATTCGCGCAGCGCCGTCTCGATCACCGCGTCCAGCTCGGGGTTGGAATACTGGGCGCCGTTGGTGTTCGGCACGCCCGGCGCGATGGAACTGGTGGCGTAGAGCCGGTACAGCCCCAGCGACGGGTCGATCATCGCCGAGAACTGGCCGGACCGGGTGTCGTAGTCGTAGTTGGTGTAGACCCGCTTGTAATAGGTCGGCAGGTCGGCGGCGCGCAGCTTCAGATCGATGCCCACCGCCTTCAGGTTCTGGCGCAGGAACTCCGCCGTGTTCTGCTGGGACTCGGTGTCGTTGGAATAGTCGTGCCACAGCGCGAAGCGGACACCGTCGGCGCCGCGTTTGTAGCCCGCCTCGTCGAGCAGCCGTTCCGCCGCCGCGGGGTCGAAGGGATAGCCGGCGACGTCCTTGGTGTAGGCTTTCTGGTAATGCGGGATCGGGCCGGTCGCCGGGGTGCCGAAGCCGTACCAGGCGGCCTCGATCAACCCCTTGCGGTCGATGGCGTGGGCGATGGCGCGGCGGACCCGCACGTCGCCGGCGATCTTGGATTTGACGTTGAACTCGAAGGTGAAGAAGGGCGACAGCCACTGGTAGCCGGCGGTGGTCAGCGCCAGCTCGGGGTTGGCGCGCAGGCGGGCCGCGTCGGCCAGCGGGATCGGGTCGAAGGGGCCATAGACCACCTCCCCGGTCTCGAAGGCCGCGGCGCGCGACGCCGCGTCGGGGATGATGCGGAAGATCAGCCGGTCCACGTACGGCTTGCCGGCGTCCCAATAGGTGGGGTTGCGCTCCAAGGCGATGTATTCGCCGCGCTTCCACTCCACGAAGCGGAAGGGGCCGGTGCCCACCGGGTTGATGTTGCGCGGGTTGGTGCGGGCGTCGGTGTTCTCGTAGAGATGGGCGGGAAGCACCTGCGATTCCGCGGCGGACAGCGCGTTCAGGATGATCGCCGAGGGGCGGGACAGGCGCAGGACCGCCGTCGCGGCGTCCGGCGTGTCCACCGCCGTCACGTCGCCGAAGGTGGTGCGGCCGCGCGGGTGGTGCTTCTTCCACAGCTCCAGCACGCTGTAGGCCACGTCCCTGGAGGTGAAGGGCGTGCCGTCGTGCCAGGTGACGCCCTTGCGCAGGTGGAAGGTGATCGACAGCTTGTCCGGCGAGACCTCGAACCGCTCCGCCAGGGCGGGGATCGGGTTCATCTGCTGATCGTAGCTCAGCAGCCCGTCGTAGATGTTGGGCGACACCACGTTGACGCTGAAGTGGTTGTTGACGGTGTTGGTGAGGATCGGGGGTTCCGGGTTGATGACCGCGATCAGCGTCCCCCCCTTCACCGGCCCCGCCGCGGCGAAGGCGCGCCCCGCCCCGGCGGCAAGGACGGAAGCCCCGAGGGTCAGGGCGAGGAAGGAACGGCGTTCGATGGGGATCACGGAAGTCTCCTCAGGGGACGGATAATGTTGGCTTCGGTCGGATTCGTCCCGGCCGGATTCGTCTGGGCCGGATTCGTCTGGGCCGGATGCGTCTGGGCCAGATGGCAGGCGACGCGGCGGCCGTCGGCGGCGGCGCGCAGGGCGGGCGCCTCGCGGCGGCAGCGCTCGACGGCGAGCGGACAGCGGGTGTGGAAGGCGCAGCCCGGCGGCGGCGCGAAGGGGCTGGGCAACTCGCCCGCCAGGATGGTCCTGGTCGCGGCGCGCCCCGCGTCCGGATGGGCGGCGGGGGCCGAGGCCATCAGCGCGCGGGTGTAGGGATGGGCGGACTCATCGACCACGTCGAACCAGTCGCCGATCTCGACAACCCGGCCGAGATACATCACGGCCACCCGGTCGGCCATGTGGCGGACGACGCCGATGTCGTGGCCGATGAACAGGTAGGCCAGCCGGTGCCGCTCCTGGAGATCGACCAGCAGGTTCAGCACCTGGGCCTGCAGGGACACGTCGAGCGCCGAGACCGGCTCGTCGAGGACCACGAAGTCGGGCCGGGGCGCGATGGCGCGGGCGATGGCCACGCGCTGCCTCTGCCCGCCGGAGAGCTGGTGCGGGAAACGGTCGGCCAGCGCGCGGGCCAGCCCAACGTCGTCCATCAGCGCCGCCACCCGCCGCGCCCGCTCCGCCGCGTCGCGGACGGTGGGCAACAGCGGTTCGGCGATGGCCCGCGCCACCGTGTAGCGGGGGTCGAGCGAGGCGGCGGGGTCCTGGAAGACCATCTGGACCCTGGCGGCGAAGGGCGCCGCCGCCCTCCCCGTCAGCCGCGTCACGTCGATCCCGTCGAGGAGGATGCGGCCCGACGCCGGGGCGGTCAGGCGCATCACCGCCCGCGCCAGCGTGGACTTCCCGCAGCCGGACTCCCCAACCAGCCCGAGCGTCTCGCCGCGCCGCAGGGTGAGGTCCACCCCGTCCACCGCGTGAACGGTGCCGTTGCGCGTCCGGTGGGTGACGTGGAGCTTTTCGATGGTCAGCACGCGCCGCCCCCCTCCCCCGAGATCACAAAGGGCGCCGCCCTATCAGAAACCGAGGTGTCGGCAAGGCGCGGCCGTGGTTCCCCGCGCGTCCGGCGTCCCGGCCGCGCGGCCAGCAGGGCGCGGCCGTAGGGGTGGCGGGGACCGTCGAAGAAATCGCGGACGCCGCGGTCCTCCAGCAGCCGCCCGTCGCGCATCAGAAGCACGCGGTCCGCCGCCTCGGCCACCACGCCCAGGTCGTGGGTGATGAGCAGAAGCGCCATGCCAAGCTCGTCCTTCAGGCGGATGAGAAGCTGAAGAATCTGCGCCTGGATGGTGACGTCGAGCGCCGTCGTCGGCTCGTCGGCGACCAGCGCGACCGGCGACGCGGCGAGCGCCAGGGCGATCACCACCCGCTGGCGCATCCCGCCGGACAGGCGGTGCGGATACTCGGAGAAGCGGTGCCCCGGTTCGGGGATGCGCACAAGATCGAGCAGTTCCAGCGCGCGGGCGGCGGCGGCGCGGGCGCCGGTCCGCCCGTCGGCGCGCACGGCCTCGACGATCTGCTCGCCGATGGTCAGAACGGGGTTGAGCGCCGCCTGCGGGTCCTGGAAGACCATCGACACCGCGGAATGCCCGGCCAGCCGCCGCTCGCGGGGCGTCCGGCCGAGGATGTCCGCTCCGGCCAGCGTCACCCGGCCGGTGATCCGCGCCTCCGGCGGGGCCAGCCCGGCGATGGTCAGGCCGGTCACCGTCTTGCCGCTGCCGCTCTCCCCGACCAGCGCGGTCACCTCGCCCGCCGCCACGGTGAAGGAGAGGCCGTCCACCGCCCTGGCGCCCGCAAAGGCGATCGACAGGTCGCGCACCGCGATCAGTGGATCGTTCGCAAACGGCTTCCCAGGGGTCATCGCGCCGCCCCCCGCGGGTCGAGCCGCTCCGACAGGCCGTTGCCCAGCAGGGTGAAGGCCATCACCGTGGCGAAGATGGCGAGGCCGGGCAGCGCCATCAGGTACCACAGCGTGCGCAGCAGGGGCCGCGCGTTGCCGATCATCGCCCCCCAGGACACGAGGTTCGGGTCGCCGAGGCCGAGGAAGGCCAGCGCCGCCTCCACCAGCACGGCGTGGGCGACCACCGCCGCGATCATCGCCACCACCGGGGCGATGCCGTTGGGCAGCACATGGTTGAGCAGGATGTGGCCGTGGCCCAGCCCCATCGTGCGGGCGGCCAGCACCCAGTCGGCGTTGCGTATCCGCAGCACCTCCGCCCGCGTCAGCCGGGCGATCTCCGGCCAGGAGGTCAGGCCGATGGCGATCATCACGCTGCCGATGGACGGCGCCAGAACGGCGACCAGGACCATCGACAGCAGGAAGGACGGCAGCGTCTGGACATAGTCGCACAGCCGCGACAGCAGATGGTCCGCCACCCCGCCGAAATAGCCCGCCACGGCACCCAGCCCGACGCCGATCAGCGTCGCCACCGCGGCGGCCCCGACGCCGACCGCCAGCGACACCCGCGCCCCGAACAGGAGCTGAGCCGCCACGTCCCGACCGAGCTGGTCGGTGCCGAGCGGGAAGGCGCCGTCGGTCAGCGGCCACAGGCCGCGCGGCCCGGCCATCGCCATGGGATCGCCCGGCCGGAGCAGGCCCGCCGCCGCCGCCAGAAGGGCGAGCAGCGCCACGCAGAACACGCCCAGCCGCAGCGTGGAAACGGAAAAGCGCGCGCTCACGCCGTCACCTCGATGCGCGGGTCGAGCGCGGCGTAGGAGACGTCGACCAGGATGCCCATGACGATCACCAGAAGCGAGTTGCAGAGGAAGAGGCTGAGCAGCAGGTTCACGTCGCGGTCGGCCACCGCCTCGAAGGCGAGGCGCCCCAGGCCGGGCCAGGAGAACACCGTCTCCACCACCACCGCCCCGCCCAGCATGGAGCCGAGCTTCAGGCCGCTCAGCGTCACCACGGGAAGCAGCGCGTTGCGCAGGATGTGCCGCAGGGTCACCCGCGTTTCGGAAATGCCCTTGGCCCGCGCGGTGCGCACGAAATCCAGCCGGCTCGTCTCGATCACCGCGGCCCGCGTGACCCGCGCGTAGAGCGCGGCGTAGCCCAGCCCCAGCGTGGCGGCGGGAAGCACGAGATGGGCGGCGACGTCCACCGCGTGCGGCCAGCCGGCGCCCGGCGCCCCAACCGTGGCGTAGCCGCCGATGGGCAGCCAGCGCAGGTGCACGGCGAACAGCACGATGCCGACGAGCCCCATCCAGAAGGACGGCACGGCGAAGATCAGGGAGGACAGGACGGACACCGCCCGGTCGAAGCGGCCTCCCGGACGGCGCCCGGCCAGGACGCCCGCCGCCACGCCGACGGCCACCGCCGCCAGCACCGCCACGGTGACGAGCAGCGCCGTCGCCGGCAGCCGCTCCAGCACGAGGTCGGCGATGGGCCGGCTGTAGCGGAAGGAGAAGCCCAGGTCGAATTGCAGGAGCTGGGACAGATAGGCCTGGAACTGGTCGAGCGCCGAGCGGTCCAGCCCGAACCGCGCGCGCAGGTCGGCCATCTGCTCCGCCGTGGCGATCCCGCTCTCGCCGGCCATCACATCGACCAGATCGCCGGGGACCGCCTTCAGCAGCAGGAAGTTCACGACGATCATGACGACGACCATCGGCGCGGCCGCCAGCGTCCGCCGCAGCATGAAAGCGAATAACGTCATGGTTGCAACTCTGGGGGTGCTTTTGCACATTTTGACGTTGGGAGATCGGGCGGCTGCCGACCAGCGGCTGATTTGTAATTTACCTCTTGATTCCTACTCCGTCTATAGGCAATAGTTCATTTCAGAAACAGGGCGACCTTGTGGTTTCCTCGCCCGAAGACAAATCACCGCTCTTTCAGACAATGCCCGGCATCATTCGATGGCGGCCAAAGTCATCATATCGACTGCGCGTGACCGCCCACTCGACGGTGACGCCCCATGTCTCGGGAGTTCTTATGAAGATCGCGAGGGTTGAGAGCTTTTTCTTCAATCCTGGCTGCGCCAAGAATCTTCTTTTCGTTCGCATCGAAACGGAAAGCGGAATTTACGGCTGGGGCGAGGGCTATGTCACCGCGGGCAAGGAAAAGGTGGTCGCCGCCTATGTGGACGCCATCGCGCCGCATCTGATCGGGCGCGAGATCTGGAACATCCGCCAGCTCGCCCAGACGCTGCTCGACGATTTCTCGATCCGCCGGACCTCCGTCGATTTCCTGTGCGCGCTGAGCGCGGTCGAGATCGCGTCCTGGGACATCGTCGGCAAGCGCGCCGGCCTGCCGGTGCACAAGCTGCTGGGCGGCGCCGTCCGCGAGAAGATCCGGGTCTACGCCAACGGCTGGTGGTTCGGCGCGTCCTCCATCGACGACACCGCGAACCGCGCCGCGGCGGTGGTGGCGCAGGGCTACGACGCGCTCAAGTGGGATCCGATCCCCGGCCCGTGGCGCAACTACGTCGATCCCAAGGACCTCGACCACGCCGTGGAGAATGTCCGCGCGGTGCGCGAGGCGGTCGGACCGAACGTGGAGCTGCTCATCGACGGCCACCGCCGCCTGTCGCCGAACAACGCGATCCGCCTGATCGAGCGCCTGCGCGAGTTCGGCATCGCCTGGTACGAGGAGCCCTGCCCGCCGGAGAATCTCGACCTGACGGCGGAGGTGCGGCGCACGACCAACGTGCCCATCGTGTCGGGCGAGGCGCTCTACACCAAGGAGCAGTATCTGCCGCTGTTCGAGAAGCGTGCCGCCGACATCATCAACCCGGACATCAGCGCCGTCGGCGGCATCCTCGCCATGCTCGACATCGCCGCGCTGGCGCAGCCGCATTCCATCGCGGTCAGCCCGCACAACTTCAACAGCCCCATCGTCGGTCTGGCCGCGACGGTCCACCTGTCGGCGCTGGTCACCAACTTCACCATCGCCGAACTGTTCGTGAACCTCGTCGAGCCGACGCGCGAGCTGGCCCTGCAGGGGCTGACCATCGCCGACGGCTATGTCGACATCCCCGACACGCCGGGCCTGGGCGTGGACCTCGACGTCGAGGTGCTGCGCCGGCACCCCTATCAACCGCTGTCGGGCAAGGGGCTGCGCGATCACCGCGACGAGTTCCCCCGCCGCGGTCCCCCCTCCACCTTCAAAATCGCCGCGACCGCGTGACGCGGGCTTGGGAGCCGTTCCGACATGACCAGCATCCGCACCGATTTTCCCCGCCCCACCCCCGAGCAGGTCGCGGCCTTCGCGACGATCGGCGCCGCCACCGTCCATGAGGCGCTGGGCCGCCGCGGCGCCGTGGATTCGGCGATCAAGCCGATCTGGCCCGGCCTGCGCATCGTCGGGGCCGCCTTCCCCCTGAAGACCCAGCCGGGCGACAACCTGACCCTCCACGCCGCGATGAAGCTGGCCCGTCCGGGCGACGTGCTGGTCGTGGACGCCGGCGACTACCCCGAGCAGGGCTCGTTCGGCGACGTGATGGCGACCTCCGCCCAGTCGCTGGGCCTCGCCGGTCTGGTCACCAACGGCGGCGTCCGCGACGCCGCGGCGATCCGCGACATCGGCTTCCCGATCTTCTCCCGCGCCATCTCCATCAAGGGGACGGTGAAGGCGACGCTGGGGCCGATCGCCCAACCCATCGTGCTGGGCGGCGTCACGGTCCAGCCGGGCGACCTGATCGTCGGCGACGACGACGGCCTCGTCGTGGTTCCGCTGGACGAGGTCGAGGCCGTCCTGGCCGCGTCCCGCGCCCGGCTGGAGAAGGAGGAGCGCCTGCGCGCCGACCTTCAGACCGGCAAGACCACCTGGGACATCGGCAACTACGACGCGCTGCTGGCCCAGACCGGCCAGAGCCTGCAGGCGTGAACGGGAGGAGCAGAACCATGCCTGTGAAGAAGAAGACGGCTTCCGCCCCCGCCGCCGAAAGCGTGTCCTGGCTGCGCCTGCCGGCGCCGCCCCAGGACGACCGCACCGACGCCCTGTTCGAGCATTCGGTGTCCGTCCGCGGCTACATCCGCAACACCCAGTCGGTGCTGGCGCACATCCCGGCGCTGGTCCTGGCGCAGGAAGCGCTCAGCCGGTCGGTGACCGTCGATTTCACGGACGGGCTGACGGGCCGCGAACGCGAGCTGATCGCGCTCGCCGTCAGCGTGCAGAACCGCTGCGAGCCCTGCGTCTGGGGGCACGCCGCCAAGCTGCGCGAGATCACCGGCAACCCCCGCTTCGTCGGGCTGGTCGAGGTGAACTACCGCCGCGCCGACCTGACGCCGCGCGAGCGGGCCATCGTCGATTACGCCGTGCTGATCACCGAGCGTCCCTGGACCATCGAACCGGCGGACCTCGACGGGCTGCGCGCGGCGGGCCTGTCGGAGCGGGAGATTCTGGAGGCCGCGGCCATCGCCGCCTACTTCAACTTCTCCAACCGGGTGAACAGCGCGCTGGGCGTCCACCCCAACCCCGAACCGTTCGACGCCAACCGCTGACGAAAGACGAAGGACCGTCATGTTCCGAGATCGGTTTCCCGCGCTTGACCGGCGCTCCTTCCTGACCGCCGCCCTGACCGGCGCCGCCGCGGCCACCCTGGTTGGGGTTGCCGCCCCGGCGGCGCGGGCCGCGTCCCCCGCCTCCTGGCCGACGCAGCCGGTGCGGCTGGTCGTTCCCTTCCCGCCCGGCGGCGGCACCGATCTGCTGGCCCGCGCGCTGGCCGACCGGCTGTCGAAGCTATATCCGCAGCCCTTCGTGGTCGAGAACCGGCCGGGCGCCGGTGCGGCGGTCGGCACCGACTATGTCGCCAAGTCCACCGACGGCCACACCTTCCTGTTCGCCTCGTCGAATCATGTGACGGTGCCGGCGCTGTCCACGGCGGTGCGCTACGACATCTTCAAGGACTTCAAATCGGTGGTCCTGGTCGCCGATCAGGCCAGCGTGCTTGCCGTCGATCCGGAGCTGCCCGGCAAGGACGTCGCGGAGGTCCTCGCCCACATCAAGGCCAACCCCGGAAAGTACAATTACGGCACGGCGGGCATCGGGTCGGGCCAGCATCTCAGCACCGCCTTCCTCCAGCAGCTCACCGGGATCGACATCGTCCACGTGCCGCTGAAGGGGCAGGGCGAAATCATCTCGGAACTGCTGGGCAAGCGCATCCAGGCCGGCTTCCTGGTGCTGTCCACGGCCCTGCCCTACTTCCGTTCCGGCCAGATCCGCCCGCTGGCCGTGGCGCTGCCGGAGCGCAGCCCCTTCGCGCCGGAGATCCCGACCTTCGGCGAAGCCGGGCTGAAGGACTTCGCCGCCCGCTCCTGGCTCGGCCTGCTGGCCCCGGCTGCGACGCCGGCGGCGGTCGTGGACCGGCTGCACGCCGACATCGTGGGCTTCGCCAAGGACAAGGACTACGTCGCCATCACCGAAAAGGCGGGGATGGCCCTGGTCAACGAGGGGCCCGCCGCCTTCGACGCGGAGATCGCCGCCGGCTACGCGCAGTGGAAGCAGGTGATCCAGACCGCCGGCATCAAGCCGAGCTGAGGGGACCGATGACCGACCCGAAAATCGCCGAGGAGCTGGCCGCCTATTCCGACCGGCTGCTCGGCCTGCTCGACCCCGCCATCGTCCGCCGCGTCGCCATCGACCGGCCCGACGCCGCGGTCATCGAGCGGTATCTCGCCCTGCCCGACCTGACCTCCCAGGTCGCCGACATCCTCGACGGGCTGGGCTACGACAGCGCGGTGCCCCGGCGGCGTCTGCCGCCGCTGGAGGGGGGACGGCGCGTGGCGGGTCCCGCCGTCACCGCGCGGCAGATTCCGGCGGCGCACGCGCCGGGCTTCTCCATCGCCTCCGGCCACCGGCCGCGGGGCGGCGGCATCGACCAGATCACCCTGACCCGGCGCGGCGACGTCTTCGTCATCGACGCCGGCGGCGTGGCCGAGGCGTCGAGCTTCGGCGGCATCCTGGCCACCGCGTCGATCGCCGCCGGTCTGGCCGGCATCGTCGTGGACGGCGCGGTGCGCGACAGCGCCAGCATCACGGCGGGCGGCCTCGCCGTCTGGTCGGCGGGCGTCACGCCGCGCACCGGCAAGCACCGGCTGGAGCTGGCGGAGTTCAACGGCCCGGTCACCATCGCCGGCGTCCAGGTGCATCCCGGCGATCTGGTGCTGGGCGACGACGACGGGCTGATCTTCGTGCCCGCCGCGCTGATCCTGGAGGTCATCGACCGGGCGGAGGCGGCGGCCGGCCAGGAAAGCGCGCTTCTCGGCGCCCTGTCCTCCGGCGGGTCGGCGCGCGAGGCCGCGGCGATCCTCCACCCCAGCAAATGGTGAGCGGCGTGCGCGGCCCCCGCATCGGGATCATCGGCTTCGGCGAGGTGGGATCGAGCTTCGCGCGGGGCCTGATCGCCGACGGGGCGGGCGACATCGTCGCCTACGACGCGCCGCCCGGCCCGACCGAGCGCGGCCTCGCCCTGCGCCGGGCGGGCGAGTTGGGCCTTGCCCTCGCCTTCGATCCGGCGGCGCTCGCCGACCGGGAGATCCTGTTCTCCAGCGTGACGCAGGACGCGGCGGGCGACGCCGCGGCGACGGTGGCGCCGCACCTCGCGGCGGACGCGATCTACGCCGACGTGAACTCGCTGTCGCCGGCGGTGAAGGCCGCGGTCGGCGGGGTGCTGGACGCCATTCCCGGACGCTTCGTGGACGTGGCGATCATGGGGGCGCCGGTGTCCGGCCTGCACCGCGTGCCGCTTCTGGCGGCGGGCGAGCGCGCGGCGAAGCTTGCCGGACGGCTGGCCCCCTTCGGAACCGACATCCGCGTCGTCGGGCGCGAGCCGGGCCGGGCGGCGGCGGTGAAGATCCTGCGCAGCGTCATCACCAAGGGGCTGGAAACCCTGCTGGTGGAGGCGCTGACCGCGGCGCGGCGCCACGGCGTCGAGGCGGAGGTGCTGAACAGCTTCCTGGAGATCTTCGACCGGCGTCCGGCGCTGGATTTCGTCGATTTCCTGGTGCGTTCCGACACGGTTCACGCGGGGCGCCGCGCGCTGGAGGCCGCGCAGTCGGCGGACACCGTGGCCGTGGCCGGGCTGGAGCCGGCGATGAGCCGCGCGGTGGCCGCCCGCCTGTCGCAGCTCGCCGGACTCGGCCTCAAGGAGCGGTTGGGCGGGGTCCCTCCGGCATCCCTGTCCGACGCGGTGGCCCTTCTCGACGAGGCGCTCGGGCGCCGGCATCCCACGGAGCAAAGGCATGGCATCGAACATCCGCAGAACTGAGGAATTGGCGTCCGGCCTCGCGCTGGCCGCCCTGGGCGTGGCGGCCGGCGCCGTCATCGTCGCCAGCCACCCGCTGGGCACGGCGCGCCAGCTCGGGCCGGGGGCGATGCCCGCCCTGGTCGCGCTGACCCTGGTCCTGCTGGGCGGCGTCATCGCCGTCCGGGGCCTGTGGGAGCGCGGCCATGGCGAAGGGATCGACCTGCGCGCCGCGCTGCGGCCCGCCGGGCTGATCCTGGGGGCCATCCTGCTGTTTGGCGGGCTGGTGGACACGCTGGGCGTCGTGCCGGCCAGCGCCGTCGCGGTGGTCGGCTCGGCCCTGGCCAGCCGGCGGACGCGCAAGCGGGAGATCGCCGCGCTGGCGGCGGTTCTCGCCCTCGCGGTGCCGGCCCTGTTCGTCGGGATTCTCGGCATGCCGCTGAAGATCTGGCCGGCGCTGTAAGAGAGAGGATCGACCGCCGTCATGATGGATTCGCTCGGGGGAATCGCGCACGGGCTGTCGATCGCGGCCGCTCCCGCCAACCTGCTCTATTGCTTCGCCGGGGCGCTGCTCGGCACCTTCGTGGGCGTCCTGCCGGGGGTGGGGCCGCTGCTGACCATCGCGCTCCTGCTGCCCTTCACCTTCTCGCTGGAGCCGACCGGCGCCCTGATCATGCTGGCCGGCATCTATTACGGGGCCCAGTATGGCGGGTCGACCACGTCGATCCTGCTCAACATGCCGGGCGAGACCTCGTCGGTGGTGACCTGCATCGACGGGCACGCCATGGCGCGCCAGGGGCGCGGCGGGCCGGCGCTGGCGGTGGCCGCCATCGGCTCCTTCGTCGCGGGCACGCTGTCGACCGGGATCGTCGCCTTCTTCGCCCCGGTCCTGGCCGGCGTGGCCATCCGCTTCGGCCCGGCCGACTATTTCTCGCTGATGGTGCTCGGGCTGGTCGGCGCCATCGTCCTGGCGCAGGGGTCCTTCGTCAAGGCGCTGGCGATGATCGTCCTCGGGCTGCTGTTCGGCCTCGTCGGCACCGACATCAACAGCGGGGAGCAGCGCCTGACCTTCGGCATCCAGGCCCTGGCGGACGGCATCGGCTTCGTCCCGGTGGCGCTGGGCGTCTTCGGCATCGGCGAGATCATCCGCATCCTGATCGGGCAGGAGCGCGACGGCGGACAGGTCATCCCGCACGGCTCCCTGATGCCGAGCCGGCAGGACCTGCGCTCCTCCTCCGGCGCCATCGCGCGGGGATCGGTGATCGGGTCGGCGCTGGGGCTGCTGCCCGGCGGCGGCGCGGCGCTGGCCGCCTTCGCCTCCTACACGGTGGAGAAGAAGCTGGCGCGCGACCCCTCGCGCTTCGGGCGCGGCGCCATCGAAGGGGTGGCGGGTCCGGAATCGGCCAACAACGCGGCGGCGCAGACCTCCTTCATTCCGCTGCTCACCCTCGGGCTGCCGTCCAACGCGGTCATGGCGCTGATGATCGGCGCGCTGATGCTGCACGGCATCACCCCCGGTCCCCGCATCATGCAGGCCGAGCCGGACCTGTTCTGGGGGGTCGTCGCCAGCATGTGGATCGGCAACGCCATGCTGATCGTGCTGAACCTGCCGCTGGTCGGGCTGTGGGTGCGGCTGCTGCGCGTGCCCTACCGCTTCCTCTACCCGACCATCGTGCTGGTCAGCTGCGTCGGCGTCTACGGCGTGTCGAACAGCGCGTTCGACCTCGTGACGACGGCCGTCTTCGGGCTTCTCGGCTGGGTCCTGCAGGCCCTGCGCTTCGAGCCGGCGCCGCTGCTCCTGGGATTCGTGCTGGGACCGATGATGGAGGAGAATCTGCGGCGCGCCATGATCCTGTCGCGCGGCGATCCGACCATCTTCCTGCGCGAGCCGATCAGCCTCGCGCTGCTGATCCTGACCGGCCTGCTGCTGGCCGCCATCATCCTCCCCACCATCCGCCAGGGCCGCGAGCGCGTGTTCGCGGAATGAACCGCCGGAGGCGGTCGCGGAATGAACCGCCGGAGGCGGTCGCGCCCTGGACGCCGCCCGCCTCGCGGCGTGATGGCGTGGGGATAAACGACCGGTCGCCCAACCCCACGCCTTGACGGCCCCTGCCCTATCGCGCACCTTTCGCCCAAAGTCGTCGTCCAGCTCCGTTTCCGGAGCGGTAGAGGTGCCGCCGGCCTGTCCGGCGAAGCCGGCAGGGGTTGCAATGGGCCAGATCATCACCGTGGGCAGCAGCAAGGGCGGCGTCGGAAAGACGACGCTCGTCAACGCGCTTGCCGAATTCCTCAAACGCCGCGGCGCGTCGGTGTTCTGCATCGATGCCGACCCGAACAAGAACCTGAGCGGCTGGCTGTCCGCCACCGGGATGGTGGAATTCCAGGTGGTTCAAGCCGACGACCTCGTGCAGGTGGCCAATGAAATGTCGGCCAGCAACGACTTCCTGCTGGTCGACGTGCCGGGGGCCAACAGCACGGCGCTGGTCAACGCGATCGACATTTCGTCGCTGGTGCTCATCCCGACCAAGGCCGATGCCAAGGACGTCGTGGAAGCGTTCCGGACGTACCAGCATGTGGTCAACGCCATCACCAAGGCCCGGCGCTTTTCCCCCAAGGCGTTCATTCCCGCGGCCGCGGTGCTCTCGCAGATCGACCGCCGCGCGAGCGTCGACCAGACCGCGCGCAGGCAGCTTGAAGGTTTGTCGATCCCGACGCTGAAGGCGGATATCGGGCTGAAGGCGTCGGTCAACCACGCCAGCTTCGCGCAGAAGCCGGCGCCCTACTCCGCCATGGCCGACGACATCGAGGCGATCGGCGGGGAGGCCCTGGCCCTGCTGGAGACTTTCCGTGGCTAAGCGCGAGGCAAAGGTCGCCGGAAAGGACTTCGAGGTGGTGCGGAAGCCGCGCTTGCGCAAACCGAAGGAGCCGCCGCCCTCCCTCGCGATGTCGGCCTACCTCGCCACGGTGATGGCCGAGGCCGCACCGCCGGTCGAGCCGCCGCCGGAACCGGTGGCGCTGGACGGCGACCTGTTCCCTCCCCTGCCCGAAAGCCGCATTCCCCAGACGGTGGAGGAGTTCCTGACCCGGATCTCGGAACTGTGGGAAGATGCGCAGCAGCGGTTCCTGCGCATCGGGGAATTGCTGTCGATCGCCGAAACGCGCCTGGGCGAGGGTGAGCGCGCCGCGTTGCACGAGGGGCTGAACCGGCGTTTCGGAAAATCGGCCCGCTCCCAGCTCATGAGCGCGTACCGGGCCATTCGGGACAACGTGGTTCCTCCGGAACTGGCGGCGACCGGCTACGGCACCGTCTACATGCTGGCCCGGCTCACCGATTCCGAACGCCAGCAGGCGGCGGAACGCGGCCTGTTGCGTCCGGACGTCCGGCAGTCCGAAATTCGCGCGTTCTGGAAGGACGTGAGGGCGCCGTCCCCCTCGACCGCCACGCGGCGCGAGGAGTTGGAAGCGCGCCGCGCCAGGCTGCTCCTCGAAATCCAGAGGATCGACGACGAGCTGGCGCGTTTAATCGATTAAACCGCCGAAGCCTTCCCGGAAGGATCGGGGCGGTGCCGCCCCCCGCCGAGGCGGCAAACGGCACCGTGATGACGTCGAACTGACCATCGCCGCGAAGACGCGTTGTCTCCGGCCCGCCGTGAGAGCCCGACGGCTTCGTCCTCGACGGTCCAGTCCAAAGCAACAGAAACAGCGACACTCCCGGACCGTCCGGTCCGAACGCCGCGCCCCGGCGGGCGGCCGGCGGCGTTGACGGCGCGCGGGCGCCGCCGGAAGAACCGCGCGATCCCCGGCGAAACCCCGTTCCGGGGCAGCAATCCCATCGCAGGAATCGCCTTCGCCATGGCGCCGTCAGATTCCCCATTGTCGTCGTATGCGTCTTCGTATATTTTAATGTATACGGAATGAGGCGGTCGGTGAACGGACCGACCGCCCGCTCCGCACCACCCAAATCGAGGTCGAGATGCATTATTTCGGATACTGCACGTGGCTGAATCCGCCGGAGCTTCACCGCTATTTCCCGGAGGCCAAGGTGATCACCAAGGGCCACGTCGCGAACCACAAGCTGGAGTTCCACGCCGCCGGCACGCGCACCGACCGCGGCTGGTGCCACCTGTCCAACACCGGGCGGGCCTGGGGCAACAACGTGCTGGGCATCGTCGTCGAGCATCCCGACCATCATTTCGAAGAGGATTACGACGACTTCGAGCGCTGCTTCGTCACCGCGCGCGGCGATGACGGAAAGCTCTACGAATGCTGGACCTACCGCCTGATCACGCCGGGCGTGGCGATGCGCCCGCCGAACTTCTACTGGGACCACATCCCCGCCGGCATGGCGCATTGGGGCTTCCCGGACGATTACGTCCGCTCCGTGCTGGCGATGCACGAGGAGGCGGCCGCCTGCCCGCGCGCCGACCGTCCGAACCCGTCGGCCGTTCCCGGGCGCTCCGCCGAGACGCGGTGAGGCGCCGCGCCCGCTCCGCGCCCGATGTCCGGAGCGGGCGCCGCTGAACCGAGATCCGGAGCGGGGCCGCCGCCCCGCGCCGTGCGCAGCACCTCACGTTCTCACCGTTTTCGGAACCAGGAGATCTCTGCGATGCGCCTATCCTGTGACGCCAAGCCCGCCGTCTTCGCGGCCTTGGCCGCCTGCGTGTTCTCGATGTCGCTGCACACGGCCGCCCATGCCCAAGGCGGTTCGGCTCCCACCAACCCCGAAGCCGCCAGTCTGGTGCCGAAGCCGATCCGCGACGCCGGCACCCTGCGCGTCGGCTCCCAGCAGACCTTCCCGCCGGTGGAGTTCCGCCAGGACGGCAAGACGGAGCCGGTGGGCGTGTCCGTCGACCTGCTCACCGAGGTCGGCAAGCGGCTGGGCCTCTCCATCACCTTCGTGCACGGCGAGTACGCGGCGCTGATCCCCGGCCTGGAGGCGGGCCGCTTCGACGTCGCGTCCGGCGGCATCAGCGACACGGAGGAGCGCGAGCAGAAGGTCGACTTCGTCAATTACATGATGTCCGGCGGCAGCATCCTGGTGCGCGCGGCGGACGCCCAGAAATACGCGACCATCGCCGACTTCTGCGGCAAGTCGGTCGCCACGCTGCTGGGCAGCCGGGTCATCATGGCCGCGGTGGAAAAGGCGTCGGAGGCCTGCGTGTCCGGCGGCAAGCCGCCGATCACCGCCAACCAGCTTCCCGCCGCCCCGGACGCCCGCATGCAGCTCGACCTCGGGCGCGTGGACGGCTATCTGGGCGACTTCCCGGCGCTGGTCTACATGAAGAGCCAGATGCCCGGCAAATACGCCATCGCCGGCGGCAACCACATTCTGACGCCCTACGTCACGTCCTGGGGCTTCCCGAAGAACTCCACGCTGAAGGAGGCGGTCCGGAAGGCCACGCAGAGCATGCTGGCCGACGGCACCTACACGACCATCCTCGCCAAATGGGAGATCGACGGCGGCGCGCTGCCCGAGATCACCATCAACCTGCCCGCCAGCAAGAGGATGTGACCGTGGTCGCGAGCTGCGCCATGGCCGAGCCCCGGGCTGTCCGCGTGAAGCACCGCCTGCGTTGGGGAGCCTGGCTCCTCAGCGCGGTCGTCCTTCTGGTCGTGTCCATGCTGATCACCGCGGGTGTCCGCGCGCAGATCATGAATGTGGAGGTCTTCCTCTCCTACCTGACCAGCGAGCAGGTGCTGATCGGCGCGCGCAACGCGCTGATCCTCGGCACGCTGGCGCTGGTGGTGGCCAGCGTCATCGGTCTGGTCGTCGCGCTGATGCGGGTCAGCGGCAACCCGATCCTGTCCGCCCTGTCGGCCACCTACGTCTATTTCTTCCGCGGCACGCCGATGCTGATCCAGCTGCTGTTCTGGTTCAACGCGCTGCCGACCATGTTCCAGCGCGTTCATCTGGCGGTTCCCTTCACCGACATCGTGCTGCTGGACGCGCCGACCACGGCGGTGGTCACGCCCTTCGTGGCGGCGCTGGCCGGCCTCGCCCTCGCCGAAGGGGCCTACATGGCGGAGATCATCCGCGCCGGAATCCTGGCGGTGGACAAAGGGCAGCGCGCCGCGGCCCGCGCCATCGGCATGACCGAGTATCAGGTGCTGCGCCACATCGTCATCCCGCAGGCCGGGCGCATCATCATTCCGGCGGGCGGCAACCAGTACATCATGCTGCTGAAGTCCACCTCGCTGGCCTCGGCGATCGGCTTCCTGGAACTGCTGCGCATCACCACGGACATCTACTCGTCCAACTTCATGGTCGTGGAACTGCTGGCCGTGGCGGCCTTCTGGTATCTGGTGATGACCGCCTTCGCCACCGCCGTTCAGGCCGCGCTCGAAAAGACCTTCCCCCAGCGGTAAGCCCCCCAGAGGTCCCTATGGACAGCCCCGTCAAGGCCGCGGCCGTGGTTCTCGAGTCCGTCTCGAAATCCTACGGTTCGATCGAGATCCTGAAGAACGTTTCGGTTTCCATCGCGCCGGGGGAGGTGGTCACCCTCCTCGGCCCGTCCGGGGCCGGCAAATCCACCCTGCTGCGCTGCATCAACCATCTGGAGACGATCAGCGCGGGCCGCATCTACGTGCACGGCCAGCTCATCGGCTACCGCGAGGTCGGCGATACCCTGCACGAGCTGTCCGACCGGGAGATCAGCGCCCAGCGCCGCTCCATCGGCATGGTGTTCCAGAGCTTCAACCTGTTCCGCCACATGACCGTGCTCGACAACGTGATGAGCGGACCGGTCCATGTGCTGCGCATGCCCAAACCCCGGGCCGAGGCGCTGGCGCGGGAGCTTCTGGCCAAGGTCGGCCTGCCCGACAAGGCCGACCGCTACCCGTCCGAACTGTCGGGCGGTCAGCAGCAGCGCGTCGCCATCGCCCGCACGCTCGCCCTGTCGCCCAGCGTCATGCTGCTGGACGAGCCGACCAGCGCGCTCGACCCGGAACTGTCGCAGGAGGTGATCCTGACCATCCGGAGTCTGGCGGAGCAGGGCTACACCATGCTGATCGCGACGCACGAAATGGCCATCGCCAAGGAATTCGCCGACCGCGTCATCTTCATGGTGCAGGGGGAGGTGGTGGAGGACGTTCCCGCCCGCACCTTCTTCAGCGCCCCCCGGCACGAGCGCAGCCGGCAGTTCGTCGCCCGCCACGCGGGCTGAACGGAGGAACGACCATGCCCGACGGCATCGAGCGCCTGCCGCCCAATGATCCGCCCAACCAGCCGCCTGACAATCCGCCCGCCGATCCGTTCAGCGGCCGCCCCCGCAAGCGGGTCGGCAGCGACCTGCTGGCCGCCAACGTGCACGGCTGGCTGCGGGCGAAGATCCTGACCTTCGAGATCAAGCCCGGCACCCGACTGGTCGAGGACGAGATTTCGGCCTCGATGAGCGTCGGCCGCACCCCGGTGCGCGAGGCCCTGCTGCGCCTTCAGGGCGAGGGGCTGGTCAGCCGCGAGAAGGGCTGGGTGGTGGAGAGCACCGACGCCGCGTCCATCGACCATGTCTTCGAAAGCCGCGTCGCCATCGAAGGCTACGCCACCCATGTCGCCGCGCTGCGCGCCACGCCCGCGGACATCCGGGAGTTGCGGGGGCTGGCCGAGGAAATGGACGGGTTCGAGGCGATGGGCCGCGCCCAGCTCAACCTGCTCAACCGGCGTTTCCACGAGCGGATCGTCGGGCTGTCCGGCAACCCCTTCTTCGTGGAGATGCACGAGCGCACGCAGTTCCATTACTGGAACATGCGCCTGCCCGTCCTCTTCACCCGCGAGCAGGCGGTGGTGGCGAACGAGGAGCACAAGCGGATCGTCGACGCGCTGGAGGCCCGCGACCCGGACGCCGCGGAACGGCACGCGCGCGCGCATGTCGAGACGACCCACCGGATCGTCCGGGACGCGCTGGACGGATGACCATCACCCTGGAAGCGGGCGGCACGCACCTCCATGTCGGGGCCCGCGGCACGGTCCGCGACGGACGGCTGTCGGCGGCCCCGTTCGGCCGGCCGTCCCCCTGCCTGGTGGTGTTCAGCGACGGCGCTTTCGCCGCCGGCACCCTGACGCCCCAAGGCGGAACGGAATGGCGGCTTGCCGTCGACGGCTACACGACCGCCCGCGGCACCGCCATCCCGGCGAAGCGGTGGCTGGTCGAGATGGCCGGCATCGGCGGGACGCTCTCCTTCCGGGCGAAGGCGAGGCTGGCGGACGGGCCCCCACCCTAACCCTCCCCCCGCTTCGCAGGGGAGGGGACCGCCGCCGCTTCGAAAAAAACTCCCTCCCCTGCGTCAGCTCTCGCGCAAACCGAAGGTTAGCGGTGACGCGGCAGGCGGACCGAAGGCCCGCCGAGAGCGGGGGAGGGCCGGGGTGGGGGCAAGGTCAATGCCCTCCGAAAACACCGCAAAAGAGCGCCGGACCGTGCATCAGAATCATCATCCGCCCATCGCCCAAGGCATCGCGCTGATCGTCGTCTCGATGCTGCTGTTCACGCTGTCCGACGTCTTCGCGAAGCAGCTTGCCCAGTCGGTGCACCCCATCGAGATCGCGTGGCTGCGCTGCCTGGGGGCCGTGCTGCTGCTGGCGCCGGTGGTGGCCGCGCGCCCCATCGTGCTGCGCAGCGCCAAGCCCCGCCTTCAGATCCTGCGCGGGCTGTGCCTGCTGGTCTCGACGACGCTGCTGATCGCCGCGTTCCGCACCCTCGGGCTGGCCGAGGCGACGATGCTGGTCTTCATGTCGCCCTTCTTCCTGACGGCGCTGTCGGCGCTGATCTTCGGCGACCGGGTGTCGCGGGCCCATTGGGCGGCGGTGGCCATCGGGCTGGCGGGTGTGGCGGTGGTGGTGCGGCCCGGCTTCGGCACGCTGTCGCCCGCGGTGGCGCTGCCCATCCTGTCCTCCCTGGGCTGGGCGGCGGGCATGATCTGCACAAGGCGGATCGGCGGCGCGGACTCCTCCGTGACGACGCTGGTCTGGTCGGTGGCCGTGGGGTTCGCCGCGGCGAGCCTGGCGGTGCCCTTCGTCTTCTCGCCCCTGGACGGCGCGCAGCTGATCGTCGCCGCCGGCATGGCGGCGGCCTGGACCGGCGCGCATTTCCTGATCGTGCTCGCCTACCGCCGCTATCCGGCGTGGCAGTTGGCGCCCTTTTCCTACGCGCAGGTCGTCTGGTCGGTGATTCTCGGCCACGCGGCCTTCGCCGAACTGCCGGACGCCATGGCCTTCGCCGGTTCCGCGCTGATCCTGTCGGGGGGGCTGCTGGCCGCCGTCCATCCCCAACGCTTCCGAAGCGCGGTGCGGAGCGCGTCAGCGTCCCGACTTCCGAACACCAAACCGTAGATCACAAACCACACGAACGAGGAGCTGGTACGCCCCATGACGAGCATCTTCAACACGTTGCACCATGTCTGCATCGTCGTGCGCGATCTGGACAAGGCGGTCGCCTATTATGAATCGCTCGGCGTCGGCCCCTGGTACGACTATCCCAAGAGCGGCCCCTACGTGGAGTTCGAGGTTCCCAACGAGGCCGCGTCCAAGGCCATGCGCTACAAATGCGCCGACCTCGCCAACATGCAGATCCAATTGTGCGATCCGGGCGAGCTGGATTCCCCGCAGCGCCGCTTCCTCGACGCGCGGGGCGAGGGCGTCTACCATCTGGGCTTCGAGGTGCCGGACCGCGACGCCGCGGAGGCGGAGGGCCGCCGGCTCGGCCTGGGAGTGGTCGCCCGCGGACGCCGCGCCGACGGGTCGGGATTCTGCTACTTCGACACGCGGGCGGAGGCCGGCATCGTGCTGGAGATCCGCAAGACGGCGCCCTGAGGCGGCAAGCGTCAGAAGCCTTCCAGGGCGTCCTTGACGATCCGGTGGGTGGTCCGGACATGCTCCCGCGCGGCCTCCTCGGCGGCGTCCGCGCGGTGCTCCGCCAGCGCGCTCAGGATCACCTTGTGCTGGTCGTTCGCTTCCTGGGTCTGGTCTTTCGTGAAGATGACGGGAAGCCGCATGTTCCAATAATAGAACAGCGTCTTCTCGTGCATCTCCAGGAAGAAGGGGTTGCCGGCCATCTCGATGATGCGGCGGTGGAAGGTCCGGTTGAGCTGGTTCAGCTGGGCGCGGTTCATCTGCTCGAACCGCGCCATCTCATCGACCAGGGCGGCCAGTTCGGTGATGTCCGCGTCGGTGACGCGCGTGGCGGCGAGCCGCGTGGCGTAGCCTTCGATGGCGATGCGGCTTTCGAAGATGGCGTCCATGTTGGACGGGTCGGTGCTCTCCACCACCCAGCCCTTCTCGCGGCTGACCAGCCCCTCGCCCTGAAGGCGCAGCAGGGCCTCGCGCACCGGGGTGCGGCCGACGCTCATCGAGGCCGAAATCTCGTCCTCGACCAGTCGGGTGCCGGGCTTGATCTCGAAGGTCAGGATCTTCGACCGGAGCCGGGCGTGCACGTCGGCGGCCAGGAAGTCCGTGCCGTTCCGCTTGCTCATGAGTTCCGTTCCCCCGTGATCCCGCGCAGCACCGGACAGGACGCAGGCTGCGTTGCCCATCCTTGAAGCATAAAGGCCTCGGGTTTGGCAAACGCTCCGGCAGCGCACTTCGTGCCGCGGAAGGCCACGCAGGCCGTCCGGTCCATGCGGTCAGGGCTGCGGTGCGGAGCCGATGAAGGCCGAGGCGCGCTCGCCCCACCGCTCATGCGGGTAGTAGTCCCAGACGGCGTGGTGCTGGGTGGCCCAATTGTCCCAGAAGACCAAGCTGTTGGGACGCCAGTGGATGCGCGTCTGGAAGGCCAGGTTCCTTTCGATGTGGCGGAACAGCAGGGCCAGGATGGCGTCGCTCTCGGTGCGCGTGAGCTGGACGATGTGGCTGGTGAAGGCCTCGTTGACGAACAGGTACTTGCGCCCGGTCAGATGGTGGCGCGCCACCACCGGATGCTCGGTGGACGGAAAGGTCTGGCCCGGCTGCGGCGTGGCGCCGTAGCCCGCCGTCCAGGCCTTGCCCCCGTCATGGACGGCGGTCAGACCGTCGAGCAGCGCCTTGACCTTCTCCGACAGCGAATCATAGGCGAGGTACATGTTGGCGAAGGCGGTGTCGCCGCCGATCTCCGGCTGTCTGGTGACCCGCAGGAAGGAGCCCCAGATGGGCTCGGGATCGCAGGTCACGTCGGAATGCCACGCGTCGCCGGCGGTGTAGCGGGCTTCGGGGCCGGTGCGCCAGGCCAGGATCTCCGGGTCATGGTCGTTCGACGACAATTGCCGCGCGCCCCCCAGCACATGGCGGTGCAGCGTTCCGAAATGGCGGGCGAAGCGCTTGTGGTCCTCCGCGGTGATGTCCTGGTCGCGGAACACCAGCACCAGATGGTCGGCGATGGCCTTGCGGATGTCGGCCAACTGCGCGTCGCTCAACGGCCGGGACAGGTCCACGCCCTCGACCTCCGCCCCCAGGATGGGCGACAGCGGGCGCACCGCGATGCTGTCGTAGCCCGGCCGTTCGCGGCGGCTCCAGTCGGCGATGGCGGTCTTGTCGTGGAAGTCGCGGTAGAAGCTCATGATGGTTCCCCTCAGATTTTGCCCTTAAATTTCATAGGCGAACGGAAGCTCCGCCGCGGTGAAGAACTCGCGGTGGATTTCCTTGCGCAAGGCGATGAAGTCCGGGCTCGACCGGTCGCGGGGGCGCGGCAGACCAACCGGCAGCCTCTTGCGGATGGTGCCGGGCCGCGACGACATCACCACCACCTCGTCGCCGAGGAAGACGGCCTCGTCGATGTCGTGGGTGACGAGGATCATGGTCGTGCGCTGCGCCTCCCAGATGCGCAGGATCTCCTGCTGCATCTGGATCCGGGTCAGGGCGTCCAGCGCGCCGAACGGCTCGTCCAGCAGCAGCACCCGCGGCTGGTTGACGAGCGCGCGGGCGATGGCGACGCGCTGGGCCATGCCGCCGGAGAGCTGGTGCGGGTGGGCCTTGGCGAAACCCTCCAGCCCGACCAGCTCCAGATGCTCCCGCACCCGCCGGGCGACCTCCGCCCTGGGCAGGTTCTTCAGCCCGAAGGCGATGTTCTGCTCGACCGTCAGCCAGGGCAGCAGGCGGTGCTCCTGGAAGATCACCCCGCGGTCGAGGCCGGGACCGCCGATGGGCCGCCCGCCGAGCGTGACGGTCCCGTCATAGCTGGTCTCCAGCCCGGCGATGATGCGCAGAAGCGTGCTCTTGCCGCAGCCGGAGCTGCCGACGATGCTGACGAAGCTCCCGCCCGCAACGTCGAGCCGGATGTCGCCGAGAGCCTGGACCGTTTCGGTCCTCAGCGGGCCGGTCTTCAGCGTGTAGGTCTTGGACAGCGGGCCGATGCGCAGGCCGGCGGCGCGGTCGGCGGCCCGTTCGTCGCCCGCCTTGCGGACAGCGGTGGCAACCATGGCGGTCAGCTCCCCGAGAAGGTGGATTTCCAGGTGATCAGGCGGCGCTCGGCGGCGCGCAGCACGACGTCCAGCAGCTTGCCCATGGCGCCGATGGTGATCATGCCCACCAGAACCTGATCGGTCTGGCTCATCTGCCGGGCGTCCATGATGAGGTAGCCGAGGCCCGACGAGGCGGCGATCAGCTCGGCGGCGACCACGCAGATCCAGGCCACCATCAGCCCGACGCGCAGGCCGGTCATGATGTTCGGCAGCGCCCCAGGCAGGACGACCTGGAGGATGAAGCGGCGGCGCGTCACCTCCAGCACGCGCGCCAGCTCGACATGGCGGTGGTCGGTCTGGCGGATGCCGTCGATGGTGTTGACGAGGATGGGGAAGATGGCGCCGAGGAAGATGATGTAGACCTTCCCCGCCTCGCCGATGCCGAACCACAGGATGGCCAGCGGAATCCAGGCGATGGGCGGGATCGGCTTGGTCAGCTGGATGATCAGGTCGGTCAGCCGGTCCAGCGTCCGCGACAGGCCGATCCCGATGCCCAGCGGCAGGCCGACCAGCGCGGCGATGGCGAACCCCTCCAGCACGCGCAGCAGGCTGACGCCCAGATGGCGGAACAGGTCGCCGCTGGCCGCCAGATCGACGAAGGCCTTGCCCACCCTGGTCGGCGGCGGCAGCAGGATGGGACGGATGTAGCCCAGCTCGAACGCGGCCTGCCACGCCGCCAGCAGCGCCACGGGAAGCGCCACATACAGCGCCGCCCGCCCCAGCGCACCCGGCAGGCCCCGCAGCAGGGCGCCCGGACGGGAACGCGGAAGCCGCGCCTTCGCCCCCGCCCTTCCCCCGGCCCGTTGCGCCGGAGGCGCGCCGGCCCATTGCGCCGGAGGCGCGTCGGCCCGTTGCGCCGGAGGCGCGTCGGAAGCCAGCCCGGCGCTCATTTCAGACCCGCCTCGTCCGCCGGCTTGCGGTTGAAGAAGGCGTCCACGTCCACCGCGGTCTTGATGAGGCCGTGGGTGCGCATGAACTGCTCGGTCTTCTTGACCTCGGCCACGTCGTCGTCGTGGATGGCCGGGTAGTAGTTCATGCGCTGCAGGACCTGGACCAGCAGGTCGGGCGCCAGATTGACGTCGCCGCTGATCAGCTCCGCCGCCTCCTTCGGGTTGGCGGTGATGAAGTCCGAGGCGCGCTTGTACGCCGTCAGCAGGGCTTTCGCCTGCTCGGGCCGGGCCTTCAGGAAGCCGTTGTCGGCGACGATCAGCAGCAGCCCCTTCTTGATGCCGGTGCCGTCGGCCAGCACGCGGACCGCCTTCTGCGATTCGAAGCGGGTCAGGATCGGCTCCCACACCGCGCCGGCGTCGATGGTGCCGGCGATGATGGCCGGCGGGATCTCCGCCACGGGCAGGTTGATCAGCTCGACGTCGTTCAGCGTCAGGCCGCCCTGCTCCAGCACCAGCGCCAGCAGATGGTGGGCGTAGGACCCTTTGGTCACCGCCACCTTCCGGCCCTTCAGCTCCTTCGGCGACGCGATGGGAGAACTGCCGCCGACGATGACCGCCAAGCTCTTCGGACCGTCGGAGGTCAGCGCGATGGCGCTGGTGTCGAGCCCCGCCGCCTTGCCGACCAGCGCCGGGGTGTCGCCGACGAAGCCCACATCCTGCTGTCCGGCGGCGAAGGATTCGTTGATCGGCGGACCGGCGGGGAAGAGCGACCACTTGACGGCGGCGTTCGGCGCCACCTTGGCCAGTTCCTCGTCCAGCCACTTCTTCTGCTTGGCGACGAACAGGGGCGCATAGAGGGGAAAGGGCTGCGCGGCGATGCGCAGATCGTCGGCAGCGGCGGAGGCGGTGGCGGTTCCGGCCAGCCCGAGGCCGATGGCGGCCGCGACGGCCAAGGCGACAAATCTGGAAACGGCCATGGTCGATACCTCGCTTGATGCTCGGGTTATGGGGTGGGGATCGGGGGATTCTGGCTTGACCGCGCGTCGCCGGCTCCCGGATCGCCCATTTCCCCATTCGCGATGTGGATGTTCGTATTCCATTTAACACGTTCGAATGTCAATACGCCCTCGCGTTATAGGCGATTAGAACGTGTAATTTTTTACAAGAAAGCGCAATTGATGCTGTCGATTGATCCATATCAACGAACATGGCCGTATTTGCCTAGTTGATGAATAGCCTTATTCGAGCGGGCGCTCCGGTCCGCTGCCCTGGCCGAAGGACGATCCGATGACGACGAAGACCCCTCATGAAGACGGCTTCCGCCACTTCACGCTGACGCCCTACAACCCCTTCATCGGTGCCGTGGTGGACGGAATCGACCTGAGGGAGTCCACCGGCGAGGAGGTCCGCGCCGACCTGCGCCGGGCGCTGGCCGAGTATGGCGTGCTGTTCTTCCGCGGCCAGGCGCTGAGCCCGGAGCAGCAGGTCGATGTCGCCCGGATCTTCGGCGATCCCGACAAGGCCAAGGCCTATTTCAAGCGACACGACTCGAACCGGCTCGTCGAGCTGATCGAGTTCACGCCGGGGCAGCCGGGCTACGGCACCGATCAATGGCACGCCGACGTCACCTTCTCCGCCAACCCGCCCACCGGCACGGTCCTGCATGCGCGCGACGTGCCGTCCGTCGGCGGCGACACCGCCTGGGCCAGCGGAACCTACGTCTACGACCGCCTCGACCCGGCCTTGCGCGCCTATCTGGAAACGCTGGAGGCGGTGCACAGCATCGAGCACAGCGGCTGGCCCGAGTGGTTCCGCACCCAGCCCAACGGGGAGGAGTTGTACCGTCAGGCCCGCGCCGAGCATCTGCCGGTGGTGCACAAGGTCGTCCAGACCCATCCGGTCACGGGCCGCAAGCTGGTCTATGTCAGCCCGAACTTCACCCTGCGCATCCGCGGCCTGTCGCGCCAGCAGAGCGACGCGCTGCTGACCTTCCTGTTCGGGCTGTTCGAGAAGCCCGAGGCCCAGGCGCGCTGGCGCTGGCGGAACGGCGACGTGGCGATCTGGGACAACCGCGCCACCGTCCATTACGCGGTGACCGACTACACCGAGTACCGCCTGCTCCACCGGGTCACCTTCGGCGAGGACAAGGCCTTCTGAGTGGGCGGCCGGCCTTCCCGACGCATGAACAACCTTGAATTTATGTGTTTGGCGGGGGCGGCTTGGAAAATCCGGTGGCCGGTTTTCTTAACCGTCCACCGTCGCCGTTCCGCCGGAGAACAGAGCCATGCCCGTCCGTGAACACCGCCACCCCGACCACGGCATCGACCCGTTGTTCGTGAACCGCTGGTCGCCGCGCGCCTACACCGGGGAGGAAATCCCCGACGCCATTCTGGAGCAGGGTTTCGAAGCGGCGCGCTGGGCGCCATCCGCCCGCAACGCCCAGCCTTGGCGCTTCGTCTACAGCAAACGCCAGTCCTCGTCGTGGGAGGCCGTCTTCGGCCTGCTGAACGGGCGCAACCGGCTGTGGGCGGACAGGGCGTCGGCCCTGATCGCGGTGCTTTCCAAGACGACCCACGACGACGGGTCGCCGAACCACACCCATTCCTTCGACGCCGGAGCGGCCTGGGCCAACCTCGCGCACCAACTGTTCCTGGCGGGTTGGCACAGCCGCGCCATCGGCGGATTCGACCGCGCCGCGGCGGGTGGCTTGCTCGGCGTGCCGGAAGGGGTCGCCGTGGAGATTCTCATCGCCGTCGGGCGGCAAGGGGCCGTCGATGCGCTGCCCGAGGAGTTCCGGCAACAGGAAACCCCGAGCGGTCGGCGCCCGCTGACCGCCTTCGTGTCCGAGGGCACATACCGCGCGGGGTGACGCTCCCCTTCCGTCCCGGGAGGGACATCGGCGTTCCCTTCATCCCGGAGAAATTAGACTATTCATTTTTGTTGTTATAGAAAAATAATACACACACGCTCTCCTGAGGTGTTGCTTATTTCCCTTCTTAATATGTAGAGTTTCTTCACCGGCGGACGACCGCGCCGCCGGGTGAAGACGGGGGAGATACGCCACCATGAAGCAGTTCCTGCCTTCCATCGCCCTGTTCGCGCTGACCACCCTGGCGCCCCTCTCCGCCGAGGCCGCCGGCAAGATCGTCGTCGCCTACCAGACCGACGCGCTGCCGTCGTCGGTGGCCATCGCCAACGGCGACTTCGCCAAGGCGACCGGCAGCGAGATCGATTTCCGCAAGTTCAATTCGGGCGCCGACATCTTCGCCGCCATCGCCGCGGGCAACGTGCAGGTCGGCTATGTCGGCTCCAGCCCCTTCGCCGCCGCGGTCAGCCGCGGGCTGGACGTGAAGGCCTTCTACCTCGCCAGCTCCTCCGGCACCGACGAGGCGCTGGTGGTCCGCAACGGCTCCGGAATCGAGAAGCCCGCCGACCTGAAGGGCAAGAAGCTGGCCGCCGCCCCGGTCTCGACCGACCATTACCAGCTCCTCGCCGTGCTGAAGCAGGAGAAGCTGAGCGAGCGCGACGCCCAGGTCTTCGCCATTCCGCAGCCCGACATCGTCGCGGCCTGGAACCGCGGCGACCTGGACGGCGCCTTTGTCTGGGACCCGGCGCTGACCGAGCTGAAGAAGACCGGCAAGGTGCTTCTGACCTCCCGGCAGGTCGCCGATCGCGGCGCCCCGACCTTCACCGCCTGGGTCGCCACCGCCGCCTTCGCCAAGGAGAATCCGGCCTTCCTGAAGAGCTTCGCCGGGGTGGTGGAGCGCTACAGCGTCTCCTTCCGCGACGACAAGGCCGCCTGGGGGCCGGAATCGCAGAACGCCAAGACGCTGGCCGGGCTTCTCGGCGGCACGCCGTCCGATCAGGCGTCGGCGCTGAACAACCTGTCGCTGATCCCGGCCAAGCAGCAGGCCACCAAGGACTGGCTGGACGGCGGGGAGAACAGCGGCACCGCCCGAATCCTGAAGGAAACCGCCGAGTTCCTGAAGGAGCAGAAGAAGGTCTCAACCGTGCTGCCCAGCTACGGCGGCTTCGTCACCGCGGATTACGTCAAGGCGCTGCCCTGACGCGCGGCCGGACGGGAGGCGCGCCATGCTCCGGGTGCAGAACGCCAGCGTGTTCTTTCCAGGCCGTGACGGCGGGACGATCCACGCGCTGGACCGCGCGTCGCTGGACATCGACGCCAACAGCATCGTCGTCGCGCTCGGCGCGTCGGGCTGCGGCAAGTCCACGCTGCTGAACGCCATCGCCGGCTTCCTTCCCCTGTCGGACGGCAGCATCACGCTGGACGGCCAGCCGGTGGAACGCCCCGGCGCCGACCGCGGCGTGGTGTTCCAGAAGGACACGCTGCTGCCCTGGAAGAGCGTGCTGGACAATGTGGCGCTCGGCCTGGATTTCGCCGGCCTCACCCTGCGGGAACGGCGGGACCGCGCCGCGGAGCTGCTGCGCCTCGTCGGGCTGGAGGGCTTCGCCAAGGCCGCCCCGCACGAGCTGTCCGGCGGCATGCGCCAGCGCGTGGGCATCGCCCGCGCGCTGGCCACCGACCCGAAGATCCTGCTGATGGACGAACCGTTCGGCGCGCTCGACAGCCTGACGCGGGAGCAGATGCAGGAGCTGCTGATCGACGTCTGGGCGCGCACCGGCAAGCGCATCTTCTTCATCACCCATTCCATCGAGGAGGCGCTGTTCCTCGGCACGACGGTGGTGGTGATGTCGCCGCGGCCCGGCCGGATCGTCGCCCGCTTCGACCTCGACTTCGTCCGGCGCTTCGCCGCCGAACGGGACGTGCGCGCCATCCTGTCCGACCCGGAGTTCGGGGACCTGCACAACCGCATCCGCGATCTCGTCCACCGCCCCCACCACACGGCGGTCCAGCGCGGGGAGACGCTGCAATGACCGACGCCGCCCGCTCCACCGCCGGCCCCCTGGCCGAGCCCGCCGCCCGGCCGCGGACCGTCGCCCTGCGGCCCTTCGGGCTGGACGGGGCGCGCACCGGCCCGATCAGCGCGGTCACCGGGCTGCTGCTGATCGCCGTCTGGTTCCTGGTGTCGCACTACCGGCTGGTGACGCCCCTGTTCCTTCCGTCACCGGGGGAGGTGGCCGCCCAGTTCCTCTCCATCCTGGAGGACGGCTACGCCGGCGCCACCCTGGGCGAGCATGTGTCGGCCAGCCTGCTGCGCATCCTCGCCGCGGCGCTGATCGCCGCGTCGCTCGGCATCCCGCTGGGGCTGGCGATGGGGCTGAACCGCTGGGCCAAGGGCATCCTCGACACGCCCATCGAGTTCTACTGGCCGCTGCCGCCGCTGGCCTATCTGCCGCTGATGATCATCTGGCTGGGCATCGGGGAGGTGTCGAAGATCGCCCTGCTGACGCTGGCGATGTTCGCCCCGATCTGCCTGTCGGCCCAGGCCGGCGTGCGGTCGCTGCCCATCGAGCGGGTCAACGCCGCCCTCTCGCTGGGGGCCACGCGCTGGCAGCTCTTCCGCTCCATCGTGCTGCCCAGCGCCCTGCCGGAGATCCTGACCGGCCTGCGCATCGCCATCGGCGTCGGCTGGAGCACGCTGGTCGCCGCGGAGCTGATCGCGGCGACGCGCGGCATCGGCTTCATGATCATGTCCGCCTCGCATTTCCTGGCCACCGACGTGGTGTTCGTCGGCATCGGCATCATCGCCGCCTGGGCCTTCGCCTTCTCCTACGGGATGCGCCTGCTGGAATCCTGGCTGGTGCCCTGGAAGGGCAAGACCTGACGCTTTTCCGAACTGGAGTTTCCTCGCCGTGTCGCGGCCCCCCAACATCCTGTTCATCATGGCCGACCAGATGGCGGCCCCCGCCCTGCCCTTCCATGGTCACCCGGTCGTCAGGACGCCCAACCTGTCGCGGCTGGCCGCGGAAGGCGTGGTGTTCGACAACGCCTACTGCAACTACCCGCTCTGCGCGCCGTCGCGCTTCGCCCTGCTGTCGGGGCGGCTGCCCTCGGCCATCGGCGCCTTCGACAACGCGGCGGAGTTCGCCTCCTCCGTGCCGACCTTCGTGCATTACGCCCGCGCCGCCGGCTACCGCACCTGCCTGTCGGGCAAGATGCATTTCGTCGGCGCCGACCAGCTCCACGGCTTCGAGGAGCGGCTGACCACCGACGTCTATCCCGCCGATTTCGGCTGGACGCCCGATTGGGGGAACGGGGCGCTGGCCTACGACTGGTCCCATCATATGGCGAGCGTGGTCGAGGCCGGTCCCTGCCACCGCAGCCTGCAGATCGACTTCGACGAGGAGACCGCCCATCAGGCGGTGCAGAAGATCTACGATTACGGCCGCACCGCGGCTAACACGGCGGACAGTGCGCCCTTCCTCCTGGCGGTGTCCTTCACCCACCCGCACGACCCCTTCAACTGCCTGCCCGAGCATTGGGACCTCTACGATCACGCGGAGATCGATCCGCCCTCGGTGCCTCCCATCCCGCCGGAGCGGCTCGATCCGCACAGCCGGCGGCTCCACTATATGGACGGGCTGCACCGCTACCACCTGACAGAGGAGCGGGTGCGCACCGCCCGCCACGCCTATTACGGCTCCATCAGCTATGTGGACGAGCTGGTCGGGCGCCTGCTGACGGCGCTGGAACGCGCCGGGCTGGCCCAGGACACCATCATCGTCTTCACCGGCGACCATGGCGAGATGCTGGGCGAGCGGGGCATGTGGTACAAGATGAGCTTCTTCGAATGGTCGTCCCGCGTGCCGCTTCTCGTCCACGCTCCGGGACGCTGGGCACCGCGCCGGGTGTCGGCCCCGGTGTCGCACGTGGATCTGTTCCCCACCATCCTCGACCTGCTCGACGGCCGGGCGCCGCTGCCGGTCGACCCGTTCGACGGCGAAAGCCTGCTGCCCCTGCTGGCCGGTTCGGCGCGCGGCGCCGGCCGCACCATCTTCGCGGAGTATCTGGGGGAAGGGACGCTGAACCCAGCCTTCATGGTGCGGCGCGGCCGCTACAAATACATCGCCTGCGACGGCGACCCGCCGCAGCTCTACGACCTGGAGGCCGACCCGAAGGAGCTGGTCAACCGCGCCGGCGCGCGCGATCTCGCCGCCATCGAGGCCGATCTGGCCGCATCCGTCGCGCGGCGCTGGAACGCGCCGGCCCTGCGCCGGGCGGTGATCGAAAGCCAGAACCGGCGCCTGTTCATCCACAAGGTGCTGCTGACCGGGCGGCACACGCCCTGGGATTTCCAGCCTCACCGCAGCGCCGCCACCTCCTACGTCCGCAACTTCGGCGTGGCGGAGGACACGCTGAAGGCGCTGGCCCGCCTTCCGGCGTCCGAGCCGGTGCCGCCCGATGTCCCGAACGCCTGATCGGAAGACAACACACCGTCCATAGGGATCCGCCATGCCCGACATCACCCTGCCGACCCTGTCCATCACGCCCGTCAGCCCGGCCATCGGCGCGCGGGTGACCGGCCTCGACCTGACCCGCCCCTTGAGCGACACGGAGGCCGCGGCGCTCCAGCGGGCGCTCGTCACCCACCAGGTGCTGTTCTTCGAGAACCAGCCGCTGACGCCGCAGACGCAGCGTGCCTTCGCCGCGCGCTTCGGCGACCTGCACATCCACCCCGTCTACCCGAACGTGCCGGAGCAGCCGGAGATCATGGTGCTCGACACCGGGCCGCACAACCCGACCGACAACGACGTCTGGCACACCGACGTCACCTGCATCGAGACGCCGCCGGCCATCGTCGCGCTGGCCGGCAAGCGCATCCCGCCGAGCGGGGGCGACACCGTCTGGGCCAGCAACATCGCCGCCTACGCCGCGTTGTCGGAACCGCTGAAGCGCCTGCTGGAGCCGCTGAGCGCGCTGCACGACTTCACCAAGTCCTTCCCGGAATGGCGGCACAACGGCGATCCGGAGACGCACGCGCGCTGGCGCGCGGCGCGCGACCGCCACCCGCCGGTGGTCCATCCGGTGATCCGCATCCACCCGGTCAGCGGCGCCAAGGCGCTGTTCGTGAACGAGAACTTCACGGCCCGCATCGTCGGGCTGAGCGACCGGGAGAGCGCCGCCATCCTCGACTTTCTGTTCGACCACATCAGCCGGCCCGAATTCACCGTGCGCTGGCAGTGGAAGCCGGACGACCTCGTGCTGTGGGACAACCGCTCCACCCAGCATTATGCGGTCAACGACTATCTGCCGCACAGCCGGCTCATGCACCGCGCCACCGTCCTGGGCGACCGCCCCACCGGTCCCTGAACATTCCCGGCGGCCCCGCGCCCGGCTCCGGAACGGTCCGCCGTCACGGGGGTCGGCTGAAAAGCCCGTCTGGGCCGCCTCACCCCGGCGCGACGCCGTTGAGCAGGTGATAGCTGCGGATCACCTGGCTGTCGTCCATCGCGCCCTCGCCGCGCCCGGAGGCGGAGAGGAACATCTGGTGGGCGACGGCGGCCAGGGGCAGCGCGGCCTTGGCGCCGCGCCCGGCCTCCAGGACGATGCCGAGATCCTTGACGAAGATGTCCACGGCGCTGGTGACGCCCGGCTCGGCCTCCAGCATGCGCGGGCCACGGTCCTTCAGCATCCAGCTCGACGCGGCGGAACCGCTCATGATCTCCAGAAGGACCGCCAGATCGACGCCGGCCTTTGCGGCCAGCGAGAAGGCTTCCGCCACCACGGCGATGTGGACGCCGCACAGCAGCTGGTTGACCGTCTTCACCGTGGCGCCCTGCCCCGGCGCCTCGCCGACGTGGAAGACCTTGTCGCCCATCGCCGCCAGGACCGGGCGCACCCGCTCCACCGTCGCCGCCGGGGCCGCCGCCATGATCGACAGCGTTCCGGCCACCGCGCCGACCGTCCCGCCCGACACCGGGGCGTCCACGAAGCGCCGCCCCGCCGCCTCGACCCGCGCGGCGAGCGCGGCGACGGCGTCCGGCGGACAGGTCGCCATCAGGATCACCGTGGCGCCGTCCGGCAGGCGGTCCAGCGCGCCCTGGGCGAACAGGACGGAGTCGGCCTGGGCGGCGTTGACCACCATCAGGACCAGGGCGTCGGCCCCTTCGGCGGCGGCGGCGGCGCTGTCCGCCCCCCGCCCGCCGCGGGCCTCCAGCGCCGCGACGCTCTCGCGCCGCACGTCGAAGCCGCGCAGATCGAACCCGCGGGCCAGCAGGTTGCACGCCATCGGCATGCCCATGGAACCGAGGCCGATAAAGCCCACCGTCGTTCCCACCGTCGTCATGGCCGTATCACTTTCCTGAACTGAAAAGGGAGAGAAGGCCCGGTCCACCCATCGGAAATTCAGGGGACCGGGCCGGAAGGCGGATCACAGGAAGGCGGATCACAGGAAACCGATGGAGATCCACGGCACCGCCGCGACGACGATCAGGCCGATGGTCAGCGCCACCAGATAGCCGATGATCGGCTTCATGCCTTCGTCGGGGTTGATCCGGCTGATCGCGCAGGCCGCGTAGTAGCCGACGCCGAAGGGCGGGGCGAACAGGCCGATGCCCATGGCCAGGATCACGATCATCGCGTAGTGCACCTCATGCACGCCGAGCTGGCGGGCGATGGGGAACAGCAGCGGGCCGAACAGCACGATGGCGGGGATGCCCTCCAGCACGCTGCCCAGGATGATGAAGGCGACGATCGACACCACGATGAAGACCGGCACGCCGCCCGGCAGGGCCCGCATCGCCTCGGCCAGCGAGCTGGAGAAGCCGGACTGGGTCAGCGCCCAGGCCATGCCGGTGGCCGCACCGATGATCAACAGGATCGCCCCGGACAGCGACGCCGTCTCGACCAGCATCGGGTAGATGCGGCGCCAGTCGAACTGGCGGTAGATCAGCAGGCCGGCGACCACCGCGTAGACGATGCCGATGGTCGAGACCTCGGTCGCGGTCGCCACACCCTCGATCACCGCGGCGCGGATGATGAAGGGCAGCGCGATGGCCGGCAGCGCGATCAGGAAGGCCTTGCCGATCTCCGCCTTGCTGGCGCGGCGGACGTGGGACAGGTCCTCGTGGCGGTAGCGCCACCAGACCAGCGCCGCCAGCGCGGCGCCCAGGACGACGGCCGGCAGCAGGCCGCCGGTGAACAGGGCGGCGATGGACACGCCGGTGACCGAACCGATGGTGATGAGGACCAGCGACGGCGGGATGGTCTCGGTCTGGGCGCCGGTGGCCGACAGCAGGGCGACGAGGTCGCCGGGCTTGGCGCCGCGCGCCTTCATCTCGGGGAACAGCACCGGGGCGACCGCCGCCATGTCCGCCGCCTTCGACCCGGAAATGCCCGAGACGAGGTACATGGCGCCGATCAGCACGTAGGACAGGCCGCCGCGCACGTGGCCGAGCAGGCTGGCCAGGAAGCCGACCATGGCGCGGGCCATGCCGGTCATCTCGATCAGCTGGCCGAGGAAGACGAACAGCGGCACCGACAGCAGGATCAGGTGGCTCATCCCCTCGTCCATGCGGCCGACCATGACGATGGCCGGGGTCGAGGTGGCGAGCGCCAGATAGCCGAAGGTCGCCAGACCGAAGGCGAAGGCGATGGGCAGGCCGAGGAACACCATCGCGCCGACGCCCACCACGAAGAAGAGCAGCAGGTTGTAGTTGCCGAGCCCGGCGAACAGCGGCGCCGCCAGCGCCATGACGCCGACCACCGCCGTCACGGCCACCACCGCCCGCAGCACGTCGGACGGGCGGCCCAGCCGCGCCAGCCGGAGCAGCGCCACCGCGATCATCAGGACGAAGCCCACCGGCAGCGCGCTCGCCCGCCAGGAGTTGGGGATGTCCAGCGCCGGGGTGGTGACCCACACCTCCTCCACCGCGAACTCGTAGGCCGGCTCGGCCATCAGCAGCAGGAAGGCCAGCGCCGCGGTGATCGCCACCACGTCGAGGAACGCCTGGGTGCGGGGCTGGAGCATGCCGACGATCGCGGTCATCCGCATGTGCTCGCCCCGGCGCAGCGCCACGACGGAGCCGAACATGGCGAGCCAGAGGAACAGGATGGAGGCCAGCTCGTCCGACCAGATGATCGGGCTGTGCAGGAGATAGCGCCAGATGACGCCGATCAGCAGCACGCCGACCTCGGCGAGCACCAGCAGGGCCGCCGGCGTCTCGACCAGCAGCCCGATGCCGCGGTCCAGCCGGTCGAGCCAGCCGGTGCCGGCGCCCGATGGCCGCCCGGCGCCGTGAACGGCGGCGTCCGCCGTGTTGACGGGAGTGTTCATGGTAACCAGCCCTTCGCATGGACGATCGGTGATGGGGAAGCGGCGGTCGCATTTGATTTCCCCTCTCCGCTCTGGGGAGAGGGTTAGGGTGAGGGGGTTGCGCTCTTGCCGGACGTACCGCCATGCACATCCCCCTCACCGGCCCTTCGGGCCACCCTCTCCCCGGAGGGGAGAGGGCTACGAAGGCCAAACGCCATCCCTCCGCTGTCGGCGGACCGCGTCAGCCCAGCTTGCCGGTCACCTTCTCAAGCAGGTCCCAGGCGGTGGTCCCGTACTTCTCCTTCCACTCCGCGTAGAAGTTCGTCCCGGCGAGCACCTTGCGGAACGGTTCGCGGTCGACGGTGTGGAAGGTCAGCCCCTTGGCGGACAGGTCCTTCTGCAGCGATTCGGTGAGCGCCGCGATGTCGGCCCGCTGGTCGTCCGCCGAACGGTCCAGTTCGCGGGTGACGATGGCCTGGATGTCGGCGGGCAGGCGGGCGAAGGCGCGCTTGTTCCCGAGCACCCAGTAGCCGTCCCAGACATGGCCGGTCAGGCTGCAGGACTTCTGCACCTCGTACAGGCGGGCGGTGGCGATGATCGCCAGCGGGTTCTCCTGCCCCTCCACGACGGTGGTCTGAAGCGCGGAGTAGAGTTCGTTGAAGTTGATCGGCGCCGGGGCGGCGTCGATCGCCTTGAACAGCGAGGTCAGGGCCGGGGCCGGCGGCACCCGCATCTTGAAGCCCTTGATGTCCTCCGGCGTCTTGATGACGCGGGTGGAGGAGGTGACGTGGCGGAAGCCGTTGTCCCAGATCTTGCTGAGCGTCATGATCGGGGTCTTGGCGATCTCCGCCCGGACATGCTTGCCGAGGTCGCCGTCCATCGCCTGCCAGACCGCGTCGTAGTCCTTGAAGGCGAAGCCCATGCTGGTGATGCCGGACAGCGGGACGAAGGTGGCGAGGATCAGCGAGGAGAGGTTGAAGATCTCTACGCCGCCGTTGCGCACCTGCCCCAGCAGGTCGGTGTCGCTGCCGAGCTGGTTGGCCGGGAACAGCTTGATGTCGAGCCGGCCGGAGGTCGCCTCGCGGATGCGGTTGATGGCTTCCTGGGCGCGGATGTTGACCGGGTGGGTCGGGTCCTGGCCGGTGGCGTATTTGAACTGGAACTCGGCGGCGTTGGCCGGGCGCTTCAGGATGGTCACCAGCGGCACGGCGGCGGCGGCGGCCAGAACGGCGCGGCGGCTCGGGCGGAGAAGGCCCAGGGTCGAGTGAGCGGGGTTCTTGGGCGGCTTCTTGTCCATTGTTTCCTCTCCTGTGGTCTTTTGTCGTTCAGCGTATCGGGAACGGGCGCGGCGCGGTTCTTAAGGGTGTCCTCGCTTCTGCGACAGCCGGGGTGGGGTGGGCGACGGGGGTTGGGGGGCGGCTTACAGCCACCCCTTGATGCTGGTTACCATGGCATCGGTGGAAATGCCGTAGAGGTCGTGCAGCGTCGGCAGGGCGCCGGCCTTCAGGAATTCGTCGGGCAGGCCGATCTGGCGGAAGGCGCTGGGGACGACCCCGGCGCGCAGCAGCGTGCCGGCCACCGCCTCGCCCAGACCGCCGATGACGGTGTGGTTCTCGGCGACGACGACCATGCGCCCGCTGCGCCCGGCCTCGGCCAGGATGGTCTCGGTGTCGAGCGGCTTGATGGTCGGGACATGCAGCACGGCGACGCCGACCTTATCGGCCTCCAGGGCCTTCGCCACCTCCAGCGCCCGCATCGTCATGATGCCGGAGGAGATGACCAGCACGTCGGCGCCGTCGCGCAGCAACTTGGCCTTGCCCAGCTCGAACGTGTAGTCGTACTCGTCGAGCACCAGCGGGACGTTGCCGCGCAGCAGGCGCATGTAGACCGGCCCCTGGTGGGCGGCCATGGCGGGCACCGCCTGCTCGATCTCCAGGGCGTCGCAGGGGTCGATCACCACCATGTTCGGCATGGCGCGCATCAGCGCCAGATCCTCCGCCGCCTGATGGCTGGGGCCGTAGCCCGAGGTCAGGCCCGGCAGGGCGCAGGCGATCTTGACGTTGCGGTTCTCCTCCGCGATCGTCTGGTGCACGAAGTCGTAGGCCCGGCGCGAGGCGAAGACCGCGTAAGTGGTGACGAAGGGCATGAAGCCCTCGTGCGCCAGACCGGAGGCGGTGCCCATCAGCAGCTGCTCGGCCATGCCCATCTGATAGAAGCGGTCCGGGTTGGCCTGGGCGAAGATGTGCAGGTCGGTGTATTTCGCCAGATCGGCGGTGAGGCCGACGATCTCCGGACGGGCCTTCGCCAGCTCGACCAGCGTGTGGCCGAAGGGCGCGGGCTTGGTGCGCTGCCCTTCGCCCGCGATCGAGGCGATCATCGCGGAGGTCTTCAGGCGCGGCTTGGCGGCGGCAGAGGCGGTGGCGGCAGCGGTGGTGGCGGCAGAGGCGGTGGCGGTGCTCATGCGGTCCTCCCGGCGTCCAGCGCGTCGAGGGCGAGCTTCCACTCGTGCGCGTCCACGCGGATGAAGTGATTCTTTTCGCGGGCTTCGAGGAAGGGCACCCCCTTGCCCATCCTGGTGTCGCAGACGATCATGCGGGGCTTGGGCTCCGGATGGTCGCGGGCGGCGTCGAAGGCGGCGACCACGGCGTCCATGTCGTTGCCGTCCACCCGCTGGACGAACCAGCCGAAGGCCTCCAGCTTGTCGACCAGCGGCTCGAAGGCCATCACCTGGGTGGACGGGCCGTCGGCCTGCTGGTTGTTGACGTCGACGATGCCGATCAGGTTGTCGAGCTTGTAGTGGGCCGCCGACATGATGGCCTCCCAGACCGAGCCCTCGTCCAGTTCACCGTCGGAGAAAAGCGTGTAGACGCGGTTGTCCGACGCCTTGCGCTTCAGGCCGAGCGCGATGCCGACCGCGATGCTGAGGCCGAGGCCGAGCGAGCCGCCCGACATCTCCATGCCCGGCGTGTAGGCGGCCATGCCCGACATGGGCAGGCGGCTGTCGTCGCTGCCGTAGGTCTCCAGCTCCTCGGCCGGGACGATGCCGGCCTCGATCAGGGCGGCGTAGAGCGCGATGGCGTAATGGCCGTTGGACAGCAGGAAGCGGTCGCGGCCTTCCCAGTGCGGGTCCTCTGGCCGGTAGCGCATGGCGTGGAAGTAGGACACGGCCAGCACGTCGGCGATGTCCAGGGCCTGCCCGATGTAGCCCTGGCCCTGCACCTCGCCCATCAGCACGGCGTTGCGGCGGATGCGGTAGGCGCGTTCGGTCAGGGGAACGTTGTGGCCCAGTTGGGTGGTGTCCACGGGAGTCGTCTCCAGCGTTTCGGGATCAGTGGATGAGCATGCCGCCGTTGACGTCGAGCGTGGCGCCCGTGACGTAGGACGACAGCTCCGACGCCAGGAAGAGGCAGGAGCGCGCCACGTCCTCGGCGTCGCCCAGGCGGTTCAGCGGGATGCCCTTGAGGATGTCCGCGCGCAGCTCGGGCGTCAGCTTGCCGCCGGTGATGTCGGTCTGGATCAGGCCGGGGGTGACGGAGTTGACGCGGACGTTGTCCGGACCCAGCTCGCGCGCCATCGCCTTGGCGAGGCCGAGCACGCCGGCCTTGGCGGCGCTGTAGTGCGGGCCGCCGAAGATGCCGCCGCCGCGCTGCGCCGACACCGAGGAGATGCAGACGATGGAGCCGGACTTCTGGGCGCGCATGTGCGGGACGACCGCCTGGCTCATGTAGAGCGTGCCGCGCAGGCTGACGTCGGTCACCGCCTCGTAGTTCTTCGGCTCGATGTCCATGAACTTCAGCGGCTGGGTGATGCCGGCGTTGTTGACCAGCACGTCGATGCGGCCGAACTCCTCGACCACGCGGGCGGCGGCGTTGGCGCAGGCGGCCTTGTCGGTCACGTCGCAGGCGATGCCGCGGTGCGCCTCGCCCAGCTCGGCGGCGGCTTCGGCGGCCTGACCGCCGTCGAGGTCCAGGATGATCGCCCGCCCGCCATGCAGCGCGAACAGCCGCGCCGTGGCCAGACCGATGCCGCGGCGCGACGCCGCTCCGGTGATCACGCACACCTTGTTGGACAGCAACATGCTCGCTCCCTTTGTTCGAAGCTGGCTCCGCCATGGCGGCCGTGGATGTGACGGCCGTGGGCGTGGCGGCCCTGGGAATGCCGCGGCGGAGCGTCGTTTTCGCTCGGTTTTGATGATTTTTCGGTACGGAGGACTGATGGTTGGTCGCTCCGATCGTTGAAGTCATCCTATGGTCTTGAGATGAATTCGACAAACGAATAAGATTGCCGAATGATGAAATGAATTCATGAATATGGTGCGATGCGGAAACGGATTTCCATCAAGGCTTTGCAAGCCTTTGAGGCGGCGGCGCGGCTCGGTTCCTTCGCAACGGCGGCGGAGGATCTCGGCCTGACGCCCTCGGCGATCAGCCATCAGGTGAAGATTCTTGAGGAGCAGCTCGGCCTTCGGCTGTTCCACCGGGTGCACCGCTCGGTCGCGCTGACCGACGACGGACGCGCCTACGCCGCGGAAATCATCGCCGCCTTCGCCCGGATCGACACGGCGACCCGCAACGTCACCACGACGGGCAGCGGCACCACGACCCTGACCGTGCGCTCGATGCCCAGCTTCGCCGCGCAATGGCTGATGCCGCGTCTGGGGCGGGTGAAGGAGATCCATCCCGCCATCGACATCCGCCTGCGGGCGTCGGTGTCCCCCATCGACCTGACGACGGGGGCGGTCGATGTCGACATCCGCTACAACCCCGGCCCGCCGCCCGCCGGCTGCGTGCTGGAGCTGTTTCCGGACGACGTCATCGTGCCGATGTGCTCCCCGGCGCTGGCGAACGGGCTGAACCCGATCCGCAAGCCCTCGGACATCAGCCGCCACATCCTGATCCATTCCGAAATCAACATCGTCGGCTGGCGCGACTGGGCGGCCCGGCATCGCGGCGTCGAGCTGGACATGGAGCGCGGCCTGCGCTTCGACCGCTCCTTCATGGCGATCAACGCCGCGGCGAACGGCATGGGCGTGTGCCTGGACAGCCTGCTGCTCGCCCGGCAGGAACTGCTGTCGGGGCGGCTCATCATCCCCTTCCCCACCCGCGGCCTGCGGGCGCAGGGGCATGGCTTCGTAACTTTGAAATCGACCGCCAACCTTCCGAAGATCCGGCTGTTCCGCGAATGGCTGTTCAGCGAGCTGGAAGCGGGACGGCAGTGGGAGGAGGAGTTTCTGTCGTCACTGAACAAAAGCGTTTAGGGCCCCCCCAATTCCGGTCTGGAACACGCTGGGAGACGAATGTCTTTCGTGCGCCTGCTTGCTCTGGCGCAACGATCCCCGGCGGCCCGACCGGCACCGTCGTCTTCGACACCGCTCATGACCATGCGGCCCCGGTTGGAGACACCATCATGCCCAGCGCAGCCAAGCGTATCGCTCCGCATCATCATCACGCCGCCGACGGCATCCCCGCCGCCGGCAGGACGGCAAGGCCTTGAGGGCGCTTCCGATGATCCTGCCGAACCGCCGCGTCGCGCTGGCGGGGCTCGCCGCCCTTCTGGCCGCCCCCGCCCTGCGCCGTCCGGCCGCCGCGGCCGCACCGTTGCCCCAACTCACGCTGTGGGGGCCGCCGGCCGGCCCGTCGATCACGCTGGTCCACGCCATCGCCTCGGGGCTGCTGAAGCCGGTCGCCGAAACGGTGGTGTTCAAGGCGTGGCGCACCCCGGACGAGCTGCGCGCCGGCCTGACCTCCGGCACCATGCAGACCTTCGTGCTGCCGACCCAGTCCGCCGCCAACCTGTTCAACAAGGGGCTCGGCGTCCGGCTGGTCAACGTGATGACCAACGGGCTGCTGCATCTGCTGTCCGCCGACCCGGGGCTGACCTCGGTGGCCGCGCTGAAGGGCCGGAGCGTCGCGATTCCCTTCCGCAACGACACGCCGGAATACGTGTTCCGGCGCCTGCTGGCGGCGGAGCGGCTGACGGCCGACGGCGATGTCGCCCTTCAGTTCACCGGCACGCCGATGGAGGCGATCCAGCTTCTCGTCACCGGACGGGCCGACGCCGCCCTGCTGCCCGAGCCGATGGCCTCCGCCGCCATCCTGCGCGCCGGGATGGCCGGCAGGACGGTGACGCGGGTCCTCGACATCCAGAAGGCCTGGGGCGCCGCCACCGGGTTGGCGACCGTGCTGCCGCAGGCAGGGCTCGGCGTCTCCAGCGCCTTCCTGGCGGAGCACCCCGCCACCGTCGAGGCGCTGCACGACGCGCTGGCCAAGGCGACCGCCTCGGTCAACGCCGATCCGCCGCGGGCGGCCAACGACGCCGCGGCGCCGCTCGGCCTGCCCGGGCCGGTCATCGAGCAGGCGATCCCCCACTCCAATCTGGTCGCCCAGCGCGCCAGCGCCGTCCGCGAACCGATGGAAGCCGTCTTCCGCGCCCTGGCGGAGTTCGATCCCAAGATCATCGGCGGCGCGCTGCCGGCGGCGGACTTCTATCTGTGAGGTGCGGCATGACGACGGCGCGCGCCGACGCGGTTCTCGACCGGCTGGGCCGGGTCGGGCAGTTTCTCTGGTCGGGCTGGGCCGGGCTGGCCGGGCTGGCCCTGTTCGCCGCGCTCTGGCAGGCCGGGCATGAGCGTTACGGCGACTTCATCCTGCCGGCCCCGCTGGCGACGCTGGCCGCCGGCCTGACCATCGCCGGCGATCCCGCCGCCTGGGAGCTGGCCGGGCAGACCACGCTGCGCGCCGTCGAGGGCTTCGCGCTGGCCGCCCTTGCCGGCGCGGCGGGCGGGCTGGCCGCCGGCTATTCGCCGGCGACGATGCGGCTGGCCCGCCCGATCCTGACCGTCCTGCTGGGGGTTCCGCCCATCGCCTGGATCGTGCTGGCGATGATCTGGTTCGGCTCCACCGACGGAACCATCATCACGACGGTGCTGGTCGCCGCCACCCCGGTGGTCTTCGTCGGCGTGGCCGAGGGCGCGGTCACCCGCGACCGCGGGCTGGACGACATGGCCCGCGCCTTCGGCGCCGGCCCGCTCGCCCGCCTGACCACGCTCGGGCTGCGCCACGTCGCCGCCTTCCTGTTCCCGGCGCTGACCGTGGCGCTCGGCTCGGCCTTCAAGGTGGCGGTGATGGCCGAGCTTCTCGCCAACACCGGCGGCATCGGCGGCGCGCTGGCCGCCGCCCGCGCCAACCTCGACGTGGCCGAGGCGCTGGCCTGGGTGCTGATCGCGGTGACCGGGCTGATCGTCGTCGAATACACGCTGGTCCACCCCATCCGCTCCGAGTTCGAACGCTGGCGCAACGCCGCGCGCCCCTGGGGCGTCAAGCGCTGACTGTGGGTGCAGGCGCCGGCAGAAAAAATCGGGACGGAAAAATCGATCGTGCACCCTGCTTTTCCGCCTCGAACTTGACCGCGGACAAACAACGCTCGGGAAAGGCCGCTAGAATGCGAACGACAATCATTCGCATTTAAGTCCGAGACATCGGCTTTTTCGGGGAAACGAGCACATGACGACACGGGGACAGGCCGGCCAAGCGGCGTTCCGAACCGCGCGAGCGGACACCGCCAGCCGCGCGCCCATCCTTCTGGCCGGGCTGGCCCTGGCCTCCCTGGGCGCCGCGGCACCGCAGCCGGCCCACGCGCAGTCGGCGGCGCCGGGGGCCGCCGTCGTCCTCTCACCCGTCATGGTCGAGGGACGGGCCGACAGCGCCGAAGCGACCGCCCGCCGCCGTCTGGAGGCGATCCCCGGCGGCACCGCCCTGGTGGCGGAGGAGGATCTGGCCGGCAAGGCGAACGTCACGGTGTCCGACGCGCTGTCCGGGGTGCCCGGCGTCGTGGTGCAGAACTTCTTCGGCGGCAACGACCAGCCGCGCATCCAGATCCGCGGCTCCGGGCTTCAGCAGAATCCGGTGGAACGCGGCATCCTGGCCCTGCAGAACGGCCTGCCGCTGAACCGGGCCGACGGCTCCTACATCGTCGGGCTGGCCAACCTGCGTCAGGCGGAATTCACCGAGATCTACCGCGGCTACACCGCCAACCGGCTGGGCGCCAGCATGCTGGGCGGGGCGATCAACGTCATCTCCCCCACCGGTTCCTCCGCGCCGGGTTACCGGCTGGGCGTCGAGGGCGGCAGCTTCGGCCAGTTCAACACCAGCCTGCAGGCCGGCGGCAGCGCCGGAACGCTCGACGGGCTGGTCCAAGTCCAGCGCAGCCAGCGCGACGGCTACCGCGATTACAACCGCTCCGAACGCACCGGCTTCGACGCCAACGCGGGCGCCGTGCTGTCCGACCATGTCACCACCCGCTTCTTCGCCGGCTACACCGACCTGTCCTTCGACGTGGCCGGCCCGCTGACCCGCCAGCTTCTGGAATCGAACCCCAAGGCGGTCTACGCCGGCCCCCGCGTGGTCGGCGGCGTCGCCACCAATCCAGGGCCGAACGTCATCCGCGACCGGCCCGAACGTGAGGCGAAGCAGTTCCGCGTCGGCAACCGGACGACGGCGACCTTCGGGTCGCACCTGCTGGACGTGGCCCTGGGCTACACCCACACGGACGACACGTTCCGCTTCCCGATCTCCTCGGGCATCCGCAAGACGGAGGGCGGCGACGTCACCGCCGTCGCGCGCTACGCCTACAGCCCCGACGCGAGCCAGCCTCTGCCGCTGTTCGAGACGACCTTGCGCTACGTCGTCGGATCGGCGGACCGCGAGGACTATCTGAACAACGCCGGCAGCCGGGGCGCCCTGTTCGGGCGCAGCACGATGGACGCCTCCACCCTGGCGCTGCACAGCGGCCTGAACCTGCCGCTCGGCAACGCGGTCACCCTGTCCCCGGCGGTCACCCTCACCCACGCCACGCGCGAGAACGACGACACCTTCGGCGCGGCGCGGCGGCCGACCATCGCCTTCAACCCGGCCAACCCGCGGGTGGCGCTGCCCGCCGGCTCGATCCCCGCCGGGGACACCAGCTACGACCGCAGCTACGACGGGGTCAGCCCCAGCCTCGGCCTGACCTGGACGCCGCAGGAGGACCACACCCTCTACGCCGCCGTCAGCCGCAGCTTCGAGCCGCCGACCCACGACGACCTGATCGCCACCGTCAACGGCACGCCGAACAGCAGCGCCGGTCGCCCGAACCCGGCCCAGCCCGGCCTCGTCTCGACCGCCTACCGCACGCCGGACCTGAAAGCGCAGACGGCGACGACCGTCGAAGCGGGCTGGCGCGGCCGTTTCGGTGCCGTCGCGGTCGATGCGGGGACCTATTACTCCTGGGTCAGGAACGAGTTGCTGAGCCTGCGCGATGCCACCGGGGCCTCGCTCGGCGCGGTGAACGCCGACCGGACGCGGCATTTCGGCGTCGATCTGGGGCTGTCGGCCTTCCTCACCGACCGGCTGAGCGGGCGGATCGCCTACACCTTCCAGGATTTCCGCTTCCAGGACGATCCGGTGCGCGGCGACAACCGGCTGGCCGGCGCGCCGCGCCACGTCATCAACGCCTCGGCGCGCTACGACATCACGACGGCGCTGTCGGTGGGGGCGGAGGTGGACTGGTATCCCGGCCGGACGCCGGTGGACAACATGAACAGCGTCTACACCGACGGCTACGCCACCGTCGATCTGCGCAGCACCTACGCCATCAACGAGCATGTCAGCGTCTATGGCGAGGCGCGCAACATCTTCGACGCGACCTACGCCTCCTCGACCCTGATCGTCGATCAGGCGTCGCCCACCCAGGCGGTCTATCTGCCGGGCGACGGGCGGGCCTTCTACGCCGGCCTGAAGGTCAGCTTCTGACATCCGACCTGTGAAAGGCACCCCGCCATGACCCGGGAAACGACGGGCACCGCCCCCTCCCTGACGCTGACCGGCATCGGCCACGCCTATCTCGGCCGCACGGTGCTCGACGCCGTGGACCTGTCGCTGGCGGCGGGCGAGGTGGCGGCGCTCGTCGGCCCCTCGGGCTGCGGCAAGAGCACGCTGGCGCACATCGCCGCCGGGGTGGTCGAGCCGTCGCGGGGCCGCGTCGCGCGGCGCTACCGCCGCCACGGCATGGTGTTCCAGGACCCGCGCCTGCTGCCCTGGGCGACGGCGCGGGCCAACATCGCCTACCCGCTGCGCCTGCTCGGCCTGCCCCGCCGCGAACGGCGGGAGCGGGCGGAGGAGGCAGCAAAGCGGGTGGCGCTCGACCGCGCCGACCTCGACAAGTATCCCATCGAGCTGTCGGGGGGCATGCGCCAGCGCGCGGCCATCGCGCGGGCGCTGGCGACCGACCCCGACTTCGTCTATTTCGACGAGCCCTTCACCGCGCTCGACGTCGCCCTGAAGCGCCGCATGCAGGATCTGGTGATCGAGGCGGCGCGCGGGGCGCGGTTCGGCGCCCTGTTCATCACCCACGATCTGATGGAGGCGGTGCGCATCGCCCACCGGGTCGTGGTCATGGACGCCCAGGGGCGCGGCATCGCCGGGACGCGCGCCGTTCCCGGCGAACCGGGCGGACGCGACGACGGCACCGTCTACCGGCTGGTCGCCGGATTCCTGTCCGACGACCCGCTGTTCCGCCACATCCACGACATCGACGAAAGGCGGACCCCATGACGGACATGATCCGAACCGCCCGCGCGCCAGCCCTCTTGCGAATCCTCGGCGACGAGGGGCTGCGGCTGTTCTTCCCGCTGTCGGCGCTGCACGCCGCGCTGTGGCCGGTGCTGTGGGCGGTGGTCAACGGCTTCGCCCTGCCCGTCGACGGCGCGATCCCGGCAGGGCTGTGGCACGCGCACGAGATGCTGTTCGGCTCCTTCGGCGCGGCGGTGATCGGCTTCATCACCACGGCCATCCCGGAATGGACCGACAGCCGGCGGCTTCAGGGGCGTGCCCTCTTCGCGCTGGCCGCCCTCTGGGGAACCGGGCGGGTCGCCGGGCTGACCGGCGGCGACGGCGCGGCCGTTGTCGCCGCGGTGGCCGACACGGCGTGGCTCGTCGCCCTGCCCGTCTATGCCGCGGCGGTGTCCTGGCGCAAGCGCACGAGCCGGCTGGCCAGCGTCCTCCTCTGGCTGTGCGCGCTGGCGGTGTCGGGCGGCGCGGTGCATGCCGCCTTTGTCATCGGTGACGTGGCGCTGGCGCAGGCCGGGCTGCACGCCGCCGGTCTGGTGCTGCTCGGGCTGCTCGGCCTCGTTCTGGCGCGCATTTCGGTGCCCGTCACGAATCTCGTCCTCGACCCCAGCCAGGGCAGTTCGCCCTACCGGCCCCATCCGGGGCGCCTCAATCTGGCGCCCGGTCTGGTCGCCATCGCCCTTGCCGGGGAGATCGCCGGGCTGTCGCCCGCGGTGAGCGCCTATCTCTTCATCGCCGCCGGGGCCGCCTTCCTCGACCGGGTCGCCGAGTCCTTCATCGGCCGCGCCGTCTTCCGCACGGAAATCCTGGCGCTGGCCGGGGCGAGCCTGATGGCGGGCGCCGGGCTGCTGCTGGTCGGCGCCTCCCGGCTGGGGGCGGGGTTTGCCGAAACGCCGGCGCTGCATCTGGCGCTGATGGGCGGGCTGGGCCTCGGCGTGCTCGCGGTCTTCGCCATCGCCGGGCTGTTCCACACCGGCCGGACCTTTCCCCTTCCGGCGGCGGCGCGGCTGGCCGTTCCGCTGCTGGTCGCGGCCGTGGCCCTGCGGGTTCTGCCGGAACTGGGTGTCCTGCCCATCCCGCCCGGACCGCCCCACGCGCTGGCCGCGCTGCTCTGGGCGGCGGCCTTCCTGCTCTGGCTCAAGGTCTATTGGCCGTTCCTGTCGACGCGGCGCGTGGAAGAGGCCGCGGTGTGCTGACCCCGGACGGCGGCAGCGTGTTTCGGGGAGGTGCCTGCCAACTCACAGCCCAATTCTCAGCAGATTATGCAGCTCTTGGCGTAACTGGAAACGAGCCGGCTTCAGGGTGTTTGCGATGGCGGGATCAGGCTGGTTTCAGGTCAGCCATTGCGTCATTCCGACGTTGCTGGACACCACCGCGTCGATGCTGTCGCGCAGCTTGGCGAGGCTGATCGGTTTCACCAGATAGCCGTTGACGTTGTGCTCCTTGGCGAAGCGCACGGTGCTGAGGTCGGCGTCGCCGGTGAGGAAGATCACCGGGGTCTTGTCCACCTCCTTCACCTTGATCCCCCGCACGCCCTGCAGGAACTGCTTGCCGTTCATCGGCGCCATGTGGATGTCGCAGAAGACGATGTCCGGGCGTGTCCGCACCACCTCCATCAGCCCATCCTTGCCGTTGGAGGATTCCAGGATCGAGCGGACACCGATTTCCTTCAGCACCTTGCGGATCAGGCCGCGGGTGAAGTTGTCGTCCTCGACGATCAGGATGCTCAGCTTCGAATAATCTACCGCCATGGTGGGCTGCCCTTGTTCAAGACGTCGGTGCGGGACTGTGCGACGCCCGCATCGCGGCGGTCGCGGTGATCAGCTCGTCGAGGGTGGCGTCCAGCATGCTGGCGAGAAGCGCGGCGGTCTCCGCGTCCCCGGCGTCCAGCAGGTCCTGGGTGTCGCCGGCCAGCCGGCCCAGCCGGGCCGCCCCGATCGACAGGGCCGCCCCCTTCAGCGTGTGGACCGCGTCGCGGGCCTCCCCGGCGGCTCCGGCCTCCAGCGCCGTCACGGCGGCCTGGATCAGCCCCGGCGCCATGGCCAGGAAATCGCCAAGGAAGACCATGGCGTCCGGGTCGTCGCGACCGAAATTCTGGCTCAGCTGGCCGAGGTCGAAGATCTGCGGGTCGATGTCGGCGTCCGCCCAGCTCGGCGTGGGCGGCGCTGCGGCGACGGCCGCCGGCTCCGGCTTGGCGGGCGCCCGGCGGGCCGGCAGGCGCAGCGAGCGGGCCTGTGGCAGGAAGCGGTCCAGCGTTTCGGCCAGCAGCCGGGATTCGATGGGCTTCGTCAGATAGCCGTCCATCCCCGCTTCCAGGCAGCGCTGCTGCGTGCCCGGCAGGGCATCGGCGGTCAGGGCGACGATGGGCAGGCGGGTCACGGCACCGGCGCCCAACGCCTCCACCACCTCCCGCTCGCGGGCGCGGATGGCGTGGGTCAGGCCGAAGCCGTCCATCTCCGGCATGTGGAAGTCGGTCAGCAGCAGGCCATAGCGGCCGGGCTGCAGCATCTCCAGCGCGCGGGCGCCGTTGTCGGCCATTTCGATGGCGTAGCCGCGCTTGTTCAGCATGCGGCGGATCACCGTCTGGTTGATCGGGTTGTCCTCCGCCACCAGGATCAGCGCCCCGGCCGCGATGGCGGTCTCGATGGGCGGCGGTTCCCAGCCCGTGGCGTCGTGCTCCCGCGGCTCCGACCGCCGTTCCAGGCTGGCCCGGCCCAGCGCCGCCGCGATGGCCAGCCAGACCCGCCGCCGCCGCAGAGGCAGATTGACGGCGCACAGCAGCCCGATGCGGTCGGCTTCCGACATGGTGGAGGCCAGCGCCCGCGGCACGGCCAGGATGACCGCGGGGACCGGACCGTCGGCGAAGGCGGGGGACTGCACGATGGCGCGGCAGCAGGCGATGGCGGTTTCGGACTGGACCCCGCCGTTGACCAGAACCACCAGCCGCCCGGCCTCGCCGCCGGAGGCGGAAGCCGCCGCCGGACCGCCCTGGGTGTCGGTCACCGCCTCAAGGCCGCCGGTCAGATCGTACCAGCCCAGCGGGTCGATGCCGGCGGCGGCCAGGATGCCCTGCAGCGCCCGGCGGCCGGCGTCGTCGAAGCCGACGGCCACCACGCGGGCGTCGCCCACCGCCACCGCCGGGGCCGCCGGCGTCCGGGGCTGCGGGCAGTCGGCGGTCGGGGCGGCCACCGCGAAGGGCAGCTCGAACCAGAAGGTGGAGCCCTCGCCGAACACCGAATCCACCCCGATGCCGCCCCCCATCATGGTGCACAGCTTGTGGCAGATCGTCAGCCCCAGCCCGGTGCCGCCGAAGCGGCGCGAGGTGGAACTGTCGGCCTGCTGGAAGGGCTGGAACAGCTTGGCCCGCTGCTCCTCGGTCAGGCCGATCCCGCTGTCGGTCACGGCGAAGCGCAGCATCACGCCGCCGTTCCCCTCCGGGAACGGTCCGGCGGTCACCGTCACGGCGACGCTGCCCTTCTCGGTGAATTTGACGGCGTTGCCCATCAGGTTGATGAGGATCTGACGCACGCGCGTCGGATCGCCGGTCAGCCGGTCGGGAACGCCCGGCCCGACGTCGACGGAGAGCTGAAGCCCCTTTTCCTCGATGCGCCCGGCCACCAGCTCCGCCGACTCCTCGACCACCTCCAAGGGGGAGAAGGGGACGGATTCGATCTCCATCTTCCCCGCCTCGATCTTCGAGAAGTCGAGGATGTCGTTGATGATGATGAGAAGCGCCTGGGCCGACGACCGGATGACGCCCAGCATGCCGTGCTGTTCCTCGGTCAGGTCGGTCTGGTCCAGCATCTCGGCCATCGCCGTCACGCCGTTCATCGGCGTGCGGATCTCGTGGCTCATCACCGCCAGGAAGGAGGACTTCGCCCGCGTCGCCTCCTCCGCCTGGTTCTTGGCCTCGTGCAGGGCGGTTTCCCGCTGGGCGATCTCGGTGACGAAATGCTGCACCGAGCGGGCCATCGCCCCGACCTCGTCCCGGCGTCCGGTGTCCACGATGGCGCCGGTCAGCGGGTTTCCGGCCAGATGCACCATTTGCCTTTGCAGGCGGTCCAGCGGACGGGTGATCGAGCGTGCGGCGTAGAAGGCCCCGGCGATCGCCAGCAGCAGGCCGGCGGTGGCCCCGAGCACGAGGGCGGACCGCAGGAAGGCCCCGATGGTTTCGGCGTTGCTGCGGAAGGTGTCGTTCAGCGCGCTGGCGCCCGACGCCATCTCCTTCGCGTCCGCGTCCATCTGGGCGATCACCAGGTCCTGGACGCTCAGCCCCTCGCGCACCTTGTCCAGGCTTTCCCGCCAGCCGGCCACGGCGGACATCATGCCGCCGCGAACCAGCGGCGGCAGCGCGATCCGCGCGATCTCCTCCTCCACCGCCACGCCGTCCGCGATCAGCGCGATGGTCGCGCCGATGTCCCGGTGGCTCACCGCGTCGGCGGTGGCGTGCGCCAGTTTCAGCACGGCGATGGTCACGCCTTGCGCCTGCTGCTCGGTCTCGTTGGCCGACACGGCGTGGGCGGTGAGTTCGGTGACCTCGTTCAGCGTGGCGGCGTAGGCCGTGCCGTAGATGTTCAGGATCTGGTCGATGCGCTTTTCCAGTTCCTGCGCGCTGTTCCGGATGTCGCCGCCGTCCATCAACGCGCTGGACACCTGGGAGACCGCCGCGACGATGCGCTTTTGCCCCCGGCCCCCGCGTCCTTCCGCGGCGGCGGCCCGCTCCAGCGCGTCCTCCAGCGCTTCCGCGCTGTTGCTCAGGCGCAGCATCAGCACGCCGGTGTCGTGCGCGCCGGAACCGGCGGGTGTGGCGCCGCCGCCTTGAGTCTGACCGTGTTCCCGGGACAGCCGGGACGCCTCGTGCCGCCACAGCCCGGCCAGCGCGGCGTAGATGCTGCGGGCGTTGTCCAGAACGTCGCGGTGCAGGGTCAGGCGGCGGTCGGAGTCCGCCACCGTCTCGGCATAGCCGAGGTTGGCGAGATTCTGGCGCTGGCGCGCGGCGTCGGTGATGTCGATCAGCCGGGCCGCCTGCTGGGCCATGGCGCCGTTCAGGGCGTCGTTCTGCTCCGTGACCGCCTTGAGTTCCCGCATCTGGGTGGTGTAGCGGTCCAGAATCCGCCGCGTCTCATTGACGGCGCTTTCCAGCGCATCGTCTTCGGTGGCGTCGGCCAGGGCGTCCAGATGGCGGCGCGCCTCGCCGGTGTGGGCGTCGAAACGGACGGCCTGCGCCGTCCGCCGGCTGGCCGCGGTGTTCAGATAGTCGGAGCGCGCCGCCTCCGCCCCCATCAGCTCGCGGTAGATCGTGCCGGCGGTGACCACCGAACCGTTGGCGCGGTCGGATTGCTGCAGCAGGAACCACGCGACGATGGCGATGGCCGCCGCCACCAGCACCGGCATGCCGCCGACCGCGGCGATCCGCTGGGCGATGTTGGTGCGGATCATCACCGCGCGCCGCCGCTCACGGGGCAAGATCGACGCGGTGGAACAGGTGCAGGCCGAAGGGATTCATCCGATAGCCCTTCACCTCCTCGCGCAGCACCATGAACACCATGGAATGGGCCAGCGGCAGCCAAGGCGCCTGATCCTTGAAGATCTCCTGCGCCCGGTGGTACAGGGCGGTGCGCTTGGCGACGTCGGTGGTCTGCTTGGCCTCGATGATGATGTCGTCGAAGGAGCGGTCGCACCATTTGCCCATGTTGCCGCCGCCCTTGCGCGCTCCCTCGCAGCTCAGCAGCGTGTAGAGGAAATTGTCCGGGTCGCTGTTGTCGCCGGTCCAGCCGATCATGCCCAGCTGGTGGTCGCCGTTCATCAGCCGCTTCATGTAGACCGACCAGTCGTCGGTCACCAGGGTCGCCTTGACACCGACCTGGGCCAGATCGTTGGCCATCATTTCCGCCGCCCGCTTGCCGGCGGGCATGTAGGGCCGGGCCACCGGCATGTGCCACAGCTCGATCTCGAAGCCGTTGGCGTAGCCGGCCTCGGCCAGGAGCTGGCTCGCGCCCTTGGGGTCGTAGGGGATGTCGGCGATGGCGTCGTTGTAGCCCCAGCTCGTCGGCGGCAACGGATTCTTCGCCGTGCGCCCGGTGTCGCCGTAGAGCGCGTCCACCAGCGTTTCCTTGTCGATGGCCATGCTGATCGCCCGGCGCACCCGCACGTCGTCCAGCGGCTTCCTTTCCACGTTGAAGGTGAGGAAGGCGACGTTGTAGCCCTCCTGCCGCATCAGGGTCAGCGACGGGCTGTTCCGGATCTTCGGCAGGTCGGTCAGGTTGGGATAGGGCATGACGTGGCATTCGCCGGCCTGCAGCCGGTTCAGCCGGACCGTGGCGTTGGGGGTGATGGCGAAGACCAGGTTGTCCAGCGGCGGACGCCCGGCCCAGTGCCCCTCGAACGCCTTGTACTGGAGCAGATTGTCCTTCTGATAGGAGAGGAGCTGGAAGGCGCCGGTCCCCACCGGTTCCAGATCGAACAGCTCCGGCGTGCCGCGCCTGGTCATGGTGTCGGCGTATTCCGCCGAAGTGATGGCGGCGAAGACCATCGACAGGTTGGCCAGGAAGGGCGCCTGCGGCCGGTTGAGGGTGAAGCGCACCGTCAGGTCGTCCACCGCCTCGATCGACTTCAGGATCGACCCCATGGAGAGGTCGTTGAAGTAGTTGTAGGCCCCGTTTCCGACCGAATGGTACGGGTGGTCCTTGTGCCATTGCCGGAAGAAGCTGAACAGCACGTCGGCGGAGGTCAGCGTGCGCGTCGGCGTGTAGCCGGGCGTGTCGTGGAAGCGCACCCCGGACCGCAGTTTGAAGGTGTAGACGGTGCCGTCCGGCGAGATGGTCCAGGACTCCGCCAGCGCCGGCACGATGCTCTTCGACTCCGCATCGAATCGCACCAGCGTGTCGTAGGCGTGCAGGATCGCGTCGAAGCTGGTGTTGGTGCGGGCCAGCGCCGGGGCCAGATTGTCCGGGTTGCCTTCCGAACAGAAGACCAGCGTCGATGCCGCCCTGGCTCCCTGCAGCGCTCCGGAGCCCGCCAGAGCCGTCATCGCAATCAAGGGCGCGATCAGGAACGCCCCGCCCAGCCGGGCCAGCCCATTTTTCAACAAACCTGCCTTCACCGCGCCGTACTCCTTCACCCGATCACCCGCCCGAGCCCCCAATTGGCTTGCGGAGATTAAAGCCAAGAGGCGCTTACTTGCAATTGTTGATATCTTTCATAAGACAATCTTTAAGTTTCTCCGGGGAAACAATGCTTCCTCGTCGAAATCTTTTGTAACGACCCGAACGCGCTGAGAGGGGGGATGAGGCGCTTTCCCGAGCGGTCGGGCAAGCGTCGGCGCGGGAGGTTGCCGAGGCGGCGCGCATCCGCCCGCCCTCACGGGCGATGAGAACGCCGTCTGCCCGAGCGCGACCAAGCTGATGAGGAAGGACGGCGCGCTCTGACGCTTTGCCAAGCTACGGCACGTCACGCATCTCGATAGTATCGTTGAACAAGATCACCGCTGCCGCGCAGTGGACACCGCCGTCCCGCCACTCTGCGCCGCAAACATGTTCAAAAAAACAGTGCCCTACTCATGGTCACCGACCGGCGGCATGGAGACCACCATGTCCACCCAAATGCTTCCGCCCGTGGTCATGTGGTCGTGCATGTGCCGGCGCGCGGCCTCGCCATCCCCTTCCAGGATCGCTTTCACGAAAAGGTCGTGTTCCGTGTAGGACTTCAAAGGGCGCGCGGTGTGCTGGAACGGATACTGGCGGTAGATGCGCAGACGACTGCGGATGAGTTTCGCCTGATGCTCCAGATGCTCGTTCCGGCTTCCGGCGTAGATCAGCTCATGCAGTTCGCGATTGAGATTGTCGTAGGCCTCGATGTCGCTGGCCTCGGCGGCGGCGCGGCTCGCCTCGTGCACTTCCAGAAGACGCTTGCGCCCGGCAATTCCCATGCGGCGGGCGGCAAGGCTGGCGGCCAGGGATTCCAGTTCGACCAGAACCTCCATCATGCCGACAAGCTGCTTGGCGGACATCCGCAATACGGAGGCGCCCGCGCCCGGTTTTATCGTGACCAGACCGCTCGAGCCGAGCTGGGACAGCACCTCGCGCACCGGCGTCCGTGACACACCGAACCGTTCGGCCAAAGCTCGTTCGTCCAGGCGCTCGCCGGGCGGGATGATCCCGCCCAGAATTTCCTGTTCGAGCACCTGCCGCATTTCCGTTACGCGGCTTGGCTTTTCCGCCTGCATGGCATGATCCGTTGGCAAATCGGGGTCGGCCGACATTAACGCGTCCGCTGGCCAGCGTCAATGTCGTGGTATGCCAAAACTCGCTTTTGGTCGACCGGACTGCCACGGTTGGCAGAGAAATCACGCCGCAGCGGTGCCCGCCCCACCCTCCCCCGGCCGAGGCTCTGAGCGCCTTCCAACGTGCAAAGGCACGATCGGAAACCGCCACAGCCGATTGCACAGAACGCGAACCATAAGCGTGCCAAACTTTCCATGTTGCATTCCATTATCACTCCCTGGTATGCATAACGTCGATCATGGTTCTTTAGAAAAACAAAGGCGGTATCCACAGGGCCGCGCCGTCGCCAATGACGGCGCCTGGGAGGAAACAATGAACGGGACGCCACGGGATCAATCAGACGGGCCGGCGACAGCCCCCCAACTGACCGTGAAGGACGCGGTGGGCACCATCCGGCTCAACCGTCCGCTTCAGCACAACCGGATCGACGTGGCGGACATCGCCATTCTTCAGGAAGAAATCGCGGCCGCCGAAGCGAACCCGTCCGTTCGCGTGCTGGTGCTGACCGCGACGGGGCCGAGCTTCTCCTCCGGGTACGACCTGAGCGCCGCCCAATCGTCCCAGCGCGGCGGAGCGGACGGCCACGACGGGGAAAACGCCTTCGCGCGGTTGTGCGATCGCGTCGAAGCGGTCCGTGTCCCGACGATCTGCGCCCTCAACGGCAGCGTCTATGGCGGCTCCACCGATCTGGCGCTCGCCTGCGACTTCCGCATCGGCGTGACGGGTATGCGCATGCGCATGCCGGCCGGGCAGCTTGGCATACAATTCTACCCCAGCGGCCTTCGCCGCTACGTGTCGCGGCTCGGCCTCAACGCGGCCAAGCGCCTGTTTCTCACGGCGGAAACGATCGCCGACCACGACATGCTGAGCATCGGTTTCCTGGACCGGGTCGTCGCTCCCGACGACCTCCAGGCCGCCGTGGACGAACTGGCCGGACGCATCACGGCCTGCGCGCCGCAGGCCATCGCCGGCATGAAGCGCGCGCTCAACGACATCGCCCGCGGCGAACTGGACGATCGGGCGGCGGAGGCGGCCTTCGCCGCGAGCCTGCGGTCGGACGAGTTCGCCAACGCCCTGAAGGTCTGGTTGCAACGCCGGGCGTCCTGACCGCCTCCGCTCCCCGGCGCGCGCCGGATCGGCACACCAGCTCCATTCGAAAAGAGACCGTCCATGACCGACCAGAACCTGGTTCTGAACACGACCCCCCATGCCCTCGCGCGCGAGCTGTCGGGTTTGCTGCTGATCGGCGGCGAACTCCGGCCGGCGGCCACGGGAAAGACCTTCGACGTCGTGAACCCCGCGACGGGCGACGTGATCGCCACGGCGGCGGAGGGTGGCGAGCGGGACGTCGACGACGCCGTCCGCGCGGCGGTCGCGGCGCAAGGCGCCTGGGCTCGCCTTTCGGCGCGCGAGCGGGGCCGGCTGCTGGTCGAATGCGGGCGCCGTCTGGTCGCCCATGCCGAGGAGATCGGGCGCCTGCTCGCCCTGGAGACGGGCAAGGCCATTCGGACCGAAAGCCGGGTCGAGGCGTCGCTGGTGGCGGACACCCTGACCTTCTATGGCGGGCTCGCGTCCGAGTTGAAGGGCGAAACCGTGCCGTTCCACCCGAAGATGCTGACCTTCACCCAGCGCGAACCGATCGGCGTCGTCGGCGCCATCATTCCGTGGAACGTGCCCCTGTACCTGATGGCGCTCAAGATCGCGCCGGCGCTGGTCGCCGGAAACGCGGTGATCGTCAAATCCGCCGAGGAGGCGCCTCTCGCGGCCCTGCGCGTCGTCCAGGTCATGAATCAGGTTCTGCCGGCGGGTGTCCTCAACATCCTGTCGGGCGACGGCCCCGGATGCGGCGCGCCCCTGGTCACCCATCCGGGGGTCGGCAAGGTGACCTTCACCGGTTCGGTGGAGACGGGGAAGATCATCTCGCATCTGGCGGCCGACAAGCTGATCCCCGTCACCCTCGAACTGGGCGGCAAAAGCCCGATGATCGTGATGGGCGACGCCGATCTCGACAAGGCCATCGACGGCGCCGTGGCGGGCATGCGCTTCACGCGGCAGGGCCAGAGCTGCACGGCCTCCTCGCGCATCTTCGTCCACGAGAGCCTTCACGACGCCTTCCTCGACAAGCTGAAGGCGAAGGTCGACGCCATGACCATGGGCGACCCGCTGGACGAGGCGACGGACATCGGCACCATCATCTCGCCACAGCAATTCGACCGGGTGCAGTCCTACATCGCGCTCGGCGAGACGACGGCGGGCGCGGTGGCGCACCGGTGCTCGGCCCTGCCGACGGACGAGCGGCTGGCCCGCGGCCTGTTCGTGCAGCCGGTCCTCTTCACCGGCCTTGCCAACGATCACCGGCTGGCCCGCGAGGAGATCTTCGGACCGGTCACCTGCGTGATCGCCTTCCGCGATTACGAGGACGCGTTGGCCATGGCCAACGACAGCGATTTCGGCCTCGCCGCGACCATCTGGACGCGCGACCTCCGCACCGCCCTCGACGCGACCCGGCGGCTCCAGGCCGGCTTCGTGCAGGTCAACCAGAACCTCGTGGTTCAGCCGGGCTTGTCCTACGGCGGCTTCAAGCAGTCCGGCCTTGGAAAGGAAGCATCCCTCGAAGCGATGCTCGATCACTTCACGCACAAGAAGACGGTCATCCTCAACATGGACTGACCAAGAACTCACAAAAATTAGGGAGGAAACAAGAATGCGCACGTCCTTCATCGCCGCCCTTCTCGCCACGACGACCTTGGTGGCGGGCGCGGCCCAGGCCGCCGACGTCATCCGGATCGGCGTTCTGAACGACCAGTCGGGCCTGTACAGCGAATTCGGCGGCATCGGTTCGGTCGAGGCGGCGCGGCTGGCCGTCGAGGATTTCGGCGGCCAGGTCCTGGGCAAGAAGATCGAGATCCTGTCGGCGGACCACCAGAACAAGCCCGACATCGGGCTGGCGAAGGCCCGCGAATGGTTCGACACCCAGGGCGTCCATGCCATCGCCGACCTGACCAATTCGGCCATCGCCCTCGGGGTCCAGAACCTCGCCCGCGAACGCGGGAAGGTCACCCTGGCCACCGGTCCGGGGACGACGCGCCTCACCAACGAAGACTGCTCGCCCAATGGCTTCCACTGGATGTGGGACACCTATTCCCAGGCGGTCGGAACCGCCCGCGCCGTGGTCCAGGACGGCGGCAAGGACTGGTTCATGCTGACCGCCGACTATGCCTTCGGCCATCAGATGGCCGCCGACATCGACAAGACGGTCAAGGAGAACGGCGGCAAGGTGCTGGGGCAGGTCAGGCACCCGCTCGGCAACGCCGATTTCTCGTCCTTCCTTCTCCAGGCGCAGGCGTCCAAGGCCGCGATCATCGGGCTCGCCAACGGCGGGACGGACACCACCAACGCGGTCAAGCAGGCGGCGGAGTTCGGCATCACTAGCGGCGGCCAGAAGCTCGTCGGGCTGGCCGTCCTGATCAGCGACGTGCACGCGCTCGGCCTGGAAAACGCCAAGGGCCTCATCGCGACCACGGCCTATTACTGGGATCGCGACGAGGGCAGCCGCAAGCTGGCCGAGCGCTTCGAGGCGCGCATGAAGCGCAAACCCAACATGGTCCAGGCCGGCGTGTACTCGGCGGTGACGCATTACCTGAAGGCGATGCAGGCGGCGGGCACCGACGACGGCACCGTGGTCGCCGCCAAGATGCGGGATCTTCCCGTTGACGATCTCATCACCAAGGGCGGCAAGGTCCGCGAGGACGGCCGGGTCATCCGTGACATGTACCTGATCGAAGTCAAGGCTCCGGCCGAGTCCAAGGGACCCTGGGACTACTACAAGGTCCAGCGCACCATCCCCGGCGACCAGGCGGCGATCCCCTTGAGCGAAAGCAAGTGCTCCCTGGTCAAGAAGTGACCCACTGAGAGACTCTTCTGGAGGAATGTCATGGCGCGGATTGCTTTCATCGGACTCGGCAACATGGGCCGTCCCATGTGCGACAACCTGACCAAGGCCGGGCACGACGTCGTCGGGTACGACGTGGTGGCGGCGGCGCGCGACGCCTACGCCGCCGCCGGCGGCCGCGTGGCCGCCACGCTGGCCGAGGCGCTGGCCGATGCCGACACCGTCATCAGCATGATCCCGACGGGAAAGCATGTGCGGGCCGCCTACGAGGGTAAGGGCGAGGGTCAGGGCGACGGCGAGGGCGGCGTGCTCGCGCACGCCCGTCCGGGCACGATGCTGATCGACTGCTCCACCATCGACGTGGAAAGCGCGCGGGCGGTCAGCAAGGCGGCGGCCGAGGCCGGTTTCGTCATGGTGGACGCCCCGGTGTCCGGCGCGGTCCCGGCGGCCCAGGCCGGGACCCTGACCTTCATGGTCGGCGGCACCGCCGAGGGTTTCGAGCGCGCCCGCCCGGTGCTGGCCGCCATGGGGCCCAAGATCTTCCATGTCGGCGCATCCGGGAACGGCGTGGCCCTGAAGATCTGCAACAACATGATGGCGGGCATGAGCATGGTCGCCATCAGCGAGGTGCTCGCCCTGGCCGAGAAGCTCGGGCTCGACCACCAGACGGTCTACGACGTCATGACCGTGTCCTCGGGCAATTGCTGGGCCCTCCAGAGCTACTGCCCGGTGCCGGGCCCGGTGCCGGCATCGCCGGCCAACCGCGACTACCAGCCGGGCTTCGCGGCGGCGATGATGCTGAAGGACATGCGCCTGTCCCAGGACGCGGCCGCCACCAGCGGCGCCGCCACGCCGCTCGCCGGCAGCGCCGCCGCGCTCTACCAGATGCTTGTGGAGCACGGTCACGGAAACAAGGATTTCAGCGCCGTCTTCGCCCTGATCACCGGACGGCTGACATCGGCGGGCGGCTGACCTCGGCGTGAAAGGGAAACCGATCATGGTTCATGCGATCCGCGTCCACCAGCCCGGCGGTCCGGAAGCCCTGGTCTGGGAGGAGGTGGCCGTGCCGCCGCCCGGCCCGGGGGAGGCCCTGGTCCGCCACACGGCGATCGGCGTCAACCTCATCGACACCTATCACCGCTCGGCCCTCTCCGGGCAGTACGCGATCCCGCGCCCGGCCGTGCTGGGCGTGGAGGGCGCCGGGGTCGTCGAGGCGGTCGGCCCCGGCGTCACCGATGTGGCGCCCGGCGACCGCGTCGCCTACTGGATGCTGCTCGGCGCCTACGCCGAACGGCGCATCGTTCCCACGCACCGCCTGGTGAAACTGCCGGACACGGTGTCGGACGAGGTGGCCGCCGCCGCGATGGTCAAGGGGACGACGGCGCAGTATCTGCTGCATCGCGTCCATCCGGTGAAGGCGGGGGACACTCTTCTCGTGCACGCTGCGGCGGGCGGCGTCGGCCAGTTGCTGTGCCAGTGGGCGCACGCTCTGGGAGCGACGGTGATCGGCACGGTCGGCTCGCCGGAAAAGGCGGCCATCGCCCGGGGCGCCGGCTGCGATCACGTCATCCTCTACCGCGAGGAGGATTTCGCCGCGCGCGTCCGCGACATCACCGGCGGTCGCGGTGTCGACGTGGTCTATGATTCCGTCGGGCAGGACACCTTCATGGCGTCGCTGGACTGTCTGAAGCCCTTCGGCCTGATGGTCAGCTTCGGGCAGGCGAGCGGCCCGGTGCCGCCCTTGGATATCAGCGTGTTGGCGCAAAAGGGCTCGATCTTCCTCGCCAAGCCGACCCTGGCCACGGTCACCCGCAGCCGCGGCGACATCGAGGCCCTGGCCGGCGGGCTGTTCGAAGCCCTGGCCTCGGGACGGGTCCAGGTCGGCATCGCCCACCGGGCGCCGCTGACCGAGGCCGCGTCGGTGCACCGCGACCTGGAAGCCCGCCGCACGACGGGACCGATCGTGCTCATTCCCTGAAGCGAACCGCCCTTCGCTTCGGCATGACATGACCCGCATCGCGGCGACAGGAACACCGGAATGACGCACAATCTCTACAGCTTGCTTTTGAAACCCGGAGCGCCGTTCGATGCGCGGGTGGCCCTGCGAACCGACATGCCAACCGACACGGGACGGGCATGGACATACGCGGACCTGCGGCGGACCGCCGGACGCATGGCGCAGGTCCTTCACGAGGCCGGCGTCGGTCCGGGAAACCGGGTCGCCGTGCAGGTGGCGAAGTCGCCGGAGGCGGTGTGCCTTTATCTCGCCGTCCTGCAACTCGGGGCGATCTACCTGCCGCTCAACACGGCCTACACGCTGACCGAACTGCGCTACTTTCTCGACGACGCGGAACCCACGGTGTTCGTCGGGCAGACTCCGGTCGTCGGCGATCTGGTGCCGCCGGCCGGGTGCCGAACCTTCACGCTCGATCCGGACGGCGAAGGAAGCCTGACGGCGGCGTGCCGCGGACGGCCGCCCCGGGAGCGGGTCGCCGAGGTGGAGCCCGACGCGGTGGCGGCGATCCTCTACACCTCCGGAACGACGGGGCGGCCCAAGGGCGCCATGATCTCCCACGGCAATCTGGCCTTCGGCACCCGCACGCTGAACGCGCTCTGGGGCATTTCCGAAGCGGATGTGCTGCTGCATGCACTGCCCATTTTCCACGCGCACGGGCTGTTCATCGCCCTGAACTCGATGCTGTATGCGGGCGCGTCCTCGGTGTTCCTTCCCAAATTCACGGCCGACGCCGTGATCGAGCATCTGCCGCACAGCACCGTGTTCATGGGTGTCCCGACGCTCTACACGCGCCTCCTTGCCGACCCGCGGCTCGACCGGGAGCGGTGCGGGACCATGCGCCTGTTCACCTGTGGCTCGGCTCCTCTGTCACGGGAAATCTTCGAGGCTTTCGAGGCCCGCACGGGGCATCGGATTCTCGAACGCTACGGCATGACGGAAACCACGATCATTGCCTCCAATCCCCTCGACGGCGAGCGTCTGCCCGGCACGGTCGGGTACCCGCTGCCGGGGCTGGAGGTCCGGATTGTGGACGCCGCCGGACAGCCGCAGCCCGCGGGCACGGTCGGCGGTCTCGAACTGCGCGGTCCGAATGTGTTCAAGGGCTATTGGCGGATGCCGGAGAAAACGGCGGCGGAATTCCGGCCGGACGGCTTCTTCATGACGGGGGATCTGGCGCGCGCCGCGCCGGATGGGCGTCTTACGCTGGTCAGCCGCGCGAAGGAGATCATCATTTCCGGCGGCTACAACGTTTATCCGCGCGAGGTCGAGATCGTGCTCAACCGCATCGAGGGGGTGGGCGAGACGGCGGTCTTCGGCGTTCCCCACCCCGATTTCGGCGAGGGCGTGGTGGCCGCCGTCGAACGCCAACCGGGCGGCGAGCCGCTCGATCCGGCCGCCATTCTCGCACGGGCGGCGCGCGAACTCGCCGGATACAAGCTGCCCAAGGCCGTGATCGTCCAGGACGCCCTGCCCCGGAACGCCATGGGAAAGATCCTAAAGAACGAACTCAGTTCGCTGCACAAGGATGTGTTCAAGACGCGGGACGCAACCGGTTGAGGTGTCGGTGCACGAAGGCAGAAGGCCGTCCTCCTGTTGGAAGCGAACGCCGCGCTGGGGAGGGCGGCCATGAAGAAGCATCGTGCGACGCTGACGGTGGAGGAGGAGCCGGGCGCTCCGCAGCATCCACCCATCAATTCAGCCCTGAGGCAGCACCAGGCACTCTCACGCCGTGATCGGGCCGATGAGCGCCCGTGGTCGTTTCGGAGCCCGCAAGGATAATCTCGACGGTCGCTGTCATGCCCGCCGCCAGCTCGACCTCGGGCGGCACCTGATCAATATGGATGCGGACCGGGATGCGTTGGGCGAGCCGCACCCACGAAAATGTCGCCGCCACATTTGGCAGGCCGAGATGACCCGGCGTGTCGTTGCTGTTTTCGATACCGCGGCCGATGCTTTCGACATGGCCCGACACTGGCTGATCAAAGCCCATCAGCATGATCTCCGCCGGGCTGCCGACGCGGATTTGCCGGATCTTCGTTTCCTCGAAATAGCCGGTGATCCAGAAGCTGGCTGCGTCGAGAACGGCGACCTTTGTCACGCCGGCCGTAGCATAGTCACCGGGCCGCAGCCTCAGATTGGTAACATAACCATCGACCGGTGAGCGGATGGTGGAGCGCGCGAGGTTGAGTTTGGCGAGATCGAGAGCCGCCACCGCCGCCTGATAGGCGGCTCTCGCCACCGTGGCCGCACCACCCGACTGCTGCACGGCCTCCTGGGACACGACATCCCGCAGTTGGTTGTGTCGCCGCGCCGTCGCTTGCCGAACGAGCATATCCTGCCGTTTGGCTTCGACGTCAGCCTCTGCCAGCTCCACAGCGAGCCGGAGCCGCTCAGGATCGATCACGTAGAGAATGTCGCCCTGATGGACGTACTGATTATCGACAACGGATACGGCGCTTACGGTGCCGGAGACTTCCGGTGCGATCTGCACGACATCCACGCTCACGCGCCCGTCGCGGGTCCAGGGCGTCCGCTCATAACGGTTCCACGCCTGCAACGCGATGAAAGCGGAGGCCGCCACGAGGCAGAGGGTCAGGGCATAGCGGCCGAGAAGGGACAGGACAGGCTTCATGGCAATGTTCCAACGGAGGGCAGGCACTGCACGAGCAGACCGTAAATGAGGACGAAGATGGCAAGCTCGGCGAGTGGCCGATAAGCGAACAGGCGGTGGATGCCGGTGGCGCCGAGGAAGCGGACCACCGCCATGGTGGCGGCCAGGGCGGCGAACGCGAGCACCAACAGACCGGGGAGGAGGACGCCCCCAACACTGAGGTCAACGATCATGAGCTGCGTTCTCCCTGCGCCGTTTCACCGGACCCGAGCGCGAATTGAAGGTCGATGAGCAGGTCGAGCATCCGCAAGCGGTCCTTGACCGGGCTGCCGGCGATCTGTGCCGCCAGCGCCTCGATGCGCCGAACAAGATCGATGAGATCGACGGAACCGGTCTGGCCTCCCGTGCCGAAACCTGCGGCGATCGCCAGAAGCAGTTCTCTCACCGTGTCGCCGACATCGCCCTCGAGCCGTGGCATCGTCTTGCGGAGCCGACCTACGGCGTGACCGATGCGAAGATGGTGCAGCGTGTCGTCGAGGACGTCCGAATAGGCGTTCCCGGACACCCGCAATCTTGGAAGCAGCAGCGCCGTCCGATCGATCATGAGGCTCGTCCAGTGTGCTTCGTCGGGCGCGGCACCCAGGGCTCGACGCCCGACGTCCCGCCGACTTAGGTGAAGCAGCCGGTTGATCGCCGTGTCGACCGGCACGGTCTGGAACAGGGACATGCTTACCGCCCCAAATCCGACCGCCGCAAAAAGCGCGATCGCCATGTTGAGGGACGCCGCGAAATCGCCGGTGTAGTGGGTGCCCAGACCGGAGAGGATCGGAATTGTGAGGGTGATGCCGAGCGCCCTGAACGTCGTCGGGAGCCGTGCCTGCAGGGAACCGGCGAACAGAAACGCCGGGGCGAGAACCGAGACAAGAACGACGAAGCTCGTGACCTGGGGAAGGATGACGTGGCTGTAGGCGAGGCTGATCACCACCCCGTAGATCGAGCCGACCATATACTTGATGACGTTGGGCACCGGCGTGTCGACATTCCCGAACAGCGTGCAGCATACGCCGAGAATGGATACGGCCGTCCCACCCTCCGGCCAAGCCGACCAGATCCAGAGGACGCAACCGATGAGAATGCCGACGATGGCCCCCATCGCGGCCCGGCCCGCCATCCAGGGATCGCGGTGATAGACGTAGCCCTTCGCACGCAGCGGTCCATGAAGCGACGCCGCCTCGCGCGAGCGGTCGACAGTCTCGATGTTTCGCACGAGCCTGTCGCAGTCCTGGAGCAGGCCGATCATTTCCGCCAGATGCCCGGCGAGATTGGCGGCCAGCCTGTCGCCGAACGTGGAGGCGTCTGCGCCGAAACGTTTCCGGATCGAGCGGGCGCGGCCAATCAGGTGGGCTGCGGAGCCATCCCGCTCGGCCGTCCCGGCGGATGTGATCCAGGCGCTGACGTCACCGAGCAACACAGTCAGTTCATCGGGCGCGCTGCCGTTCCCGGCGCCAAGGACGTGTATCCGGTCCTCGATCTCCGTCGCGAGCGGAAGCAGTCGTGCAAGCCGGTCATGGACCAGCTGCAGCTTTTCACGGCGCGGCGTCGTGGGGGCCGCGTCATACGGCAGATGAGTTGCAAGCCCTTGCAGGACAAGAAGGTCCGCCGCAAGCTGGTTGCGGTCCCGACGGTTCTCCCCCGGCGTTCCGTTGAGCACATCCGCCGCCAGCCGCCGCGCGTCCCGCAGCGTTGCCGACAGCTTGCCGGTGAACTGGCCCGTCATGCGCTTCGGCACGACGTAGCGGTGGATCAGGATGGCGCAGAGAATCCCGATGGATATCTCCTGGACCCGCACCGAGGCCGTTTCGAAGACCGCGCCCGGATCGAGGACACTGGGGAAGCCAATCAGGCTCGCCGTGTAGCCGGCAAGAACGAAAGCGTAGGCTCGCGGCGTGCGATCAAGCAGCGAGAAGAACAGGCACAGACCGATCCAGCAGGCCAGGACGGCGCTGCACGCGATCGGATCGTTCACGACATTCGGAACGATCACCACCGTCGCCACGGCACCGGCCACTGTCCCCGCGAAGCGATAGACGCCCCGGCTGAGCGATGCTCCGACGGAGGTCTGCGAGACGATGTAGACGGTGACAATGGCCCAGAATGGCTTGGGAAGGCCGATACGCAACGCGATGTAGCAGGCCAGCATCGCCGCGGCGAAACTCTTCATTGAAAAGAGGACCGCATCCGCGTCCGCCCTCATGGCGGGCGTGTGGAGGACGTTGCGGCCTGCACGCCGTATGGCGGCATCGGCCTTTCGCAAGAGGGTGTTCGCGGCGTTCTCGGTGATCATGCCGCCAGTTGTGACCGATTTGCAAAATTAGATAAATTCGGTATTCTGTCAGAAAATATCGAAAAGCTGCCAATCGATGCCGTCTTCACGATCAGCCGTCTCTGCCTTCGACCCCGATCTCATGGATCGGCCGGCGGTCGCACGGCAGCTCAACTTCGCGGATCACGAGGCTGAAGTGCCGATGCACACGCATCGCAAAGGCCAGTTGATCCTCGCGCTGCATGGCGCCGTCACCTGCACCGCGGACAAGGAGATCTGGATCGTACCGCCCAATTGCGGAGTGTGGATTCCGGGCGGTGTGCCGCACAGCGCACGCGCAACAGCAAACGCGCGGCTCAACTACCTGTTCGTGGAGCCAGGGGCAGCAGCCTTGCCCGAGGACTGCTGCACTCTGTCCATCTCCCCGCTGATCCGGGAAATGGTCGATCGGTTGGCTCACGAGCCCGCCGATTATCCGCCGGATGGCCATGCGGCCCGGCTTGCGCGGGTGACTCTCGATGAACTGGCGGAAATGCCGCGTGAGCGCTTCAATCTCCCAATCTCCGGCAATCCGAAGATCCGTGCGATCGCGGATGCCTTGACGATGGAACCCTCCGACCGCAGCACATCAGCCGCATGGGCCAAGCGCGTGGCAATGAGCGAACGGTCGCTGGCGCGTCTGATGATCCGCGAGACGGGTCTAACGTTTGGACGCTGGCGGCAGCAGCTTCACCTTGTTATCGCACTTCGGGAACTGGCCAGCGGTGCGACGGTTCAGAACGTGGCCGCCGAACTGGGCTATGAATCGGTCAACGCCTTCATCACGATGTTCAAGAAGGCTTTAGGAAGCACACCGGCGCAATACTTCGCGCAACGCAGGGCGGAAAAGCTTTCACCATCGAAATAAGCATCGATTGACTGAACAAGTCTGGTATTGGGGAAGTCCGCTGCCGGGTGCTTGCAGATCGCCTTGGCGGTCCGCACATCGGCCCTGGTTCAGTCGCGGATCAGCAAGCGCTCGAACTCGGCTACGGCACCGCGGATCTGCCCGGCTCGTCACCGTAATGCTTGGGTTTCTCCGACAAGCCAGTCAACGAAGCCGGCGACCATGTTTCCGGCATCGGCGTGACGGGGAACAAGCGCGACGTACCCCGTCCTCGGTACCCGGATCTCCGGCAGCGGCGTCATCAGCCGTCCGCTGGCAACGTCGATCTCCAGCATCGGCAAAGGGCCGATGCCGATGCCAAGCCCATCTTCCACCGCCTGACGGGTTACGAAAAAGTGATCGAACATCTGGCGAGGACGCCCGGCAAGGTGCTGGAGCCCGGCCGCCTCGAGCCAGTTCGCCCAGTCGCCGGCCCGGGTTTCGCTTGCAAGCAACGTATGTCCCTCGATGTCGGCGGGCTTCAGGATCGGCCGTTGCGCGAACAGCGCCGGGCTCATGATCAGCGTGTCCACGTCATCCAGCACCGGGACGACGCGATGCTGAGGCCACACATGCTCCCGGGCAACGCCGCGCCGGATCGCCACGTCGACACCCCCGCGCAATTCCTCGAGCACGGTGGAAACCGTCGTAACCGCGACTTCGACATGCGGATGGTCGGCGTGGTAGCGATCAAGGCGCGGGATCAGCCAGCGCATCGCGAAGCTGGTCGGAGCGCTTACACGCAAGATGCGTCGCGCGTTGGGCCGGCCACACGCTTCCGCCGCGACAGCCAGGCGATCGAAGGAAAGACCGACCTCGGCGGCGAAGATTCTCGCCATCGGCGTCGCGACCATGCGGCGCCCCTCCTTCATGAAAAGCCTCTGCCCGAGCCAGCTTTCGAGCGCGGCGATCTGCCGGCTCACCGCGCCATGGGTGAGGCCGAGTTCGGCTCCGGCTTCGGCGTAGCTGCCGGTCCGGGCCGCGACCTCGAAAATGCGCAGGGCGTTCAAGGGAGGAAGGCGGCGCATGTGCGATCCGTGAGAAAAACGAACGGTATCCGTGATTCAAAGCATACTAGTCGATGAAACATCACACGTATACCATGCCTTCGCTACGGACCCAGCCGGGCAATGCCTGTTCCGCCTCCGAGGAAGCCATCAAATATGAAATCGAGAGATTGGTTGAATCAGAAAAGGAAAAGCTTGACGGGTGCATGCCTCGCCCACGCGCTGCATGATGGGTATACCGACGCACTCTATGTCTTTCTGCCGGTGTGGCAGGCACAATTCGGCCTTTCCTATGCGGCGCTTGCCATCGTTCGCGCTCTCTATTCGGGAACGATGGGGGGCCTGCAAATCCCGGCTGACCGGGTTCTCCGCGGCTTGTCACCGCGAGCGGCGCTGATCCTGTCGACCGTCCTCGCATTGACGGGCTTGCTGATCATGGCGTCGCCGTTCGGCTTTGCCGGTCTTTGCATCGGCCTCATCGTGGCCGGCATCGGATCGAGCATCCAGCACCCATGTGGCTCGATGCTCGTCACCGTAAGTTATGGCTCGGCATCGCGACATCCGCTCGGCATCTACAACTTTTCGGGTGATCTTGGAAAAGCCGCGTTGCCAGCACTCGTCGCGGTGCTGCTGCCCATTCTCGGCTGGCAGCCGGTGCTGGGTCTGATGGCGGTGCTTGGCATCGTCCTGTCGGTCGCCCTGGTGCCACTGGTGCCGGCGACCCCCATCGCCAGGACCGCCAAGACGAGGACGGCGTCCGGCCAGGGTCGCGGCGGCTTCGGCATTCTGACGACGATCGGCGCGCTCGATACGGCGACCCGCATGGGCTATTTGCTCTTTCTCCCCTTCCTCATCCATGGACAGGGCGGGGATACGGCGACGGTCGGGCTTGCCCTTGCCCTGCTGTTCGTCGGCGGCGCGTTCGGAAAGGCGACGTGCAGCTGGCTCGGGGAGCGGCTGGGTGTCGTCGGCAGCGTCATGGTGACCGAGGCCGCCACCGCCTTGCTGATCGCGGCGACGCTGTTCGCGTCGCTGACGCCTACGCTCATCCTGCTGCCGTTGCTCGGCATCGTGCTCAACGGCACCTCTTCGGTGCTCTACGGCACCGTGCCGGAGCTTTCCGACGGCGATACGGGCCGGGCCTTCGCGGTCTTCTACACGAGCGTCATCGGTTCCGGAGGCTTGGCACCGATCCTCTACGGCGCGATTGCCGATCACAGCACCCAGACGATCGGCGTGCTGGCCTCGGCGGCGACCGCCGCTCTGATCGTTCCGCTTGTTCTGACCCTGAGGCCGCATCTGAGCGGCGCCACCGCGGGACCGCAAGAGCGGCCCGGCTTCTCCCGACACCGGATGTTGAGGTGGATCGGCCAAGGCCGGCAATGAGCCGCCGGCAGTCCGCCGCTCCCGGACCCGCATGAACGTTTCGCCTCCCAAGATAAGGTTCTTCCGATGAACACCGTTTCTCAGGCACCGCTGATTCTGATAACGGGTGGAGGGCGTGGCGTCGGCGCGGCGACCGCAAGGCTTGCCGCCGCACAGGGCTACGATGTCGCCATCAGCTTCGTCGCCAACGAGCCAGCCGCCCGTGCGGTGGCGGCGGATGTGGAAGCTCTGGGGCGCCGGGCCTTGCCCGTGCGTGCCGACAGCGCGGATCCGGCGCAGGTCGTCCAACTGTTCGCCGCGATCGACCGGGAGTTCGGCCGGATCGACGTCCTGGTCAACAACGCCGCTGTGCTCGCGCGGCAGTCCCGGACCGAGGATCTCGACTTCGAGCGGATGCAGCGCATCTTCGCGGTCAACGCGATCGGCCCGATCCTCTGCGCGCAGCAGGCAGCGAAGCGCATGTCCTATCGCCACAACGGGCGGGGCGGCGTGGTGATCAACATCTCATCGGCATCGGCCCGGCTCGGCAGTCCGAACGAATATGTCGATTACGCCGCCTCGAAGGGGGCCCTCGAAACCTTCACGACCGGCTTCGCCAAGGAGGTCGCGCGGGATGGCATCCGCGTCAACTGCATCCGCCCCGGTCACATCTACACGGACATGCATGCGAGCGGTGGAGAGCCGGGCCGGGTGGATCGCGTCAAGGATTCGATCCCCATGGGAAGAGGCGGTCAGCCCGAGGAGGTCGCGCGGGCGATCCTATGGCTGGCAAGCGCCGAGGCTTCCTTCATCACCGGCACGTTCCTCGACGTCACCGGCGGAAAGTGAGCAACGGGATCGGCGTCGGACCCTGCTCCCATCGCGCCGGCATTTGCGGCAACGGAAGCGGCGATAGCCATGCGCCGTTCGGTCCGAACGCTCCGAGGTTGCGGTCGAGTGGCAGTGCGGGCAGCGCATCCATTTCCTCCAGAGTGGAGGTGATCCTCCACGTCAGCCCCACGGTTGCGAGCAAGATGGCGCAAGGGCTGACGGAACCTTTTAAATGACGCATCCATGCATCGCATTGCCGAACTATATCGTTTCAATAAGCAATATTCCTCCTGCAGTTGAGGCTGCGCGTGCGTACCACTGGGTTTACCAGCCCATGGCCGGGCAACCTCAACTGTAGAACTTTGCAACGGAAATAACCCTTTGTCCAAAGCGGGGTCCGCAACCTAGGGGCATTTTTTGATAATAAGAATAGTTCGCATTATGGGTTCGATGCGGCTATACCGGTGTGACCGGCATCCTGGGCGATGGCCCCACGGGCGCTGGTTTCTTTACATCCGCCATTCCGCGCCTCTGTGACCGACACCCACCGCCCTCCGCTGCTTGACGACACCCACTCCTGGAGCGCCCGATGACGGGCTCCGTAGGCTCTTGGGCGCGCAAGATCGCTGAGTTGTTCGATGCGCATCGACTGCGCGTGGAGCGTGCCATCGCGCGGCGGACCGGGGATCCGCAAACGGCGGGCGATCTCGCGCAGGATGCCTTCCTGCGGTTGGCCCGGCTGCCCGATGGCGAGGCGATCCAGAATCCGGCCGGCCTGCTGTATGTGGTGGCCGACCGCGTGGCGCTGGACCATTGCCGGGCTGCCAAGCGCCAGCGCCTGCGTGAGGCCGGCCCGCCTGACGAGGAGTTTCCCTCCTCCGGCCCCGGTGCCGACATGGTGGTCGAGCGGAACCAGACCATGGCCCGGCTGCGCGGCGCCATCGACTCCCTGCCGCCCAAAACCCGTGACGTCTTCCTTCTCTACCATGTCGAAGGCTTGTCCTACCGCGCCATTGGGGAACGGCTCGGCATCTCCCCCCGCACGGTGGAGTACCATCTGCGCACGGCGCTGGAGCAGTGCCGCGCGCACATGAAGCGGCGTCCGCTGCGATGATGGGCCGGGCCAAGGTCCCGGCAGGTCATTTTCTTTGCGGGATCGGCCGCCCTCGGCCGTCTATCCAAACACGAGGCAACAGGAGCGCTCAGCGGGACGCGATGGATCATCAGGACGGACAGCGCAGCGAGCCGGCGGACGGCGGACCGGACGAGGACCGGCTGTTCTCGGAAGCCAACGCGTGGCACTTCCGCCTGCAATCCGACGACGTCAGGCCGGCGGAGCGCGCCGCCTTCGCCGAATGGCTGGCCCGCAGTCCGGCTCACGCCCGCGCCTGGGCCGGCCTGCAGACCCTGCTCCACGACCTGAAGGAACCCGCCCGCGCCGCTTATGCCGAGTCCCGCAGCGCGTCTCCCCGACGCCCCACGGCGGCCGGTGTGCGGCGCCTTGCCGCGGCGATGACCATCCTGCTGATGGTCGGCGGTCTCGGCGTCTGGCACGGACCGACGCTGTACCAGAACGCCGTCGCGGATCAGGTGACCGCGACCGGGCAGCGCCGGACCTTGACCCTGCCGGATGGCTCCACGGTCGACATGAACGGCGACACCGCGCTGGCGCTCGATTATCGAAACGGCGAAAGGCGCGTCCGGGTTCTGCGCGGCGAGGCGTGGTTCCACGTCACGCGCGATCCCGATCATCCCTTCGTCGTCGATGGCGGGGCGGGGGCCGCCCGTGTGCTGGGAACCCAGTTCAGCGTCCGGCGCGAGAACGACCGCACGACGGTCACCGTGGGCGAAGGGCTGGTGGAGGTCGTCGCCCATCGGAACGCCGACGGCAACGCCCCCTGGCCCGACAGCGTCCGCCTGCACCCCGGCGAGAGCGCGGAGGCCGACGCCAACGGCCTGACCGGGCCACGGGCGGTGGACCCCGCCGTCGCCTTCGCGTGGCGCCAGGGCCAGATCGTCTTCCGCCAGCAGCCGCTCGCCTCCGTCATCGCGGCCCTGAACCGGCAATGGCCGGGCCGGGTGGTCCTGCTGAACGACGAGGCGGCGGAGCGCGTCGTGTCCGGCGTCTTCGCGCTCGACCGGCCGGACGCCGTGATCGACGCGCTGGAGCGCGGCCTCGGCGTGCGCGCTACCCGCATCACCCCCTACCTGACCCTGCTCCGCTGAAAAAAATCGGCGGGACCTGAAAAAACTTCCCAGGGTTCTCCGCGCGCCCGTCGTCATGTCCGGGAAAGGAGAGAATGAGACGCAATCGCAGAAAGCGGCGCGCTCTCTCACCGGACGACAGAGGCGAGCGATGACATCGGTGAAGTGTGAAGCGACGGGTGTGACGAACGGACGCCGGGACAGCGTCCAGGGCCGCCGGTTGGGGCGCGTGCTCACGGGGCGGCTCCCGGGACGGCTCCTGGCGACGACGATGCTGATCGTGCCGGGCCTTCCGCTGTTCAGCGCCCCCGCGGCCATGGCGCAGTCGATCCAGGAGTCGATCCCGGCCGGCCCGGTGACCTTCGCCATTGCGCCACAGTCGGTGGACGGGGCGCTTGCCGCCTTCTCCACCGCCACGCGCATCCAGGTGCTGACCCCCGGCGCGGTCACCCAGGGCGTCAACTCTCCCGGCGTCAGCGGATCGATGACCGTGCGCGAGGGGCTGAACCGCCTGCTGTCCGGCACCGGGCTGGCCGCCCGCTTCCTCAACGCCGAAACCGTGACGGTCGAGCGCGTGGCCGCCGGCGACGCCGTCCTGCTCGACCCGGTGCAGGTCGAAGGAAGCCGGGGCGCCACCGGCCCCGGCGCCCTGCCCCCGGCCTACGCCGGCGGTCAGGTGGCGCGCGGCGGGCGCATCGGCGCGCTGGGCAACCAGGACGCGATGGACGTCCCCTTCTCCATCACCAGCTACACCGCCGAAACCATCCGCAACCAGCAGGCGGACACGATCGCCGACGTGCTGGCCAACGACCCGGCGGTGCGCAGCAGCCTCGGCTACGGCAACTTCGCGGAGAGCTTCGTCATCCGCGGCTTCCAGCTGGCCGGGGAGGATCTGTCGGTCGACGGCCTCTACGGCACGGCTCCGCGCCAGATCGTCGCCACCAACATGTTCGAACGGGTGGAGGTGCTGAAGGGCGCGAACGCCTTCCTCAACGGCGCGGCCCCCAGCGGGTCCGGCATCGGCGGCGGCGTGAACCTCGTGCCCAAGCGGGCGGAGGACGACCCGCTGACCCGGCTGACCGCCAGCTACGCCATGGACAGCCGGCTCGGCCTGTCCGCGGATGTCGGCCGCCGGTTCGGCGACGCCAAGCAGTTCGGCGTGCGCGCCAACGCCGCGGTCCGCGGCGGCGACACCGCCATCGACGACGAGGAGCGGACGATGAAGCTCGGCTCCCTGGCGTTGGATTACCGCGGCGAGCGCGCCCGCGTGACGCTCGACGTCGGCACCCAGACCCAACGCGTGGAGCAGGGCCGCCCCGTGGTCTATGTCGGCAGCTTCGTGCCGGCGGTGCCGTCGGCCTCGCAGAATTATGCGCAGCCCTGGAGCTATTCGCGGATGCGCGACACCTTCGGCCAGATCCGCGCCGAATACGATCTCCTGCCCAACCTGACCGCCTACGGCGCCTTCGGCCTGCGCAGCATGCGCGAGGACGGCGACTACGCCTCCCCCACCATCACGCGGCCCGACGGCACCGGCACGGTCCGGCGCCTGACCGTCCCGCGCGAGGATGACACCGTCACCGGCCAGGCCGGCGTCCGGGCCGACCTGCAGACCGGCCCGCTCCGGCACCAGCTGAACGCCGGCGCCTCCGCGCTGCGGACGACCAACAACAACGGCTTCGAATTCGGCACGACCTCCACCATCAACCTCTACAACATGGTCGGTTTCCCGCGCCCGGCGACGACCTCGGCCAGCGGCATGGTCGGCGATCTGCCGAAGGTCAGCGAGTCGGTGCTGCGCAGCGTCTACGCGTCGGACACCGTGTCGATCCTGAACGACCGGGTGATGGTCACCGCCGGCCTGCGCCAGCAGAACATCCAGGTTCGCGGCTACAACCGGGCCAACGGCGCCCGCACCTCCGATTACGACCAGTCGGCGCTGACGCCGGTGGTCGGGCTGGTGGTGAAGCCGGTCGAGGCGCTGTCGCTCTACGCCAACCGGATCGAGGGGTTGGCGCAGGGGCCGACCGCTCCGTCCACGGCGGCCAATTCCGGTGAGATCTTCGAGCCCTACCGGTCGGTCCAGTACGAGGTCGGCGGCAAGCTGGATTTCGGCAGCTTCGGCGGCTCGCTCTCGCTGTTCCAGACCACGCAGCCCAGCGGCGTCACCGACGCGTTCACCCGCGTCTACAGCGTGTCCGGCGAACAGCGCAACCGCGGCATCGAACTGATGCTGTACGGCGAACCGGTGCAGGGCGTCCGGCTGCTGGGCGGCGCCACCTTCATCGATCCGGAGCTGAGCGACACCGGCAGCGCCGCGACCGAGGGCAAGGACGCCGTCGGCGTGCCGCGCCACCAGTTCAACGCCAACGTCGAATGGGACCTGCCCTTCCTCCCCACGTCCTTCCCCACCGTGACGGTGACCGGGCGCATGATCCACACCGGGTCGCAGTATCTCAACACCGCCAACACGCTGAGGATTCCCAGCTGGACCCGCTTCGATGTCGGCGCGCGGATGATCGCCGATGTGCAGAACCGTCCGGTCACCATCCGGGCGGCGGTCGAGAACGTGACCGACAAGGCCTATTGGGCGTCGGCCGCCGGCGGCTATCTGAGCCAGGGCAACCCGCTGACGGCCAAGCTGTCGGTGTCGGTCGATTTCTGAGGACGGATTTCTGAGGGTGGATTTCCGACCCGGCGAAGCCATGACGGCGGCATGAGGGGGCCACGATGACCAACCGAACCATCCGGATTTGGACTGTGATCCACAAATGGACCAGCCTGATCTGCACGATCTTCATGCTGCTGCTGTGCCTGACCGGCCTGCCGCTGATCTTCCATGACGAGATCGAGGCGCTGACGGCCGAGGACACCCTTCCGCCCATGCCGGCCGACACGCCCTTGAAGTCGCTGGACGACGCTGTGGCCTCGGCGCTGGCGACCTACCCCGGCGAGCGTCCGCTGTTCCTCAGCTTCGACGTGGACCGGCCGGTGGTGAACGTCACCACCGGCCCGGGGGCCCGCCCGCCGGTGTCGCAGATGCACATTTCGGCCATCGACCTGCGCACCACGCGGATCCTGGCCGACCTGAACGACGACGGCGGGTTCATGCATGTGATGCTGCGCCTGCATGTGGACCTGTTCGCAGGTCTGCCCGGCGAGCTGTTCCTCGGTTTCATGGGCTTCCTGCTGTTCCTGGCCACCCTGTCGGGGGTCGTCATCTATGCCCCCTTCATGCGCAAGCTGTCCTTCGGCACGGTGCGCGCCGGGCGCGGCCGGCGGCTGAAATGGCTCGACCTGCACAACATGCTGGGCATCGTCACGCTGATGTGGGTGGTGGTGGTCGGGTTGACCGGCGTCATCAACACCTTGTCCGTGCCGCTGGTCGCCTATTGGCGCGCCAACGAGCTTGCGGCGATGATCGCCCCCTATGAGGGCAAGCCGGTTCCGGAGCGCTTCGCCTCCGTCGACGCGGCCGTCCGCACCGCCATGGAGGCCGCCCCCGGCATGCGGCCGCAATTCGTCGCCTTCCCCGGCGTGCGGTTTTCCAGCAACCACCATTACGCGGTGTGGCTGAAGGGAGCCACGCCGGCCACCAACCGGATTCTGACTCCTGCCCTGATCGACGCCGAGACGGGGGCCTTTACAGACATGCGCTCCATGCCCTGGTACATGCTGGCGCTGCGGTTGTCGCAACCGCTGCATTTCGGCGACTATGGCGGGCTGCCGATGAAGATCCTGTGGGCGGTGCTGGACCTGCTGACCATCGTCATCCTTGGCAGCGGCCTGTATTTGTGGATCGCCCGCAGTCGCCGTGTCCAGGATCATGCCGCCACAGGCTCCGGCCTACGGACCACCGCCGGAGAGGCTGCGGAATGACGCCACGCACTCCCTACCGACTGCTGGCGATCTTCGGGGTTCCCATGGCAATCGCGCTTGTCACCACCGCCGGGCTGATCAGCGCGCTGCTGGATGACGGCGTCGTGGACGCCGTGTCCTGGGCGGCACTGTCGGTCCCCGTGCTCACCGCGGTTTGGTCCTGGCGCAAGCGCAAGCGCTAAGAGCAGTTCCTCGTGTCACCACGGGGGCAGTTCGGGGGGCTCCTGCGTTTTCGGTGCAGCGTGAATGCACTTGAACGCCTCGATAAACCGGCCTTGATGGGCGGTTGAGGGCGCTGAAAGGGTGCACACCGATGAGAAGCCGGCGATCTTGGCCGCTGAAGTGCCAATTTCTTGCGGCAATGCGGAAATATGCAGCGGTTTTGGAGCTATACGGGCGCAGTTCGCCCCTCGAGCCAGATCAGGCGTCGGACATTGTAGGCGGGGTTGGCGAGGCCGATCTTGACCGTCGCGCGCCCCAGGCCGATGGTGATGTGCGACTTGTCGCCGAAGGCCGGGATCAGCAGCCCCAAACCGAGGAACCGCATGAACGACAGCCGGTCACGCACCTGATACTCGGCCTGCTCGTCAGACAGACCGTACAGTGCCTGCAGCACCAGGATCTCGCCCGGAGGGCGGCGCCAAGGCAAGAGCCGGCCACGCGCCGACGGATGATGTTGGGATGAGCGGGGCGGAGGGGGTGCCGGTCGTCAGCGTCCGATCATCGGTTTCAGCCATGGCGACGAGGCGAAGACATCCGTGAAATAGCCCTGGGTGAGGATGGCACGGCCAGCCTTGTGGATGCGCGCCGGCAGCGCCCCCAGCTCGCCCTTGCGGGCCACCACGAAGACGGACCGGCGGAAGCTGGCCGCCGGAAAGGGCAGCACCTTCAGGCGCCCCAGATGCTGGCGGCTTTTCACCAGCGCGGTCGGCGGAAGCAGGCTCCACCCCATCTCTTCGGCCACCATGGCCATCATGGTGTCGACGGCGTCGAAGGCGAAGCTGCGCGGAATCTCCATGCCCAGCCGGCGCAGGTGCTGGTCCACCATCCGGCCCAGGCTGCTGTCCACCGTGTTTCGGATCAATGGCAGGGCCTGCGAAAGCGCGCGCAGCCCGGCCTCGTCGGCGACGTCCGGCGCGCTGCGGGGCACCAGAAGCACGAAGGGCTCGCTGAGCAGCCGAAAGCTGTCCAGCTGATCCAGGTCGTCGAAGGACTCGTTGGTGAAGATCACGTCCAGGCGCCGGGCCATGAACTGCTCCCGCAACTGGCGGCTGAGCCCCGCCGCGATGCTGAAGGACGGCACGCTGTCGCGCAGCTGCTGGAGCAGCCGCGGCATGAAGGGAGCGGCCAGCGTGTCGATGCAGCCGAGCCGCAGCTCCGGCACGAAGAGCGCGTCCTTGCCGCCGATCACCGCCGGCAATTGACGGGCGTCGCCGAGAATCCGTTTGCTCCAGTGCCACAGCCGGTGGCCGGATGCGGTCAGCGCCATCGGCCGGATGCTCCGGTCGAAGAGCTGGGTGGCGAAGGCGGTTTCCAGTTGACGCACCACGTGCGACACGGCCGACTGGGTCAGCCCCAGCTGGCCCGCCGCGCGGGTCATGTTGCCCAGTTCCGCCACCGTCACGAACACTTCAAGGGAATCCAGGTCGAAGTCGCGGTGGCGCATGGCGATGGCGGGTTCCGTCGGTCGGTGGGCACGGTGGTGCCCGAGGGGGCGCCGCATTATGAATCCAATTCATCCCGACCATGAAAGTCCTTTCTTGATCTGACGGGGGTCGAGGGTCGCTGGCAGCCTTGCGGGATCGTCCGCCCCTTCCGCGCGAGGTTCCGCCATGACCACCTCTTCCTCCGCCCGTCCCTCCTCCCCGCCCGCCGCCCGGCTCATCGGCCATTGGCTGGCCGGTCTGGAACGGGCCGGCATTCCCGAGAAGGTCGCCGCGGTCGGCCGTGGCTGCATCATCGACACGTTGGGCGTGGCTCTGGCTGGTGCCGATGCCGACGCCGCCCGCATGGCGCGCCAGGAGGCGCTGGAGATCCACGCCGCCGGCCCGTCCACCCTGCTGAGGGGCGGGCGGCTGTGCGCCGAAGGGGCCGCCTTCGCGAACACCGCCGCCGCCCACGCGCTGGATTTCGACGACAATTGCTACGCCGGCTTCGTCCATGGCTCCGCCGTGGTGGTGCCGACAGCCCTGGCCGCGGTGGAAGCCGCAGGCGGGACGGGGGCCGATCTGCTGACCGCGGTGGTGGCCGGGTCGGAGGTGGAATACGCGCTGGCCATCGCCCTCGGCAACGGCGTGTACGAAGCCGGCTGGTGGACCACCGCTCTGTTCGGCGCCGTCGGTGCCGCGGCGGCCGCGGCCAAGGCCTTCCGGCTGGACGGCGACCGGGCCGCCGACGCCATCGCCTTCGCGCTCTGCGGGGCCGGCGGCCTGCGGGCCTGCTTCGGCACGGGCGCCAAGCCGCTGCTGGCCGCCCAGGCCGCTGCGAACGGGCTGCGCGCGGCGCGCCTGGCGATGCGCGGCGGGGCCGTGCCGCACGGTGTGGTCGAGGACCCGCGCGGCTTCGCCCGGCTGGTCGCGCAGGGTCGTTTCGACGCCACGGCGCTGGACGCCCTGGGCCGGCGGTGGCACCTGCTCGACCCCGGCATCGACACCAAGGCCTATCCGGTCTGCCTCTCCTCGCATGCCGCGGCCGACGCGGTGCGCGACCTGATGGCGGAGCACCGGCTGGACCCGTCGGACATCGCGGCGGTGCGCTGCGTCGTGCCACCGGTGGTGGCCGCCAACCTCACCTACGACCGCCCCGCCACCCCCGGCGAAGCCCGCTTCAGCCTGCCCTTCGCGGTGGCCTGCGTGATGCTGCACGGCGACCTGACGCTGGATCATCTGAGCGGACCGACGCTGGCCGACCCGCGCCTGCGCGCGGCGATGGAGCGTGTGAGCCTGCGGCCCGATCCCGGTTGGGGCGCCGATCCCGACCGGGCACGGCTGGCCCCGGAAGGCGCCGACGTGACGGTGGAGACCCGGACGGGGCAAAGCGTCCGCCGCTTCTGCGCCTCGGCGCGCGGCACCGTCGCCCGCCCCCTGTCGATGGAGGCCCACACCGCGAAGTTCCTTGCCTGCGCCGGCCGCGCCATCGGACCCGCGGCGGCGCAACGGCTCCACCGGCGCCTGCTGGCGATCGACGACCTCTCCGGCCTGGACGGGTTGCTGGACGGGTTGCTGGACGGCGGCACGGACTGATCCTCGCTCCGATACCATACGGATGCATTCATGGTGCCGACAAAAAACATTCATGGTACGGGACAAGCGCCGATGAGTGAGCCTAATTTTTAGGCATGATTATCGGCGGGACGAACCAAATCCCAACGAAGAAATCCGGACTTTGTCTGTGGTCGAAAATCAGGCATCCCGCTCGCATCTGCAAAAATGAGTATATTTTAGGCATATTCTGGACCACTGGACGGCGCGTCCTCGGTCGTTCCGTTCATGACCCGTCTGTGAGAGCGTCGAGGCAACAGGAACCAAGGTCCACAACGGACCCCGCAAGCAGAGAGGCTTCATCATGGTGAAACGGTTGGTGGCACGGGCTGTGCTCTCGGCTTTCCTCCTCTCCGGCACGGCGCTGTCCGCGCAGGCCGCCGGCACGCTCAAGGTGGCGGTCGATTCGAACCTGAACACCCTCGACCCCGCCAAGATGAAGGGCGGCCAGGAGTATGTGGCCGCCTACCTCCTCTTCAACGGCCTGACGGCGATCGCCGCCGACATGACGCTGAAGCCGGACCTCGCCGAGCGCTGGGAGCACAGCGCCGACCTCAAGACCTGGACATTCTTCCTGAAGAAGGGCGTGAAGTTCCACAGCGGCCGCGAGATGGACGCCGAGGACGTTCTCGCCACCATCACCCGCATCCAGGACAAGGCGACCGGCTCCACCGCCCGCGTGAACTTCGAGATCGTGGAGTCGATGAAGGCGGTGGATTCCCACACGGTGGAATTCACGCTGAAGTCGCCCTACTCCGGCTTCGCCGAGCTGTTCGGCGAGCGTCAGGCGCGCATCGTGCCGCGCGACGGCCTCGACACTCTGGCCTCCAACCCGGTCGGCACCGGCCCCTTCCAGTTCGTCTCCTTCGCGCCCGGCGACCGCATGGTGGTGAAGCGCAACCCGACCTATTTCGAGGCCGGTCTACCCAAGCTGGACGAGGTGGTGATCCGCATCCTGCCCGAGACGGCCAGCCAAGTGGCGGCGCTGACCACGGGTGAGCTGGACCTCGCCTGGAACCTGCCGCCGGAGGCGGTGGACAAGGTCAAGGCGACGTCGAACCTGAAGGCCGAAGCCGTGCCGACCTCCACCTGGGACGGCGTGATCATGAACGGCACGACCAAGCCGTTCGACGACGTGCGCGTCCGCCGCGCCGTGGCGACGGCGCTGGACAAGCAGGCCATCACCCAGATCGCCCTGTTCGGCTACGGCACGCCGACCCATTCGCCGATCCCGCCAAGCCACCCCTACTTCAACAAGGACCTGCCCATCGCCAAGGGCGACCCGGCGGCCGCGAAGAAGATGCTGGCCGAGGCCGGCTATCCCAACGGCTTCGAGGTCACGCTCTACACCCCGGCCGGCCGCGCCACCCGCGAGCGTCTGGGGCTGGCGGTCCGCGAGTTGCTGAAGCCGGCGGGCATCACCGTCAACGTGCAGCGCGTGCCCTTCGACGTCTTCCTGAAGGACATCGAGGGCAAGGCGGGCTTCTACATCGACGGCTTCTTCAGCCGCCCGACGATCGATACCTCGGTCTACCCCTGGTACCACTCGCGCGGGTCGTGGAACGCCGCGCTGTGGAACTACGCGAACCCGGCGATGGACAAGCTGCTCGACGGCGCCCGTCAGGCGACCAGCGAGGAGGAGGCCAAGAAGCTCTACGGCGAGGTGCAGGCGCTGGCCGTCCAGGACGCCCCCGGCGTCATCCCCTACGTCATCAACCACGTCAACGGCGTGAGCGCGCGGGTGCAGGGCTTCACCTCCCACCCGATGATGTTCCTCGACCTGCGCAACGTTTCGGTCGGCCAGTAGAGCCGTCGACGGCGTCGGGAGCGCCCGCCGCGCTCCCGGCGGCCCCAGGCCAAGGGAAGCTCTCCGCATGCTCCTCTACACACTCACCCGGCTGGCCTATCTGGCGATGGTGCTGGTCGTCATGTCGATCCTCGTCTTCCTCGTGACGCAGGCGATGCCGGGCGACGTCGCGTCGATGATCGCCGGGCAGTTCGCCTCGAAGGAGGTGATCGACGCCATCACGGTCAAGCTCGGTCTCGACCAGCCGCTGATCGTGCAGTACGGCCGCTGGGCCGCCGGCATCCTGCAGGGCGATCTCGGCCGCTCGCTGGTGCTGGAGCAACCGGTCGCGCCGATCCTGATGGAGGCGCTGAGCCGGTCCCTGGTCCTGGCGGTGGTGGCCCTGGCGGTGGTGACGGTGATCGGCATCGGCCTCGGCGTGCTGGCTGCGGTGCGCCGCGGGCGTCTGGCCGACCAGATGGTCTCGGGTGTGTCCTATCTCGGCATCGCCGTGCCCGACTTCTTCTGGGCGATCGTCCTGGTGCTGGTCTTCGGCAGCTATCTGAAATGGCTGCCGACCGGCGGCTACGCGCCGCTCTCGGACGGCTTCGTGCCTTGGGCGTCGCATCTGGTCCTGCCGGTCGTCACGCTGGTGCTGATGCTGATCGCCCGCATCGCGCGGCTGACCCGCTCCAGCATGATCGACGTCCTGCAGACCAACTACGTGAAATACGCCCGCGCCAAGGGCCTGCCGGAGACGGTGGTGATCGTCCGCCACGCGCTGCGCAACGCGCTGCTGCCGACCATCACCGTGCTGGCCATCGACTTCGGCCTGATCCTCGGCGGCGTCGTGGTCATCGAGACGGTCTTCTCCTTCCCCGGCATGGGCCGGCTGCTGCTGTTCGCCATCCAGCGCCACGACCTGCCGCTGATCCAGGCGACCATCCTGATCATCTCGACCGCCTACTGCCTGGCGAACCTGGCGGCCGACCTCCTCTACGCGTTCGTCAACCCGAAGATCCGCCATGGCATGGGGAACGCCTGACATGACCACCGCGAGCCAAACCCGCGCAGCGCCCCCCCGCTCCGCGCCGAAGCGCTGGCCCACCTCGCTCGTCCTCGGGATCGCGCTGCTGGCGCCGCTGCTGGTGGTCGCCGTGGCCGGCCCCTGGCTGGCCCCCTACCCCTACGACGAGATGAACATCATGAGCCGGCTGCAGCCGCCGGGGCCGGACTTCTGGTTCGGCACCGACGAGTACGGCCGCGACGTGTTCAGCCGCACCCTCGTCGGCACGACCAACTCGCTGGTCATGGGCGTCGCCGCCACCGCCATCAGCCTGCTCGTCGGCGTGCCGCTGGGGCTGGTCGCCGGCTACGGCCGCGGCCGGACCGACGAGATCATTATGCGCTGCATGGACGTGCTGATGTCCTTCCCGCCCATCCTGCTGGGCATCCTCGTCCTGGCGGTCACGCCGCCGGCCCTGTGGAAGGCGGTCGTCGCCATCGGCATCGTCTACGTGCCGCAGGTGGTCCGCCTGACCCGGGCCATCACCCTGGAGCTGATGCAGGAGGAGTTCATCACCGCCGCCCGGCTGCGCGGCGAGAGCACCGCCTACATCCTGTTCCACGAGATCCTGCCGAACATCTGGCCGCCGCTGGCGGTCGAGTCCAGCCTGCGAGTCGTCTTCGCCATCCTGCTGGGCGCCGCCCTCAGCTTCATCGGCATGGGCGCCCAGCCGCCCTCCTCCGACTGGGGCCTGATGATCAGCGAGGCGCGGCCCTTCGTCGAGCAGGCACCCTGGATCGCGCTGTGCCCCGGCATCGCCATGGGCATCACCGTGATCGGCATCAACCTGCTGGGCGATGGATTGCGCGCCGTGCTGGACCCCCGCAACACGGGAGGACACTGACATCATGACCGCTCTCGTCCCCCTTTCCGCCGCCGCGTCTTCCGACCCGACCCCGGCCTCCGCGACCGCCTCGGCCGCCGCCCTGCTGGAGGTGCGCAACCTCACCATCAACTACGCCAGCCCGCGCGGCACGCTGCGCGCCGCCAGCGACGTCAGCTTCGCGATCCGGCCGGGCGAGGTCATGGGGCTGGTGGGCGAGTCCGGCTCGGGCAAGAGCACCGTCGCCATGGCCATCCTCGACCTGCTGGGCGAGGCCGGACGCATCGACGGCGGCGAGATCCTGTTCGAAGGGACCGACCTGCGCCGCCTGTCCGCCGCGCACCGCCGGCGCTTGCGCGGCGACCGCATCGCCGCGGTCTTCCAGGACCCCTTCACCTCGCTGAACCCGGCGCTGACCGTCGGGCGGCAGATCGCCGAGCCGCTGGTCCAGCACAAGGGCTTCACCGCCCGGCAGGCAGCACCACGGGTGGAGGAGCTGCTGGCCGAGGTCGGCATCCGCGAGCCGCGGCGCATCGCGCAATCCTACCCGCACCAGCTGTCGGGCGGCATGCAGCAGCGCGTGCTGATCGCCACCGCGCTGGGCTGCGACCCCAAGCTGCTGATCCTCGACGAGCCGACGACAGCGCTCGACGTCACGGTGGAGGCACGGATCATCGAGCTGCTCGCCGGCCTGTGCGAGAGCCACCATCTGAGCGCCCTGTTCGTCTCCCACAACCTCGGCATCGTCAACCGCATCTGCAATTCGGTCTGCGTGCTCTACGGCAGCGAGGTCGTGGAGACCGGGCGCACCCGCGACGTGCTGGCCCGGCCGGTCCATCCCTACACCAAGGGGCTGGTGGCGGCGCTGCCGCGCATCACCACCGACCGCCGGCACCGCCTGTCCTCGATCCCTGGCACGGTCAGCAAGCTGTCGGGCGCCTCTGAATCCTGCGTCTTCGCGCCGCGCTGTCCGTTCGCCGAGGAGACCTGCCGCCGCCTGCCCCAGGCGCTGCGCGGCGACGCCGCCGGCAACAGCGTGCGCTGCTGGAAGGCCGAGGCGCTGTCCGGCACCCCGTGGCCGGAGGAGTCGACCGCGTCCCGTCCGCAGGCGGCGCCGCCGGCCCGCACCGCCCCGCTGGTGCAGGTCGATGCGCTGCGCAAGGTCTTCGGCGAGCGCCGGTCGATCCTGCCGTGGCTTCGCCGCGACGGCACGGTGGCGGTCGACGACGTCTCCTTCACCATCCGGCGCGGCGAGGTGCTGGGGGTGGTCGGCGAGAGCGGCAGCGGCAAGAGCACGATCGGCCGCTCACTGCTGGCCCTGATCGAGCCGACCGCCGGCACGGTGCTGTTCGACGGCGCCGACTTCGTCAAGCAGGCCAAGGAGGGCGACCGCGACCTGCGCCGCCGCGCCCAGCTGGTCTTCCAGAATTCGGCCGCGTCGCTCAACCCGCGCAAGACGGTGGGGGCGGCCATGGAGCGCCCGCTCGTTCTCGCCGGTCGCCAGGGCGAGGCGGAACGCCGTGAGATGATCGCGGCGCTGCTGACCCGCGTCGGCCTGCCCGCCGCCTACGCCGACCGCTACCCGCACGAGCTGAGCGGCGGCGAGCGGCAGCGCGTCAACATCGCCCGCGCCCTGGCCACCGATCCGGAGTTCGTCGTCTGCGACGAGGCGGTGTCGGCGCTGGACGTCTCGGTGCAGGCGAACATCCTCAACCTGCTGGCCGACCTGCGGGACGAGCTGGGGCTGTCCTACCTGTTCATCACCCACGACATCGCCGTGGTGTCGCACATCGCCGACCGCGTGCTGGTCGTCTATGGCGGCACCATCTGCGAGGAGGGTCCGATCGGCCGGGTTCTGCGCCCGCCCTACCATCCCTACACCGAGGCGCTGCTGTCGGCCGTGCCGCGGCTGAGCGGAGCGGAGGACGGCCCGGAGCCCGAGCGCATCCTGCTGGAGGACTCCACCGCTCCGCCCGGCGGCGGGGGCTGCGCCTTCCGCGGCCGCTGCCCGCGCAAGCTCGGCGCGATCTGCGACGAGCGCGCGCCGCCGGTGCAGACGGCGTCCGACGGCCACCGCATCGCCTGCCACATCCCCCTGGCCGAGCTGGCGGAACGGGCGTCGGTCTTTCCCGAACTGGCGGCCCTGCACTGACCGCCTGACCCGCACCGCCTGAACCCCACCGCCTGACCAACACCCCCCTTTTCCGGGCGGCGTGACGGCCCCGGGGCGGCTTCGGCCTCCCGGACACGCCCTCTCCATGCCCGGCGCACCCCTTCACCCAAGAGAGAACCGACCCATGACCACCCACACCCGCATCCGCAAGTTCAACACCAAGAAGACCTATCCCGAGCAGGCGCTGGACAACGACCTCTGCCAGACGGTCGTCGCCCGCGGGACGATGGTCTTCGTGCGCGGCCAGATCGGCCAGAACCTCGACACCAGCGAGAGCGTGGCCATCGGCGACGCCGCCGGCCAGACCGAGCAGGCCATGAGCAACATCAAGATGCTGCTGGACGAAGCCGGCGCGACGATGGAGCACATCTGCAAGATCACCGTCTACATCACCGACCCGCGCTACCGCGAGCCGGTCTACCGCACCATCGGCAAGTGGCTGAAGGGCGTCCACCCCGTCTCCACCGGCATCGTCGTCAGCGCCCTGGCGCGGCCGGAGTGGGTGGTGGAGGTCGACGCCATCGCCGTGATCCCCGACGCCACCTGAACCCTTCCCGCATTTCTCAGAAGAAACCTGGAACGCCCGCCATGAGCAGCACCCTGACCAACCCGCCGCGCCGTGAACTGCAGAGCTTCCTCGACTTCCCGATCTGCACGGATCTCGACCAGCTCGACGGCCACATCGGCATCCTCGGCATCCCCTACGGCGATCCCTATTCGATCGACGAGGTGACCAACGACCAGACCAACGCGCCCACCTGGGTCCGCCGCTACACCGAGCGGGCGCTGCGCCAGCTGGAGCGCTGGGACTTCGACATCGGCGGTCCGCTGCTCGGCGGGAAGGACATCAAGGTCGTGGACTGCGGCGACGTGAAGGCGAACCCGCGCGACCTCGACCTGCATTACCGCAACGCCGAGGCGGTGGTGCGGGCGATGCTCGCCAAGGGCATGCTGCCGATCATCATCGGCGGCGACCACGGCATCCCGATCCCGGTGCTGCGCGCCTACGACGACCAGGGTCCGATCACGCTCGTGCACATCGACGCGCACCTCGACTGGCGCGACCATGTGAACGGCGCCCGCGGCGGCTATTCCAGCCCGATCCGGCGCGCGGCGGAGATGGACCATGTCGGGCAGATCTTCCAGATCGGCCTGCGCTCCGCCGGCAGCGCCCGGCCGGAGGAGGTGGAGGCGGCCCAGGCCTACGGCGCCGTGCTGATCCCCGACGTGGAGCTGCAGGACGTCGGCATGAAGGCGGTGCTCGACCGCATTCCCGACGGCGGGCGCTACTACCTGACCATCGACGCCGACGGCATGGACCCGACCATCATGCCGGCCGTCAACGGCCCGGCGCCGGGCGGCGTGACCTATCCCCAGATCCGCACGCTGATCCACGGTCTGGTGAAGAAAGGCCGCGTGGTCGGCATGGACATCGTGGAGATCACGCCGAAGAAGGACGTGAATGGCATCACCGCCATCACCGCCGGGCGCATCATCTGCAACCTGATCGGCAAGACCATCCAGGCCGGCTACTTCGACGCCAAGTGAGCCGAGCCACCTGACGAGGAACGGAGGAGGCCGGCCGACGGCCACCTCCGTCCCGACGGCACCGCCGGCTTGGGAAAGCCGGAACTGATCGAAGACCAGGGAGGAAGGACCATGACCGCCATGGGCGCGACGCTGGACATTCTGGAGCGGCTGGTGGCCTTTCCCACGGTCAGCCGCGACAGCAACCTCGACCTCATCCTCTGGGCCAAGGAGCGGCTGGAGGCGGCCGGCGCCACCACGCGGCTGGTGCCGAGCGAGGACGGGCGCAAGGCCAACCTCTTCGCCAGCGTCGGGCCGGCCGACCGTCCGGGCATCCTGCTGTCCGGCCACACCGACGTGGTGCCGGTGGACGGGCAGGCCTGGACCTGCGATCCCTTCCGCCTGACCCGCCGGGCCGGCAATCTCTACGGCCGCGGGACCGCCGACATGAAGGGCTTCATCGCCGCGGCGATGGCCCTGGCCGAGCGGGCCTCCGGGCGGACGCTCAGCCAGCCGCTTCATCTCGCGCTGTCCTATGACGAGGAGGTGGGCTGCCTGGGCGTGCGGCGCCTGATCGACATGATGGCCGCCCTGCCGGTCCGCCCGCGCTTCTGCATCGTCGGCGAACCCACGCTGATGCAGGTGGTCACCGCCCACAAGGGCAAGACGGCGCTGCGCATCGACTGCCGGGGCGCCGAATGCCATTCGAGCCTCGCGCCGCAGGGGCTGAACGCCATCCACATGGCCTGCGACATGCTCACCGGTCTGCGCCGCCTTCAGGAGCGGGTCCAGACCGAGGGGGCGCGCGACGCCGGCTATGACGTGCCCTGGACCACCATCCACGCCGGCGTCATCCAGGGCGGCACCGCGCTGAACATCGTGCCCAACCAGTGCCGTCTCGACATGGAGATCCGCCACCTGCCGCAGGACCCGGTGGACCCTCTGCTCGACGCCGTCCGCGCCGAGGCGGACGCCATGGAGAAGCGTCTGCGGACCGCCTTCCCCGCCGCCGCCGTGGACATCACGGAGCTGTCCAGCTACCCCGCCCTCGACACCGACGAGGATGCGGAGGTGGTGTCCTTCGTCAAGGCGCTCACCGGCGGCAACAGCCTTGGCAAGATTTCCTTCGGCACCGAAGGCGGCCTGTTCCAGCGGCGCCTGTCCATTCCCACCGTCGTCTGCGGCCCCGGCAGCATCGGCGAAGCCCACAAGCCGGACGAGTTCGTCGCGGAGGATCAGTTGGCCGCCTGCGATCAAATGCTGGATGCGTTGCTCGCGCGGCTGGCGTGACCGAGATCGCGGCGAGGCCGGGGCGATCCAAACCCGGCAAAGGCGCTCCGTCGAGGTGATGGTCGTGCGGGTGGGCAACGATCAAGGCCAGGCAACAGCCTGCGCAAACGTAAGTTTCAACCCACGCCCTCGTGCGGAGGGCGACTCCTCATCTGTATGCACTTGTCCAACAACCCGCAATCCCCTAACCGGTGCGAACCTCCATCCGAAGCGGCCGGAGAAGCGGCCACTTTGGTGTCAGAACGGCACAAGTCACTGATGAGAATGACGTGCGAACCTCCTGGGGTTTTCGTGCCCGCTTCCGGTTCGCACAGATTAAAAGACCAACGCGTCGTCGAGATCCAGCGTCGGTTTTGCACCCCATGTTCAAATTCGGCTACGGCACCGCGGATCTGCCCGGCTCGTCACCGTAATCCTTGGGTTTCTGCGACAAGCCAGTCGACGAAGCCGGCGACCATGTTTCCGGCAGCGGCGTGGCGGGGAACAAGCGCGACGTACCCCGTCCTCGGAACCCGGATCTCCGGCAGCGGCGTCATCAGCCGTCCTTTTTGCACCAACGCCGGCTGCTGTGGCACGGTACCCCCGCGGAGGCGATCGACGCCATCGAGGACCTCGCCGACCCATCTCGGTTCGGTAGCCGCCCGAAGGGAGGGTGGTGAAAGGGGATGTCCCCGCAGGCGGCGGCCGGGCTCCGCCCTTACCCGGAGAAAGCCATTTGCTCCCTAACCGAGCGACCCAATGATCTCGCGATAGGCCCGCTCGGGGAACGCCTTGAGCGTCTTGGTTCGCACGTTGCCAAACCCTCCGAGCAACAATGCGAACCGCGCGGCAATGGCATCGTCAGGGGCGTCATACACGGCGATCAGATCGTACTCGCCCATCGTCATGTAGATGGCCTGGAACTGCCCACCCATCTCTTCGAGGGCCGCCTTCGCCATGTCCAGCCGCTCAGGTGAATCCTTTACGTTGCGAACCCCTTGATCGGTCCAGTTCGCCAGCATCACATACGTCGTCATCATGTGCCTCCCATCGTCCGTTGGTCGCGCCAAAGCCAGTCATCCCAGGAGGAGGAGACCAATCCCGGTGCCGATCAAAGCGCCCGCCCACACCAGATCGAAGTTCACCCAGCCACGGCGCAGGATGCCGAGCCCGACGGTCTCGAAGACCACCAGCCCCACGATTGCGATTACCGCCAGCATGGCTGCCATATGCACCAGGACGACAGCCAGCCCGGCGGCCGCTGACCCAAGTGCGGCGATCGTGCTCGTCATCTCGGCTCCCGGTCCACACAGCGACAGCGCCATCAGTTGGGCCGGCGCCAGCATGCCCAGCAGCAGGGGCAAGAGCATCAGCCCGGCCCCGTGCGCCGATGCCATCAGGAACGACCACAGCGTCAGCCCGGCAAAACCGGTGCGCATGCCGACCCGCACCCGATGCCGGTAGCCGCGTAACAGCCGATAGCCACCAAGGCCGATCAGCACCGTCACCATGGCCGGCTTCAGGAGATCCGGCGCGGTGACCAGTTGGACCATGGTAAAGCTGATCACCACCACCAGCACTGATAGCGCGTGGCCCAGCGCGATGGGTGGCAGCGCCTTGATCACCGCCCCGCGGCGGCCTTCCTGAAGTCCGAGAGCTACGGCGAAGAGCCACCCCATGGCCGGGTTGACCCCGTGGAATGCGCCGAGGCCGATCAGCGCCAGCCACTGCCACGCATCGCTCATGGATAGCAGTACGAGTCCGAGGACGCGTCGCCGCCTTCCAGCCGGATCTGGTGTCCGCGGAAACCGTCGTCGAAACGCAGGAAGAACCGCTCGTCGATGCTCAGGCCACCCTCCGGGGAGGCGTCGAGCTTGACCATCCAGCTCTTGATGCCCGCGGGATAGAACTGCTCATCCCAGCTCCGGTACAGCGAGTTGGTGAAGTAGACCCGTTTGCCGTCACGGCTGACCTCGACCATCTGCGGACCGCCGTTGAGCTCTCCTTCAGCGCTTGGATGTCGGCTGCGCCCGACGATCCCGCCCAACCGGACCGAGCCGGTCAGTTTGGGTCGGAAGGGATCGGAGACGTCGTAGCGTTGCATCTCTCCGGTGCCCCAGCACGACACGTACAGCCAACGGTCGTCCAGTGACAGGTCGATGTCGGTGACCAGCGGCGGCACCGCCTTGAAGCCTTTGAGAATGGGTGGCAGTTGATCTGGGTCGGCCGGTTCAGCCGGGATGTCGATGACCTTCCGCATCGCCCACTGTCCGCCGTCGCGATGCCACAGCCAGATCGACGAGGAGAGATCCTTCAGATTGACCACAGCGTTCATGAAGCCATGCGCCTTGGTCGGATCGTGCGCCGGCCGCAACTCCAGTGCCAGCTGGTACTCCGGCCCCAAATCGATGGACTGCCGGTGCCGGCGGCGGTGCAGGTCCCAGAAGTGGACTCGGCGACCATACTTCGCACCCAGCAGAAGTTCCGGGTTGAGGCCGTCCTCGATCATGTCGGGCGTACCCCATTCGCTGGTGATCATCGTATCCTGGCCGAGATGCCACCAGAGGTCGTAAGAGAGGAACTGCGGGCCGCGGTCGATTTCCCATTGGCCGAGCACGTCGAACGCCTCGTGGTCGATAAGGAACACACCGCCCGGCCCACCGCCATTGCCCTCGCCGTTGCCGAGCGCGCTGACATAGATGCCCTCAGGACCGCAATGCAGCGTGTGGGGACGGGAATAGTTGGCGCGAGCGGCCAGCTGCTCCGGCTCGATCACCTTGACGATCTTTGGATGGGCTGGGTCTGCCTTGGTGTCCACGATGTGAATACGCGAGGACCGCAGCCCAGGTACGATGAGGTAGCGACGCTCGACGTGCGGATGAGGCGCGTAAGGGCACAAAGCGGAACTGCAGGCGTTCCAGCCGAAATGATGCAACTCGTCACCGACATTTGGCATGTCGAGGCGGCTGATGATCCGGCCGTAACCCGAAGAGCCGGGATCGACGTCAACGACACCGAGGGCATCCGGGCGGGCGGTGGTGTCCGTGTTCAACATCGCCACATAGGCCAGCCGCTCCGGGGGAGCCTGCATCGCCATGCGTGGGGACGGATAGAAGCTGGGATCGGGGGTCCAAGTGGTCATGGAAGAACCTTTCAAGTCGCCACGCGCCTAACAAGAAGGGTATCGCAACACAAAGGTTCGCGATGCAAAGGAAAGGGGCTTGCCGGTTCTTCCGTAAGTGGGTTTGATCACCCCTATTTTGGTTCAGAATAATTGGGATAAACGCATGGCGATCAGGCGGCGCTGGAGTTCCGGCGCGTCTTATGCGCCATCCGCATCCATGGTCCCATGCCGATGGGCGTTGGTGCACGGAGACGGCCATCGTGCAGGGCTTCGGCAACGTCGGCGGAGTCGCGATGGAGGAGCTTCACGCCCGAGGGGTGCGCGTCCTCGGCGTCAGCGACCACACGGCCGCCTATTTCGACCCGCGGGGGCTGAACGTTCCGGATCTGCTCCGCCGCGTCGCCGCACACGGCATGCTGGCCGGCTATTCGAACGAATTGCGCATCGACCGGGAGGAATTGCTGCTCCAGCCCTGCGACGTGCTGGTGCCGGCGGCCATGGAACGGGTCATCACGGAGCGGAACGCCGCCCGCCTGCGCTGCCGCATCCTGGCCGAAGGCGCCAACGGCCCGACCACCCCGGAGGCCGACCGCATCCTGGCCGAGCGCGGCGACGACCTGTTCGTCATCCCCGACATCCTGTGCAACTCGGGCGGCGTGATCGTCAGCTATTTCGAGTGGGTGCAGGATCTCCAGCAGTTCTTCTGGGGCCGGGACGAAGTGATCGGGCGGCTGTACGGCCATCTCGACCGCGTGTTCCATCAGGTCACCGAACGCGCCGCGCGCGAGCGCGTGTCCACCCGCGTCGCCGCCATGGCCATCGGCGTGTCCAAGGTCCGCGACGCCAAGAAGACCCGCGGCCTGTTCCCCTGAACCGTGCCCAGGCGAGAATGTCCGGGAGGGAGCGGCACCCGCCGCATCCCTCCCGGACTTTTGCCGCAACCACCGCGGATTGCCCTTCACCTCATAAAGTATACGATATAATATACGACACAGTGTATCGGGAAATTGAGCATGTCGGACATTGACAAGATCGACCGCCGCATTCTGTCGGTCCTCCAGGTCGAAGGGCGGATCGCCGCGGTCGAACTGGCAGAGCGCATCGGCCTGTCGCCCACCACGACCGGCGAGCGGCTCAAGCGCCTGCAGAAAGACGGCTACATCGAAGGATTCGGCGCTCGTCTGGCGCCCCAGAGGCTGGGCTTCGGACTCCTCGTCTTCGTCGAGGTGCTGCTGGACAAGACCACGCCCGACGTGTTCGACCGCTTCGCCCAGGCCATCCGCCGCGCGCCGGAAGTGCTGGAATGCCACATGGTGGCCGGTGGGTTCGATTATCTGGTGAAGACCCGCGTGGCCGACATGGCCGCCTACCGGCGCTTCCTGGGCGACGTTCTGCTGCCGCTGCCCGGCGTCCGGGAAACCCGCACCTACGCGGTGATGGAGGAGGTCAAGAACGACGCGCCGCTGCCGCTCTGACGGCCACGGCGCGCCCTTCCCGTTTCGTCAGCCGGCGACGCTGCCGCCCAGATACAGCTCCCGCATCGACGGGTCGGCCAGCAGATCGCGGGCACAGCCCTCCATCGCCACCGTGCCGAGAGTCAGCACATAGGCGCGGTCGGCGATGCCCAGCGCCTCGAAGGCGTTCTGCTCGACCATGACGATGCACATGCCGGTGTCGTCGCGGATGCCCGCGATGGCGTCGAACACCTCGTGCATCATCAGCGGCGACAGGCCGGCGGAGGGTTCGTCCAGCAGCAGGATCTTCGGCCCGGCGATCAGCGCCCGCGCCAGCGACAGGATCTGCCGCTCGCCGCCCGACAGGGCCGACGCCTTGCGGTTCTGCTTGGCGGCCAGGGTCGGGTACTGGCGCATCAGCGCGTCGAAGCGGTCCTCCCGCTCCGCCCGCGGCAGGTGGCGGGCGCCCAGGCGGATGTTCTCCGACACGCTCAGCGTCGCGAAGACGTTGTCCGTCTGCGGCACGAAGCCGACGCCGTAGCCGCGCACCTTGCGGTGGACCGGCACCGCGCCGACGTCCTCGCCGTCGATTGCGATGGTGCCGGCGCGCGGGGCCAGGAATCCGGCGATGCATTTCAGCAGCGTGGACTTGCCGCAGCCGTTCGGCCCCAGGATGGTGACGATCTCGCCTCCCGCGGCGTGCAGGGAGATGCCGTTCAGGATGTCGGCGCCGTCGCCATAGCCGGCCCGCACGTTGGATACATCGATCATGCCGTCAGCTTCCCCTTCTCCACGGCCTTGCCGAGATAGGCCTCGACCACCCGCGGGTTCTCCACCAGCTCCCGCGGGGCGCAGTCGGCGATCAGCGCGCCACGGTCCAGAACGACGCAGCGGCCGCACAGCTCGCGGATGAACTCCATGTCGTGCTCGACGACCAGGATGGTCACGCCCTGGGCGTTGACCGCCTTCAGCAGTTCCACCATGCGGCTGCGCAGGTTGGGGTGGACGCCCGCCGTCGGCTCGTCCAGGCACAGCAGCTTGGGGCGGCTGCGCAGCGCCGTGGCGATGGACAGCAGCTTCTTTTGCCCGCCGGACAGGGCGCTGGCCGGCTGGTCCTGCACGCGGGTCAGCAGGAACTGGTCGAGCAGCCGCGCCACCTCGGCGTCGTAGCGCCAGCGCCGCAGCGCGCCGCCCAGGCCCGCCTCGCGCCGGCAACCGGCCTGGAGCACCTCCCGCACGGTCATGCGGTGCGGCATCGACGGCAACTGGAAGGTCCGCACCAGTCCCAGCCGGGCGATGGCGTGAGGCGGAAGGCCGGTCACGTCGTGGCCGTCCACATTGACCGCGCCGCCGTCGCTGGGCGTGAAGCCCGAGAGGATGTTCAGCAGCGTGCTCTTGCCCGAGCCGTTGGGGCCGAGCAGCCCGACGATCTCCCCCTTGCGGACCGACAGCGACACGCCGTCCAGCACGCAATGGGCGCCGAAGGATTTCCGGATGGATTCAGTGGACAGGATCGTCTCAAGCATGGCGCCCTCCGATGCGCTCGGGGATCAGGCCCTGGGTGCGCCAGAGGAGGAAGGCCAGCAGACCGCCGCCGACCAGGGTCAGCCGCATCGCCGCCACGAACTCCGACGGCAGGCCCAGCGCGTCCTTCACGAAGGGCACGTAGGCCAGCAGGAACTGCATGAGGAAGGCTCCGGCCACCGCCCCCAGATTGTTGCCCAGCCCGCCGACGATCAGCATGGACCAGATCAGGAAGGTCTCGGCGCTGTAGAGCTGGTCCGGCCCCACGAAGGTGGCGTAATGGGCGAACAGGAAGCCGGCGATGGCGGCGATCAGCCCGCTGATGACCAGCGGCGTGCGGCGCAGCGCCGCGAGGTCGTAGCCGAGCGATGAGGCCAGTTGCGGCTCCTCCCGCAGCAGCTTCAACGCCAGCCCGTAGCGCCCGTTGACGAGGCGCTGGCACAGCGCCCAGCAGGCCGCCAGCAGAACGGCGCACAGCGCCAGCGTGGCCAGCGGCCCCCAGGGCGCCGGCAGGGAGCCGAACAGCATCGGCAGCCCGTGGATGCCTTGCGCGCCGCCGGTCAGCCATTGCTCGTTGGTGGCGAAGGTGCGCAGGATCTCGGCGATGGACAGGGTGGCGATGCCCCAATAGTCCGCGCCCAGATTGCGCCCCAACCGCGCGAAGGCCAGCGCGAGCAGCGCCGCAGCAGCACCGCCCAGCAGCAGCCCGGCCACCGGGCCCCACTGGTTGGCGAAGGCGATGGCCGCACCGTAGGTGCCGCAGCCGAACAGGGCGATGTGGCCGAAATTCACCAGACCGGCGAAGCCGACCTGGAGGTTGAGGCTGAGCGCCAGCAACCCGAACAGGCAGGCCATGGTGGAGACGTGGATCAGGAACTCAAACACGCTTCACCTCGCTGACGAACAGGCCGTGGGGGCGGACCAGCAGGGCGGCGACCAGGATCAGGAAGGACATCGCCGTGGCGTAGCTGGCCGGCAGGAACAGAAGCGGCTCTCCCACCAGCGGGCCGAGGTTGACGTTGGTGACCAGCGTCTCCGCCGTGGCGATGATGACCGCCCCGGCCACCGCGCCCAGCGTGTTGCCCAGACCCCCCAGGATGGCCGCGGCGAAGACCGGCAGCAGCACGTCCATGCCGAGCTGGATGTTCATCTCGCCCTTCAGCGCCAGCCCGATGCCGCCCAGCGCGGCCAGGACGCCGCTGAGGAAGACCACCGTGTTGGTGATGAGGCGCGCGTCGATTCCGGTGGCGGCGGCCAGCACCCGGTTGGTCGCCGTCGCCCGCATGGAGCGGCCCAGCGTGGTGCGGAACAGCAGCAGCGCCAGAACGATCACGGCCCCGGCGGTCAGTCCGACGGCGGTGAGCTGGTGAACCGTCAGCCGGGCGTCCAGAACACGGATGACCGGGTGGCTGTTCAGGTCGAAACGACGGGAGTCCGGCCCGAAGACCACCAGGAAGACTGCCGACAGGATCATCGTGACGGCCAGCGATCCAACCATGGCGATGGCCGAGCCGGAGGCGAGCAGCCGTTCGAACACCGTCACGTTCAGCAGCACGGCGAGGCCGCCGACCAGCAGGCAGGCGAGCAGCCCGGCCACCGGCAGCGGCAACCCGGTGCCTTGCAGCAGCAGCGCCAGGAAGGACCCGGCGACCGCGTATTGGACGAGCGCGATGTTGGGGAAGCGGATGAGGGAGTAGACGCAGCTCAGCCCCACCGCGATGAGGGCGAGATCGACGGTCCGGATGAGGACGTCGGAAAAGAATTGTACCATCGTGAGAAGACCCCTCGTGCGATCCGGTCGGGGGCCGGACGCCGCGGCGCCCGGCCCCGGCGCGCTCAGCGGAGCACGAGCTTGCCGTTGTCCACCTTCATCTTCAGATAGGGCTGGCTGTCGCGCATCCGGTTCGCGTCGAAGGTGATCTGGCCGGTGGCGCCTTCATAGCCCTTGCCCAGCTCCTTCAGCGCCGCGCCGATGGCGGCCGGGTCGGTGCTGCCCGCCTTGTTGATGGCGGCGGCGGCGATCTTCACGGCGTCGTAGGTGTAACCGTTCCAGGTCGTGCGGAAGTCCTCGCCGTACTTCTTCTTGTAGGCGTCCTGGTAGGCGCCGCCGTTCGGGCCGATGTAGTTGACCTCGAGCCCGTACTGGCCCTGCTTGGTCTTCGGGTCGCTGTCGGCGGTGGACATGGACAAGAGATAGCCGTACCAGGGCGTCTCGTTCAGGCCCAGCTCGGACGCCTCGCGGTTGATGACGGCACCCTCGCGGCTGTAGGCGGAGTAGACGAACACGTCCGGCTTGGCCTGGGCGAGCTGTTGGAGTTCGCGCCGGTAGGTGGTCTGCCCCTCCGGATAGGCGATGGAGGCCAGCACCTGACCGCCCACCGCCTTGAAATGCTTGGTGAACTGTTCGATCACGCCCTGGCCGAAGGCGTTGTTGGGGGCGATGATGACCGCCTTGCGCCAGCCTTGGGCCATGATGTCGTCGGCGGCGAACTTCGTGGTCACATGGTCGAGGCCGACCAAGCTGAAATGCCCCTCGCCCAGGTCGCGCAGCAGGCCGCTGGTGCTGGCCGGGTTCAGGTGGATGCGCTTTTGCTGCACCAGATACTGGCCGATGGGCAGGGTGTTGCCCGACGAATATTCGCCGATCACCAGCGGCACGTTGTTGACCGTCACCAGCTTGCGCGCGGCGTCGAGCGCGGAGGGCGGGCGCCCGCCGGAGTCCTCCACGATCACCTTCAGCGGCTGGCCGAGCACGCCGCCGTTGGCGTTCACCTCCTCCGTCGCGATCTCGATGCCGCGGAGCTGGTCGGCGCCGATGGTGGCGCTGGCGCCGGACAGAGGAATCACCGCGCCGATGGAAACCGGCTCGGCCTGGGCGGAAAAAACATACGTTCCGCACAACAAAGTCATAGCAAGCGTAAAGCCGATCCTCTTGATCGAAGAAATCATGAAATGCCCCCTGTTCTTTGATTATGGGTGCGTCTGATGCACCGGTCCCATAGGCAAGGTTAGCGGGCAAAATTCCGCATTTGTATCCGGAATTATTAGATTTTTCCCTTAATTGTTGCGGAAATCTGCCGAATTTCCGGAAAATTCTTGGTTCACCCCCGCAACTCTCCAGCCCCGTCGGGTCACGTCGACAGCACCCCCCTCATCGGCGAGCCTCCGGGGGCCGCTCCAATACGCAAGCGGCTCAAGGAATACGGATTCGCACCCACCCAGGTCACCACCGGTGAGCTACGGTTCTATGAAGCCGCCTTCCATGAGATTTGCCTATCGGCCCGCCACGAGCAGGGCCGCCGCAAAAACAACCGGGCCGAGGTCTCGCACCAGCCGCTGCGTCGCTGCGAACGCAAGATGCAGCGGTTCAAATCACCCGGGTCCGCCCAGCGCTTCGTCGCGATGCACGCCGCCTGCAACACCTTCAACCTATAGCGCCACTTGGTTTCCCGCCGCACCTTGCGCACCGTCCGGGTGCAGGCGATGACCGATTGGCAGGCCGCGACCGCCGCGGCATGAACCCGTCAGGGGCTCCGGGCTTCCGGTGCGATGGTTCAGTTCACGTGACAAAGCCGTTCGTGTGTCCTGAAGGCGAGGGAGGACGGAAGCATGGCCGGGCAACCTGGACTGTTCGATCTGCAGGATCGCGACGCAGAACTGAGCAAGAGCGGCGATGGGCAGGCGTTCGGCGAAGATACGGCGCGGGCAGCCATGTACCTCGTACGAAGAGTGGACTTCCTGAGCGTCCCAGCCATAGCATGCAGCTGATCATCGCAGAACCTTTGCGGCTTGCCGCCGGCTTCGGGCGGGCGGCCGTTTCTGCACAAGACGCTTTACAAATTGCACCAGCCCAGTGGCACAGGGAGGCCTGACATGGTCGACACTCCGTGCCGACTGCCCAGCCTAGCGGTCGGAGCAATCATCGTTTCGTCGATTGTTGCCGCGTCCGCGCACGCCGCGTCCGATGGACCAGGCAGCATCGGCTTCGGGCGCCACTTGGCCGAGGAGGTCTGCGGTGAGTGCCACCGCGTGTCGCAACCGCCAACGGCCAAGCCGCCCCCCATGCAGGAGGAGCTTGCTGCGCCCGACCTGGTGGAGCGAATGCGCGATCCAGGGGTGACCGAAATGGCCCTGCGCAGCTACCTGCGGACATCCCACCCAGTCATGCCGAACATCCGTCTGTCCATGGAAGAAACCGACGATGTCGTCGCGTACCTGATGTCCCTAAAGAAAGACTTGCAATGAAGACGGGGCTATGCGCGGGGGTGTTGATGACGTTTTTCGCCATGGCGGACGTGACACAGGCGGCGGACGCGGAAGCGGGCAGAAGCATCGCCGAGCGTTGGTGCGCCGCCTGCCACCTGACTTCGGACAGCAATGCGGACAGCCATGTCGTGCGCGGCACCGACGCGGTTCCGACATTGGCCAGCATCGCGCGCGATCCGAATCGCAGTCCGAATTGGTTGCGGCAATGGCTGACCTTTCCTCACCCGCCGATGCCGGACCTGCACCTTTCACGCTCGGAGATCGATGACGTTATCGCCTATCTGCAAGGGATGTCGCGCTAACGCGAGCCCAACCACTCCGCGCGGCGGGCCTGGATCAAGGTCGCAGGAGGCCGCCAACGTCCAGAACGATCGTGAAGCAGACCTTCACATGGAGGGCTGAGCATGAGAGCGATGATCCTGCCGCAGCCGCGCGCATCGCTGATTCCCGCCTCGCTGCGATCCAGAACCAGGACCGGGCCAAATCCTGATCACTGTGCACGCCTGCGCGGTGTGCCGAACCGACCTGCACGTCATGGACGGCGAGTTGCCACATCACAAACGGCCACTTATTCCCGGCCATGAGATCTTCGGGAGCATCCTCGAAACCGGGCCAGGCGTGGAGCGCCTTCATCTTGGGGACCGCGTGGGCATCGCCTGGCTCGGCTGGAGTTGCGGCGAATGCGTCTATTGCCGCTCGGGACGCGAGAACCTGTGCGACCGCGCGCTACACCGGCTATCAGATCGACGGCGGCTACGCCGAGATGGCGGTTGCCGACGCTCGCTACGCCTTTCCTGTCGACCGATTCTACACGGACATCGAAGCGGCACCGCTGATGTGCGCTGGCATGATCGGTTACCGCGCCCTCCGGGCCGTCGGGGAGGTGGAACGCCTGGGTCTATACGGCTTCGGGGCCGCTGCGCACATCGTCATCCGGATTGCCCGGCACCGGGGTCAGCGGGTTTTCGCTTTCACGCGGACTGGGGATGAGGCTGCACAGGCCCTGGCCCGTGATCTTGGCGCGGCATGGGCCGGCGGGTCTGGAGAGCCCCCTCCGGAGCCTCTGGATGCCGCCATTCTCTTCGCCCCTGTCGGCGCGCTGATTCCAACGGCGCTGCGGGCGGTGGTGAAGGGGGGCACCGTCGTCTGCGCCGGCATCCACATGAGCGACAGACCCTCCTTCCCCTATGACATCCTATGGGGTGAGCGGGTGATCCGCTCCGTCGCCAATCTCACCCGCCGGGACGGGGAGGAGTTCCTGGCCCTTGCGCCCCGCATCCCCGTACGGACCCGCACAACGCCCTTTCGCCTCGCCCAGGCCGATGAAGCTGTGGAAGCGCTGCGCTGCGGGACCGTCACCGGAGCGGCGGTGCTGACCGTCTGAGATGGCGTCCTCCCGCTGTGCGCCCCTCATGTCGACCACACAACGCTGCTCCACATGTTGCCGCGGTTCCGATTCAAGTCTGCCCTGGCGGTGGAATTGACGGCCTGCCACGTTTGTCGACGCAGCATTGCGCTGTGCTGTCGCTGCTGGCACCCGTTCGAATTCAGAATTGCTCTCCCGGTCCTTGCCATACAGCATTTAAATCAACGGCCGAAGTCGATTAAGAATTACTGATGACAGAGTCAATCCGGTGCGGATCGACTGGGAAGCTCCATAACCTGACTTCCGCTCGCCCCAGGCGCGTCCAAGAAGGGTTCCCGGAAATCTTGTGGCAATCGACCGCGGTCCCGTGGATTGGTGAGTGGCAACGACACGTCCTGCTTGGCCAGTGGCTGAGGTGCCGTGGCGTCGTTCATCTCGGCCAGTTCAGTGAGCCGCATCCAATCGAGCACACGCAGGTGGCCTTTCGCAAAGGACAGCAGCCCAGCCGTACGCATCTCCTTGAGCGTCCGACAGACGTGGACCGGTGTCAGCCCTGTGGCATCGGCAATGAGAACCTGACTGATCGGCAGCGTCACGTCCGAAATGTCCGGTGCGGTTCTTTGCCGTTGCCGATTGTAAAGGGCAAGGAGAAGCCGGGCAATCCGCTCCGTGGCGGTGCGGGTGCCGAGCCCGCCCAGGAGCCGCCAATCAGAGATCGTTTCGGCAGCGAGCAAGGATGCCATCCGCAAGGCAACGTTCGGCACCTGTTGGCAAAAGCGCATCAGGGAATGGCGTGGCATCGGACAGACGATCAGATCGGTGAGCGCTTCAACCGTGCAGGGCATGCCACCGTCGGGAGCCCGCTCGAAACCGATCAGGTTTCCCGGCATGACGAAACGCAGCACTTGGCGCCGACCGTTCTCGTGCATCATGGACGCCAGCGCCCAGCCACGGCGAACGATGTAGACCATCTCGTTTTCGTCACCTTCGACAAACAAACTGGCGCCGGCACGGATGGTGCGGACCGGGCGTTTGATCGCCGCCCAGCTGGGCAACTGTTCATCCGCAACGCTTGCACACAACCCGTCACGTCGCAGCGGGCACGCTTGGCAGTCTGATTGCATGACCGCCTCCTCAGCCTGGAGTCAGTGCGAAAGGCTTGGCCGCTCCAGCGGAAGCAGCTGAGCCTGGGCCATGGCGTCGAAAAAAGCGGACAGAATGACATGGGGCGCCACAGGACCTCCCGGCGCCTCCTGAGCCACTTTGAAAGCATCGAACATCGCGCATGCGACCGCCAGCTTCGCGGCGATCCCGAGAGGCGTGTGTGCCGGCGTGCAGACGAGTGACCGCAACACGCTCTGGCAGTCCATCTCCATTGTCCGGTCCGGCGCCTCGCTTGCAACGGACCGGACGCGGTCCATTGCTTCGGCCTGTCCCACCTCGTGTACCCATTGAAAGAGAAACAGCAAATCCTGATCGCGATGCCTGCCGCTCGCCAGGGCCAAGGCAATCGCGTTCATGAGTTCGGCATGGAGATGATCGACTTCCGCAAGGTCACCGGTTGGCATCATGGCCGCCTCCTGTGCAATGCACGGGGTTAAGCTTGAGCACCGCCCTCATCAGGAAAAAGTGGCTTCGAAAACTCGGTTGGGGCTGAGGCGCAGCCACGGGTTTTTCGCCGCCGATCTTTCAACGCTTGGGCTCATCACGGCAACAGTCCCTCATTGTGCCGCTGATTGACTTGATCTGGATCACCATCCGACACGGCTATTCTAATGAGACAAAACATAACCGCAAAATAGGCCGACGAGACTCCATCATACCGTTTGCAGCATACGCAATTAGTAGCATCATCAATGCCAGATATAATAAGAAGAACTATCACGAAATACATGATTCATGTTATGACAAATCATGAACAAACAACAATGTTCTGGATTATGAAATTATTGCATACCTTGTCAGGAAGAGTATAAATAGTATAGCATTTAAAATATTAACGGCAACTTTTTGATGACCAAGAGGTTTGGCAATGCAACTCTTAGCCAGCATCTCGCCGAACTCTCCACCTCCCATAGGTTTGGCGCGACGGAACATCAGCCGCCATCTTCTCAGCGTCGTGGTCACGGCCTTGGCGGCCATGGCGGTCATTGCCGTCAGCTTGGTCGCCTGGAATCTGGCAACACAGCGCCGGTTTGCCGCCGCCGAGATGGCCATCACGGTCCGCGCCATCGCGGCGGCTCTCGATCAGCAACTGCTCGTCACCACCTCGGCCCTGGAGGGGCTTGCCGCGACGATGGTCGTGGATGGCGATCCGGAACGGCTTTATCGCGTCGCTCAGGCGGTCAAGGACAAGCATTCCCACTGGTCGCACATAACGCTTCGCGATGCCGATGGAAGCGTGGTGTTCAGCACCAAAGTTCCATACGGAACGCCCGTGCCGACGGTTGCCGACATCAGCCCCGAGTTGGCCAAGGCGACGACCACCGGACAACCGCAGATTTCCGGCCTGTTGTACGGACCCATCGCCAACGAGCATGTCGGCGCCGTCCTGATGCCCATTCAGGCAAAGGAAGGCAAGCGTTACGCACTCATCGCGGTGGTGACGACCTCGAAATGGGAAACCCTCCTTCGCGAGCAGCCGATCTCCGACGGTTGGGTGGCTGGGATCATCGACCGGAACGGGGTGGTCGTCGCGCGAACGCGCGCTGCCGAACGGTTCGTCGGCAAACCAGCCCCCGGGTGGGTTCAAAAGGCGATCCAGACGGCGCCGACCGGGCAGGCAACCGGCCCCGCTCTGGAGGGAGAGCCGTTGGAGCTCGTTTTCTCGCGTTCAAAGGTGTCGGGATGGACGGTCGCGTTCGCCGCGCCGGCCTCCGTGTTCGAGGAGCCCCTGCGGCGATCGCTGTGGTCGGCGGCCCCCATCAGTGCCCTTGCGCTCGGCTGCGCCTCCCTCCTGGTGCTGCGCTACGCCCGTCGGCTGTCCAGGTCGGTGACCGGGCTGGCGCAGGTTGCGGCAGCGTTGCAGACACCCGGAGCGGCGTTGCCGCCGCCGCCGCCGACCAACCTGGAGGAATTGGCCTCGGTCTACGACACGATGCGGAACACCAGCGTGCTCCTGCGCCGGGCGGAAGACCAGCGGATCATGTCGATGCGCGAACTTCAGCACCGGGTCAAGAACGACCTCCAGGCGATCCTGAGCCTGCTTGCGTTGGAAGGCGGCCAAGCCAAGTGCGAAGAAACCATCCGCATCCTGGAAGAACTTCAGGGACGGGTCGAGGCGCTTCGCCTCGTCCATTCGCGCATGTATGAGGCCAGCCAGGTCGGCGTCGTGGAGTTGGGAGACTATCTTGTGGAATTGTGCGCCAACGCCGTAGCCCTTCATGGACGCGGCCTTGCCGGTGGCATCGCGCTGCGAGCCAGCGTCGACCATGTGTATGTCGACCACAACACCGCCGTCTCACTCGGGCTGATCGCCAACGAGTTCATCACCAACAGTGCCAAGCATGCGTTCCCACAGGGAAGCGGGACGATCACCCTCGCCTTACTCGTGACGAAGCCAGGGAAGATCCATCTGAGGCTGTCCGACAACGGCGTTGGCCTGCCGCCGGAGCGGGTACGGTCCTCCGGCCTCGAATTGATCACCATGCTGGCCGAGCAGGTTGGCGCGGAGTCGGTGTGGACAACCTCGCCGCAAACCAGTTTGCGGCTGACCCTTCACATCGGAGACGCAGGACACACCGATTGAAGCCGGGGCTTGCTAACCTGGGTTAAGGTCCACGCGGTTCGATCCGGCCAGACTGCAGTCACACCCGTGACCAGGGAGGCCGTCATGATGATCACGATCGAGGACTGCATCGGGCTGAGTGGGCTGACCCGCGAGGAGATCGACGCCATCGCCGAGCATGAGCATTTGCCGGAGATCGTCGCCGCGGAACTCGGCTCCTACCTCGACCAGACCCCGGAGGGACAACGCACCATCCGCCGCATGATCGAGGATGACATTGCCCATGCCATGGCCTGCCGGGACATGAAGCGCGCCGGTATCCTGAAGATCGTTCTGGCGCATTACGTCCGCCATCACGAGAACGAGGAAGCGGTGCGCAAGGGAGAGGGCGATGGTCACCACACAATCGCCTGACAGGGACGACTTGCGGACCGCCAAGGGCGGCGCACCGCCCCGGCTCGCAGCCGCGCCGGGGCCTCAGGACGGGGCTTTTCCCAGCCCGCCGGCCCGCAGCCGCGCCACCGCCCGCCGAAGCCCCGCCTACAGCTTTCCCTACCTGCCGATCCGCGGTGAGTTGATTGACCACCTCGTGCACGCTTGGCAGAGCCGATTCACACTGTCGGTTTCTCCGGCGACCTTGGCGCTCGCCTTCGCCGACTGGACCATGCACGGACACAAAACCGGCATCATCGCGGGGCCCGACAACCCCAAAATCCACTTCCGCCTCACGGAACGCGAGGCCGACGCCCGCTACACCGATCCCGACACCTGGATCGCGACGGCACCGCTGCGCTCCGGCTCCTGGTGGCCGGCATGGACCGATTGGTTGATGCGCCGATCCTCGTCCAAGCATCCGCCCCCACCGACCTTTGGCGAACCTGAACGGGGCTACCCACCCCTGGGGCCGGCTCCGGGCCGCTACGTGCTGGAGCCATGAATTCCTTTCGGTGCGGACGGTCGCCGTGACGGTCCCGGCGTCCGCGCCGCCCCCGTCTTTATCCAGGTTCCCGTCTTTATCCAGGTTAATGTCGCGATCCTCATACGTGCCAATGCTGTCTCACGATGCTCGTCGGGCGACAACGCCCCTTCACACGACCAGGAGACGCGGCCATGTCCTACCGGGAAATTCTCGTCCAGTTCGATGATTGCCCGGCCGGCGCGGCACGGGTCGAAGCGGCCATGCGCCTGGCGGAGCAGCATACGGCGCACCTGACCGGCCTCGTGCTCGACATTCGGCCGCGCATTCCCATGTCCATCGACGGCGGCGTTCCGCAATTCGTGACCGAGACGCTCAACCGGTCCGCGGCGGAGGAGACGGAGCGCACGGTCGCCAGGATCGACGCCTTGCTCGACCGGCAGCGGTGCGTGGCGGAACGGCGGATCTGCAAGTGCGATGACACGGCGATCGACAGGGCTCTGGCCCTGAACGCCCGCTACGCGGACCTTCTGGTCCTCGGCCAGGCGCGGCCCGGCCATTCGGCGCTCGTCGGCCGCCTGGAGATCGAAACGGTGGTGATGTCCTGCGGGCGGCCGGTGCTGCTGGTTCCCCAAGCCGGCCTCCGCCCCACCATCGGGAAACGGATCGTGGTGGCCTGGGACGCGGGCCGGGCGGCGGCGCGCGCGGTCGCCGATGCCATGCCCATGCTCGAAAAGGCGACATCGGTCACGGTGCTGGTGGTCGACGCGGCATCCACGCCAAGCGGTCACGGCGCGTTGCCGGGGGCGGACATCGGCACCCTGTTGGCCCGCCACGGCGTGACGGTGGAGGTGGCCTCCCTGTCGTCGGAGGGCAGCGACGTGGCGGATGTGGCGTTGAACTGGATGTTCGACCACGATGCGGATCTGCTGGTCATGGGTGCCTATGGTCACTCCCGCGCCCGCGAATGGGTGCTCGGCGGAGCGACGCGCTCGATCCTCGACCGTATGACCGTCCCGGTGCTGATGTCCCATTGACGCTTCGGCGACGGGCATACCGATGCGGGCAAGACCGGGAGGTCATCATGGACATCAAGACGATCCTCGTGCCGTTCGCCCGGGATCTGCACACGAGCGCCGGCCTTTCGACGGCCATCGCGGTGGCGCGCCTGATGGGCGCGCGCCTCGTCGGCCTCCATTGTCCGGCCGAGACCGCCCTGCCCTGGTACATCGCGGCACCGGTCGCCATCCCACCGATGCCCGATCCACCGGTTCCCGATCAGCCCTCGGCCGAAGCGGAACAGAGCTTCATCGCCCGGTGCAGCGCCGCCTGCCTGAAAGGCGACTGGATCGCCGATCACGGCTTCCTGCCCGAGCGGCTGGCCTTCCACAGCCGTTACGCCGACCTGATCGTCGCCGGCCGCGGTGATGGAGACCCGAAAGGCAAGGGCGGACTGTCGCCACGCGCGCTCGCCCAACTGGTGCTGAGCGCCAGCGCGCCGCTGCTGATCGTCCCGCCGGGGCCGGAGGAAACGTTCCGGCCGCAACGCGTGCTCGTTGCGTGGAACGAGCGCCGCGAGGCCGGCCGCGCCTTGCACGGCGCGCTGCCATTCCTGCGTCACGCCAAGGAAACCATCCTGCTCTCCGTGCACCCGCCGGGGTACGACGACGCGCCCGACCGCCGCGCCCTGGCCTATCTGGAGGCGCACCGCATCCAAGCGGACGCGCGGATCAATTTCGCCGCCGAGTTCGAAGCGCCCGGAGCGATTCTCGCCCAGGCCCGCGCGGTGGAGGCGGATCTCCTCGTCATGGGGGCTTACGGCCACGCCCGCGTGTTCGAACAAGCCTTGGGAGGCGCCACGCACCATGTGCTGGAAACCGCCGATCGGCCGGTGCTGATGGTGCATTGAGCCGTGGCGGACCCGCACACCATCGCCGCGCCACAGGAGACGGGGGAGGCCCGCGTCCCTCTGGACGCGAAGATCGCCTTTCTGCGCAAGCCCGAGGCCTAGGAGCTTCCGACAATGGAGCGTAGATCCCTATGGTGCACGCTCGCGCTGTTGATCGCCACGACCGGCTTTGCTCCGGAACTGGCCTACGGCAAGGACCGGGTGGTGGGCTGGCGACTGGAACGCGATGGCGCGGGCTATTGCCTGCTCCTGTCGGAATACCGGATCGGCGGACGCCCGGAGATCGATGCCGCCATCGCAATGTCGGTCACCGGCGATTTCAGGACGTTCCGGCTGCATGTCTTCCGCGCGGACTTCGCCTTGTCGGTCGGCGCCGTCTATGACGCCGTCGTCAGCATCGACCGGCGCTGGACCGGGCAAGGCATCGTCGAGGTCCCGGTGCCGGACATCTTCAACCTGGGCCTGCCGTTGACGCGCGACCTGCTCGATGCCCTGATGCGCGGATCGAGCCTGTCCGTCCACGGACGGCGCAGCACGGTATCCATCCTGCTGAGCGGGACGAGCAAGGCCATTCCAGCCCTGCTCGACTGCGTGGCGGGGCGGCCGGGACGGCCGGGCATCAACCCCTTCGAAGCGGAGACGGGGGCGGGCGACATGATGTGACGTCCGCCAAAACGCACCCGCACCGGGTTTCCGATGGTTCCCATCAACGCAGGGGCACGCCATGGACAGCGCGACGGAACCGCCGACAAACGGATGTCAGCCCTGGGAAGCGTCCTATCCGGCCGGGCTCGACTGGCGCACCCCCATCCCCGAGCAGCCGCTGCACCGGCTGGTGGAGGAGGCCTGCGCCGCCTTTCCCGACACCGTCTGCCTCGACTTCTATGGAAAGCGGATCACCTACCGACAAACCAGCGGCCTGATCGACCGCGCCGCGCGCGGGCTTCAGGACCTGGGCGTCGAAAAGGGAGGCAAGGTGGCCCTTCTGCTGCCGAACTGTCCCTATTCGGTGATCGCGTTTCACGCCATCCTGAAGGCCGGCGGCGTTGTCGTGAACCTCAACCCGCTCGCCTCCATCGCCGAGTTGGCCGATCAGATCGAACATTCCGGGACCGAGGTTCTGATCACGCTGGACCTCGTCCCGTTCCGCGCCAAGCTCGACGCGCTGGGATGGCCGGGCCGGCTTCGAACGGTCGTCGTGGCGCGCATGGCCGACGCCCTGCCATTTCCAAGGAACTGGGCCTATCGGCTGCTCAAACATCGGGATGTCGCCCGCATCCCCCGGGACGACCGGCATGTGTGCTTCCGCCGTTTGCTCGCCGACCGTGGCGCGCCTCGGCCGGTGGCGGTGCAGCCGCGCGCCGACCCCGCGGTGCTGCAATACACGGGCGGCACCACCGGCGTTCCCAAGGGGACCCTCCTGACCCATGCAGGCCTGTACGCCAACACCATCCAGTGCCGCCGTTGGTTCACCGGCGCCGAACCGGGCCGCGAACGGGTGCTGGCGGTGTTGCCCTTCTTCCATGTGTTCGGCATGACCGGCGTAATGAACTTCGCCCTGGCGCTGGGGGCGGAGCTGATCCTGCTGCCGCGCGTGGACGTGCGCGAGATTCTGGACACCATCCAGCGCAAACGCCCGACCATTCTCAGCGGCGTGCCGCGCCTGTTCCAGGCCATTGCCGCCTTTCCTCGTCTGAGTCGCTACGATCTGTCGTCGCTGCGCCTGTGCGTGTCGGGAGGCGACAGCCTGCCGCCGCTTCTGCTGGAGCGCTTCCAGCAGCTCACGGGGGCCTATCTGGCCGAAGGCTACGGATTGACGGAAGCCTCACCAGTGGTGACCTGCAACCCGTTCAGTGGACTCAACAAGCCGGGCTCGGCGGGCCTGCCGCTGCCGGGCACGCTGGTCGAGATCGTCTCGCTGGACGATCGCCGCACGCTCCAATCCCCGGGCCGCATCGGCGAGGTCTGCGTGAGCGGGCCGCAACTGATGGCCGGCTATTGGCAGGACGTGCCGGCGACCGCGCAGGCGATGGACGGCGGCCATCTGCACACGGGGGACATCGGCTTTCTCGACGCCGACGGTTACCTGCACATCGTGGACCGTCTGAAGGATCTGATCGTCGCCGGCGGGCAGCATGTCTACCCGCGTGCCGTCGAGGCGGTCATCAAGCGGCATCCGCAGGTTGCCGATGCCGCCGTGGTCGGCGAGCCCGACCCGGTGCGCGGGCAGGCGATCCGCGCCTTCGTCGTGCCGCAGTCCGGGGCCACGCTGTCGGAAGCGGATTTGCGCGCCTTCCTCGCCGATCGCCTGTCACGCTTCGAGCAGCCGCAGCGGATCGAGTTCCGCACGACGTTGCCGACCTCGACGATCGGGAAGATCCTGAAGCGAGACCTCATACCCGGACGGCCAGGGAACGATGACCGGGAGATCAATCGGCCAGCAGATCGCTGACGGACCCGCCTCCGTGGATGCGGGCGATGGCCTCCGCGAGCAGCGGCGCCGTGCCCAGCACCGTCACGCGGCGGGACACCAGCTTCTCCGGCAGGCGGAACGGCGGCAGCGTGTCGGTGACGACGACATGGTCGAAGAGCGGCGACGCGACGACCGTCGGGGCGCCGCCGACGAACAGCCCGTGCGTGGCGAGGGCGAAGACCGGGCCTCCGCCCGCCGCGCGGCAGGCCGAGGCGGCGCGCATCATCGTGGTGCCGGTGCTGATCAGGTCGTCGAGGATCGCCACCGTCCGCCCCTGGACGTCACCGACCAGCGTCCCGCCCCGCACCACGCTGCCGCTCCGCGTCTTCTCCATGAAGGCGAGCCCGACGTCGCGGCCCAGGGCGCGCTCCAGGGACTCCCGGAGCCGTTCGGCCCGCTTCACCCCGCCGACGTCCGGAGACACCACGGACACGCCCCCCTGGCCGACCAATGACGCCAGATGCGCCGTGAACAGCTTGCGCGCTTCCAGATGCTCCGTCCGGCAGCGAAAGGCGTTCTCGAACGCCGCCTCGTTGTGGACATCGACCGTGATGACCCGGTCCACGCCGACCGCCTCCATCATTCCGGCCAGGTAGCGCAGGGTCACGGGATCGCGCGGCTTGGTCCGGCGATCCTTGCGCGCGTAGGCCAGATAGGGCGCAACGACGGTCACGCTCGCGGCGGAAGCGTCCTTCACGGCGCCGACGAAGAACAGCAGCCGGCACAGCTTGTCGTGCACGCTGCGCCCGGCGTCGCCGTGAAGGGACTGCACCACGTAGACGTCCCTGTTGCGCACCCCCACCAGCGGACGGACCTTGAGTTCACCGTCTTCGAAGCTCCGCTCCTCATGAAGGCCCGCCGGCACCCCCAGGCCCTCGGCGATCCGCGCCCCATGTCCCCAGTCCGGGTCCAGATCGAACAGCAGGATGCCATCGTTTCCCATGGGAGCCTCCTCTGGCCGGACACGGCTCATGGCTGATCGGCGGGGCGGGCCGCAACCCGTCTCAGACTGCCGTCCATACGCCTGGCGTACACTTCCACCTCGTGGCCGAGATCGCACACCCGCTCCGCATCTCCAAGCGCCGCCCTGAGAGCGTCACGCCGGGACGGAAAGAAGCCGGCGCAGGTGCCGCCCTGCATGCACACGGTCCACGCTTTCCGCTGCCGCTCCACGATGTATTTCAGATGCAGACAGGAATGCATGACACCCCCCCATCCGTTCCGCCACGACCCTTCGGCCGTGGCTCCGTTTCACGCGGTGTCGACCCGCCGGTCCGCCTCCCGGGCAAGGCGTTCCAGAACCGGAGCGATCTCCACCAGGAGAGGACGCCCGGACGTCTGATGGGACAGGTCCTCCGGAAGGGATGCCAGTTCTGCCGTCGCGTGGGCTCTGATCGCCTGAAGGTCCGGCAGAGGCGCCACCCGCTGACCGCCGCGCATCACCGGAACCAGCAGGGGCCGGCCCTCCTCGTCGTTGTCCATGGTCGAGAGCCGGTCGGCCTCGATCCGCCCATCCGGCCCGTAGCGCCGAAAGATCTGTTTGCGTCCGGGCCACGTCGCCTTGCCGGCGGACCGCTTGCGCCGCGGCAGGCCGGCGTACTCCACCAGTTTGTAGGCGCAATCCAGCGCCGGCGCATCGCTGGAGGTCCCCAGGCTGGTGCCGACACCGAAGCTGTCGATGGGTGCCCCTCCGTCCAGGAGGTCGGCGATCCCCGTCTCGTCCAGGCCGCCGCTGGCGATGATGCGCGTCTCGGAAAGGCCGCCCTCGTCCAGGATGTCTCGCACCCGGCGGGAGAGCGCGGCCAGATCGCCGCTGTCGAGCCGTACGCCGTCGATTCGGATGCCCTCGGCGGCCAGATCGCGGGCCAGCGCGACCACCGACCTCGCCGCCGCTTCGGTATCGTAGGTGTCCAGGAGCAGCACGGGCCGGCGCGGGCGGGAGCGTGCGAAGTTGGCGAAGGCGTCCCTCTCCGTGGCGTGGGCTTGGATGAAGGAATGGGCCATGGTGCCGACGGCGGGGATGCCGAAGCGCATGGCGGCCAGCGCCGTCGCGGTTCCTGCGAACCCCGCCAGATAGCTCGCCCGCGCGGCCAGCAGCGCCGCCTCCGCTCCATGCGCGCGGCGCAGCCCGAAATCGATGAGCGGGCGGTGCCGCGCCGCCAGCACCAGCCGTGCCGCTTTCGACGCGATGACGGTCTGCAGATGGATCAGGTTGATCAGGCGGCTTTCGACGAGCTGCGCCTGCGGCAAGGGTGCCGTCACCCGCAGGATCGGTTCGTGGGCGAAGAAGACCGTCCCTTCGGGCAGCGCCTCCACGTTCCCGGTGAAGCGGAAGCCCGCCAACGCCGCGACGGCCGCGTCCGAGAAGCGGCCCTCCGCGCGGAGCCACGCGATCTCGTCGGCGCTCAACCGGGCGCTCTCCAGGAAAGCCACCGCCTGTTCGAGCCCGGCAGCCATCAGGAAGTTCCGCCCCGGCGGCAGCTTTCGCACGAACAGCTCGAACGACGCGATGTCGGTCAGACCACGCTCGACATAGGCCTGGACCATGGCGAGCTGGTAATAGTCCGTCAGCAGCAGGCTGTTGCCATCCCTGTATCCGTCCGGCTCCGGCATGGTCGTCCCTTCCCTCGCCTTCAGGCGCAAATGCCCGACAGGTCCCGAACGTCGCGGGGCAACGCGCTCACCACCTTCTCAAGCTCGCCGTAGGACAGGCGAGCCATCAGCAGGTCGAAGACCGCACCGCTCAGGCGGACGGCGTCGGGTTCGGAGTAGCCGTGCATCCCGGTGCGGACCACCTGAAGGAAGTCCTCCAGCGAGCGGTCGCGGTACGGCGCGCGGGACGGCTGCCAGCCCTCGCAGTAAAAGCCGCGGACAAGCATGGGCATTTCGGTCATGCTCATGAGAGCCACCGTCGTCGCGATGGGGGATGCCGTGGCCCCGGTTCAGTCGCGCTTCCAGGCGACGCGGACATAGTAGGCATCTTTGTCGTAGTGGAAGTCGAGGTCGCCAGCATAGGCGTGGTGCAGGGCCTCACCGATACGGCGGGGCAGATGCACGTCGGTGGTCGTCACCACCACGTTGCCGTCGCGATCCTCGACGTCGATGATCCGGTGCAGGGGGTGCTCGTCCTTTTCCAGGCGCTCCTGGTGATGGACGGCGGCCAGGATCTCGTCGCGATGCGAGCCGAGGAAGCCGCCGGACAGGGTCACGGTGCCAGCAGGGTAACGGTCGTTGGCGCGGTGGCAGGCTTGGCACACTTCCTTCACGGCATCGACGGCGGGCAGCCCCCAGCTCCACCGCCCGTGGTGGTAAACGGCACCGCATTGCGGACAGACCGTCGGATCGGACAGCTTAGCCGCCCGCTTGTATGGGTCATGGACATGCTCCTGGATCAGACGGTCGCGGCGGGCCGGTTGCGGACGCTGATCGCGGGGACGCGGTTCGTGGATGTGCTCGCCCATGGTGAACCTACCGGTGAAGGAAAGGGAGTGCCGGCGTGGCCCGGCACTCGTTGACTCCGTGCCGCGACTCCGTGCCGTTCAGGCCTTCGCGATGTCGATCTTCCGCTTGGACGGTTGACCCGGTTCGGTCTTGGGAAGGGCGATGGTAAGGACCCCGTTCTTCATGCTGGCCGCGATGCGGTCCCGGTCCACATTGGCGGGAAGGCGGAACGACCGCGCGCACAGGCCGTAGCGGCGCTCCGAGACGTAACGGCTGGCGCCCGTCTCCTCCTTTTCCTCGCTCTTCTCGGCCTTGATGGACAGGACGTCGTCCTGGACGCTGAGGTCCACGGATTGCTCGTCCATGCCGGGCATTTCCATGGTCACCCGATACTCATCCGCCCGCTCCTCGACCTCGGCCGGCGGCGCAAACGCGGCGCCCTCCAACTCCGCGCGCAGCAACGGTTCCAGATCGAACGGCGAACGCCGGCTCCACGGGAAGCGGAACATTGACGACGCCTCGTCGAACAACCGGTCGAATTCGTCGCGCAATGCCAGGATCGGGTGCCGGTTGCGGGCGGCGATCTGCTGAGCCGCCGCGCCGGTGGAGGTGATGTCCCGCCGGGAGGTCTCGTCCTGTTTGGGATTTTCCGTCACGTTCGTGTCGGCCATGGGAGTGCCTCCTGCTTGTTACGGTGGCGTGTGCGCCGTCTCCTCTATCGACCAAAAGCGGCTCAGGCACGTTAACTTGGATCAAGCATCCCCCGGACCAAGACCAAGCGATGGGGAGGTAGCCCCACCTCCTGTTGCCGGAGGTGCCCTTAACCTGTGTGAAGAGAGCTTCCCCAAAGGACGCTTAAACACGTCGAACAGTGGCAAGCGGGGGACAGCATGACGCCAGGATCAACAACGATGAGCGGCCCCGGCATTCCCTTCCGGTTCCGCAACCGGAACGAGGCTGGCCGAGGCCTCGCCGCACGGCTGACACACCTCTGCGACGAGAAGCCGGTCGTCCTGACTCGGCCGCGCGGCGGGGTCGCGGTGGCGGTCGAGGTGGCAGGAGCACTCCATGCGCCGCTCGACATCGTGCTCGTGCGCAAGATCGGCGCGCCGTTCCAGCCGGAGCTGGCCGTCGGTGCCGTGGCCGATTGCGGCCATGTCGAAACCGTTATCAACCCGGATGTTGCGGACTTCGTGCCCGAAGCCTGGATAAAAAAGGAGTAGCGGCGTCAGCTTCGGGAGATCGAACGCCGGCGAGCCGTGTACATCGGCGACCGTCCGCGCGTGCCGGTCGCCGGGCGCACCGCCATTCTCGTGGATGATGGCATCGCGACCGGGGCGACGATGCTCGCCGCCCTGCGGTCGGTGCGCCGCGCGAACCCGAAGCGGCTGGTGCTGGCGGTGCCGGTGGCGCCGATTGACATCCTGTCGGAACTGCGGAACGAAGCTGATGAGGTCGTCTGTCTCCAGGTCCCGCATCCGTTCGGCGCCATCGGCGCCTTCTACGAGGACTTTCACCAGCTCGATGATGCCGAGGTCGTTCGCCTGCTGGGTGAGGCGTCACATCCACACCCTACGCCCGCCTCGACATCGGATCATGCGCTGTGAGCAGTGACTGAGGCCAACCACCGTTTCGGCACCAGTTCAGAAATGGACGCGCACCGCGGCGCGGATGCGGCGGATGTTGTCGTCGATCCGCTCGGGCGTGGTGTGCGGCCCCAGATCGTCGAAATGAACATGCTCGACCACCTTGATGCCGCACAGCCCCATGATCGCGGCATCCTGCGTGACCTTGAAGGCCTGCATTTCCCCGACCGCTTCCAGATAGTCCAGCGGGGCGCCGGAGCTGGTGACGATCAGCCCCTTGCGCCCGTGCAGCCTGCCCTCGATCGCCTCGCCGCGCATGTCCCAGGCGAAGCCGTGGGTGAAGACCCGGTCCACATAGCCCTTGAGCATGGCGGGCATTCCAGCCCACCAGATCGGAAACAGGAAGGTGACCGCCTGCGACCCGGCGATGATGGCCTGCTCCCGCCGGACGTCCTCGGGCACCGGCCCCTTGCCGGCCAGTTCCTCCTCCGAGAGGACCGGGTTGAAGCCCATGGTGTAGAGGTCGCGCACCTCGACCGTGTGCCCGCATTGCTCCAGCTCGTCCACATAGGCCCCCGCGGCCTGCCGGATGAAGCTGCCGGAGCGCGGATGCGCGAAAACGACGACGTGCCTCATGATGGTCCTCCCGTCTCAGGGTCCCGCGGGGCGCGGCCGAGTTCCCGTTCCAGCTCCACGACGGCGCGCAGCGTCCTCAGCACGCTGTCGGGCGTCAGGCTGATGGAGTCGATGCCGAGCCGCACCAGGAACTCGGCGATCTCCGGATAGTCCGAGGGCGCTTGGCCGCAGATGCCGCAGGGCCGCCCGTTGCGCCGCGCGCCCTCCACGGCCTGGCGCAGGAAGGCCAGAACGCCTGGATCGCGCTCGTCGAAGTCGAAGGCGACGAGCGGGCTGTCGCGGTCCACGCCGAGCGTGAGCTGGGTCAGGTCGTTCGACCCGATGGAGAAGCCGTCGAAGCGCCGGGCGAACTCGTCCACCAGCAGGACGTTGTTGGGGATCTCGCACATCACGTAAATCTGCAGCCCGTCGCGCCCGCGTTCCAGCCCGTGGCGGGCCATGGCGGCGATCACCCGGTCGGCCTCCTCCAGGCGGCGGCAGAAGGGCACCATGACCTGCACGTTGGTCAGCCCCATCTCCGCGCGCACACGGGCCAGCGCCCGGCATTCCAGCGCGAAGCCCTCCTCGTAGGCGGGGTGGGCGTAACGCGCCGCGCCCCGGAAACCGAGCATGGGATTCTCCTCGACCGGCTCGAACCAGCGCCCGCCGATGAGGGAGGCGTATTCGTTGGTCTTGAAGTCCGACAGGCGGACGATGACCGGGCGCGGGTGGAAAGCCGCCGCGATGGTGCCGATTCCCTCGGACAGCCGCTCCACGAAATAGGCGCTGCCGTCCGGGTGGCTGCGGGTCAGCCGGGCGATGTGGGCGCGCGCGTCGGGGTCCTCGACCCGCTCCGGGTGGACGAGCGCCATCGGATGGATCTTGATGGCCTCGCTGATGATGAACTCCATGCGCGCCAGCCCCACCCCGTCCACCGGAAGCTGGCCGGTCTGGAAGGCCTGGTCGGGGTTGCCGAGGTTCACCATGATGCGCGTCCGCGGGCGCGGCAGCTGGCCGAGGTCGATGCGCTCCACGCGGAACGGCACGGTGCCGTCATAGACCTTGCCGGTGTCGCCCTCCGCGCAGGAGACGGTCACGGTCCGGCCGTCGCTCAGGGCCTCCGTCGCGCGCTCGGTCCCGACCACGGCGGGTATGCCCAACTCGCGGGCGACGATGGCGGCGTGGCAGGTGCGGCCGCCCCGGTTTGTGACGATGGCAGCCGCCGTCTTCATCACCGGCTCCCAGTCGGGCGTCGTGGTGTCGGCCACCAGCACCTCGCCCGGACGGAAGGCGGACAGCCGGTGGGCGTCGGTCACCACACGCACGGCCCCGGTGGCCATGCGCCCGCCGACCGCGCGACCGGTCACGAGCGCGATGCCCTTTCCTTCCGGAACGAAGCTCTCCAGCTCCAGGGCCGTGCGCCGGGAGGCGACCGTCTCCGGCCGCGCCTGGACGATGTAGAGACCGCCGTCGCGCCCGTCCTTGGCCCATTCGATGTCCATGGGCTGGCCGTAATGATCCTCGATCCGGATGGCCTGCTCGGCGAGCCGCAGCACCTCCCCATCGGTCAGGCAGAAGCGCTCCCGGTCGGCGCCGGGGGTGGGAATGGTGCGCGTCGGCTCGCGCGTGCGGCCCAGGCGGTAGACCATCTTCACCTGCTTCTCGCCCAGGCGCCGGCGCAGCACCGCGCGGTGGCCCCGCCGGAAGGTCGGCTTGTGCACGTAGAACTCGTCGGGATCGACCGCGCCCTGGACGACCGTTTCCCCCAGCCCGTAGGCGCCGGTGATGAAGACGGCATCGCGGAACCCCGATTCCGTGTCGAGCGTGAACATCACCCCGGCCGAGGCGAGGTCGGAACGCACCATCTTCTGCACGCCGACCGACAGCGCGACCTTGAAATGGTCGAACCCCTGGTCGATCCGGTAGGAGATGGCGCGGTCGGTGAACAGCGAGGCGTGGCAGCGCCGCACGGCGTCGAGCAGCATCGTCTCGCCCGCGACGTTCAGGTAGGTCTCGTGCTGGCCGGCGAAGCTGGCCGTCGGCAGATCCTCAGCGGTGGCGGAACTGCGCACCGCCACGGTCAGGCCCTCACCATATTCGGCGAGCAGGGCGCGGAAGGCCGCGCGCAGTTGCTCCTCCATCGCCGGCGTCAGGCCGGCGGCGTAGACGATCTCGCGGGCGCCGGCCCCGGCTCGGGCAAGATGCTCCACGTCCGCCTTGTCCAGGCCGTCCAGCAGCGCGTGCAGGCCGTCCCAGGCGCCGGCGGCGGTCAGCGCGTCGCGGAAGGCGGCCGCGGTCAGGGCGAAGCCGTCCGGCACCTCCACCCCCAGCGGCTTCAGGCGTCGGCAAAGTTCGCCGAGCGAAGCGTTCTTGCCGCCCACCAGGGCGACGTCGTCGCGGCCAAGGTCGGAAAACCAGCGGATGTACGAGGTGTCCGGCATGGGCGGCCTCCCAATGTGATGACGCCGGCGCCGGAAGCGTGGCCTGCGGCGGCGGCCGCTTCGATGATCTCGGGCGGGGAGCGAAGGCGGGGCGTTGGTCACGCCGTGTGCGTCTTCACGTCCTGCCTGCGGCGACGCGCGTAATCCTCCAGTTCCCGGCGGATCGCGTCGAACGCGTCGCGAACGGCGACCTCGGGATCTCCTCCGTCACGGCGCCGTCGCCCGCAGCGCCGCCGGGATCATCATCGGGGTGCCAGGGCGGCGGAGCCTTAACCCAGGTAAAGGGTCGCCGACGGAATCAGGCGCCGACCTTCGCGCCGCGCGCGCCTGAACGGAAGCGGCCGTCACTCATGGCGCAGCGCCTGGATCGGATCGAGGCGGGCCGCGCGGTGGGCCGGGATGTAGCCGAAGACGATTCCGACCACGGCGGAGAAGCCGAACGCCACGAGGACGATGATGGGATCGACAAGGAACGGGACGTTCAGCGCCGCCGTCGCCGCGACCGCCAGCCCAAGCCCGAGGGCGATCCCGAAGATGCCGCCGAACAGGGACAGCACCACCGCCTCCACAAGAAACTGCATCAGCACCTGCCCCTCCAGCGCGCCGATGGCGAGGCGTATCCCGATTTCCCGCGTCCTTTCGGTCACCGACACCAGCATGATGTTCATGATGCCGATCCCGCCGACCAGCAGGCTGACCGCCGCCACCGCGCCCAGCAGGCCGGTCAGAACCGCCGTCGCTCCAGCGGTGGCCTGCACGACCTGCTTCATGTCGCGGACGGAGAAATCGTCCTCCTTGCCGGTGCTGATGTTGCGCCGCTCCCGCAACAGGCGCTCGATGCCGGTCTGCACCTTGGCCGTGTCGACCCCGTTGCGGGCCGAGACGTACACGCGCGCAATGTCCATGTTGCCGGCGATCCGCCGCTGGAAGGCGCGCAGGGGCATCAGCACCGTGTCGTCCAGGTCGGTGCCGAAGCTCGACTGCCCCTTCGCCTCGAGAAGGCCGATCACCTCGCACGGGACGTTGTGGACGCGGATGGTCTCGCCGACGGGGTCGGCGCGGCCGAACAGCTTCTCGCGCACGGTCTGGCCGATGACGCAGGCGGCGCGCCCGGCGCGCTCCTCGCCCTCGTGGAAGCCGCGCCCCCGCGCCAGCGCCCAGTTCTGCACGACGAAGTAGCCGCCGTCGGTGCCCGTCACCACGGTGTTGCGGTTTTCCGCCCCATAGATCACCGGCACCGATTTCTGCGCCACCGGCGCCACCGCCTGCACGCCGGGCAGTTGCGCCCGCATCGCCTCGACGTCGCGGGCGTTGAAGGGCTTGGCGTCGGAGCTGGCGCGTCCGGGGCCGGCCTGTCCGGGCAGCACGAACAGCAGGTTGGTGCCGAGCTTGGCGAGGTCGGCGGTGATCCGGGCGGTGGTGCCGTTGCCGATGGTCACCATCCCGATGACGGCGCCGACGCCGATGATGATGCCGAGCACCGTGAGAAAGGAGCGCAGCGCGTTGCGGCGGATCGCCTGAAGCGCGAGCTTGACGGCTTCGACGAGCATCACGCAGCCCTTTCGCCGGGGGCGTCGCTGTCGATGCGGCCATCGACGAACCGGATGATGCGCCGTGCGTGGGCGGCCATGTCCGGCTCGTGCGTGACCATGATGACGGTGATGCCCTGTTCGTGGTTCAACCGCACCAGAAGGTTCATGATCTCCAGGCTCATCCGGCTGTCGAGATTGCCGGTCGGCTCGTCGGCCAGCAGGACGGCGGGGTCGGTGACGATGGCGCGGGCGATGGCGACGCGCTGTTGCTGGCCGCCGGACAGCTCGCCCGGCGTGTGGTCCTCGCGCCCGTCCAGCCCGACACGGGCCAGAACCTCCCGCGCAAGCCGGCGGCGGACGGTGACGGGAACGCCCCGGTAGACCAGAGGAAGCTCCACATTCTCCACGGCGCTGGTGCGGGCCAGCAGATTGAAGCCCTGGAAGACGAAGCCCAGGTAGCGGCGGCGGAGCAGGGCGCGCTGGCGGCGGTCCAGGCCGCCGACATCGACGCCCATGAAGCGGTAGGTGCCGGAGGTCGGGGTGTCGAGGCAGCCGAGAATGTTCATCGCCGTCGACTTGCCGGACCCCGACGGCCCCATGATCGCCACGAATTCCCCTCGGCCGATGCTCAGATCGACCGCGTTCAGCGCCGGGACGGCGGCGGGTCCTGTGCCGAAAATCTTGCTCACACCCTGGAACTCGATGAACGGCGGCTCGCCGTCTCTGGGCATGATGGCCTCCTCAACGGGGCGTGGCGGTGTCCACGATCACCGCCGCGCCTTCCGTCAGATCGCCCTGGAGAATCTCGGTCCTCCGACCGTCGCTTGCCCCGGTGACGACCGCCACCTCCACGGGCACACCGTCGCGCAGCGTCCACACCGTGCGCGACGGGCCGCTGGGATCTTGCGGGCTGGGAGGGCGGAACTGCGGCATGCCGGGCATCATCCGTTTCAGCAGGTCGCCTTTGCCCGCCGCCTCCGCCGGCGGCGTGAAGCGCAGGGCAGGGTTGGGTACGAGGAGCGCGCCCGCCACGTCCTGCACGCCGATCTCCGCCGTCGCGGTCATGCCCGGACGCAACAGCATGGCGCTGTTGTCTACGGTGAGTATCGCCTTGTAGGTCACGACGCCCTGCACCGTCTCCGGGGCGTAGCGCAGGTCGCGGATGACGGCGGGAAAATGGTGATCGGGGTGGGCGTCGACGGAGAAGCGGGCCGACTGTCCTTCCCGCACCTTGCCGACGTCGGCCTCGTCCACGTCCACCTGCACCTCCATCCGGCGCAGATCCTCGGCGATCGAGAACAGCACCGGCGCCTGAAGGGTGGCCGCCACGGTTTGGCCGGGATCGACGTTGCGCTTCAGGACGATGCCGTCGATGGGGGAAACGATGCCCGTCTTGTGCAGGTTCGATTCGTTCAGCGTCAGCTCCGCCTCGGCCACCCCCACATCGGCCCTGGCGTTTGCCAGCGCCGCCACGGCCCGGTCGTGGAGCGCCCTCGCCACGTCCAGGTTCTGAAGCGTGCCGGCGCGGGAGCGAACCAGGGACTGCTTGCGGTCGAGTTCGCGCGCGGTCTCGACGACGGTGACCTCCGCCTGGACGACCTTCGCCTTGGCGGCGGTCAGTTTGGCGCGGGAGCTGTCGACGCTGGCCTTGAACTTGTCGGTGTCCAGTTCCGCCAGCATCTGGCCGGCGGCGACCACGCTGTTGTAATCGACAAGAACCCGGCGCACGGTGCCGGACAGCTCGCTGGAGACCTCGATCTGGCTCGTCGGCTGGACGCTGCCGGTCGCGGTGACGATCACGTGCAGGTCGCCGCGGACCGTCGGTTCGGTCGCGTAGCGGGGGGTGTCGGCGGAGGAGCGAAGCAGGAGGTGGGCGGCCACGGCCAGCGGAGCGAGCAGAAGGATGGCGAGCAGCCATTTGCGTCCGATGCGCGCAGCGCCCGAGACGGTCCGGGGCGAACGGTCCAGCCCCAGAAGCGCATCGACCTCCACCGCCGTTTTCCGTGGCAAGAGTTCAGTCATCACGACCTCTTCCGCCAAGTGCGTTGGACAAGGGTCGGCCGGGGACGCGGAAAGGGCCATGACTTGCATCAATGGGAAGGCGTCGAACCCTCCGCACGGTGCCGAGGCGCTCGGATGATGGCGCCACGGGAAGGGCCGTGGACGGTCAGCGGTGCGGCGAGGCCCGGCTTTTCACCCCCTGCCGTGGAGCGACGCAGCGGAAGAACAGCCGCTTGATCATCTCCACCAGGACCAGATAGGTGGCGACGGCGGCGGCCAGGAACAAATAGAAGGACGCCGGCGGCGCCACGAAGCCGAAGAAGGATGCCAGCGGCGTCAGCGGCAGCAGCGCGCCGACGGCGGCGGCCCCGAGCGTCAACCCGGTCAGGACCGCGTTGGGTCGGCTGCGCCAAGGGCTGCGGCGGGTGCGGATCACGAAGATGACCAGCACCTGGGTGGCCAGGCTCTCCACGAACCATCCGGTCTGGAAGAGCGCCTCGCCGGCGTTGAAGAGGTGAAGCAGCGCGTAGAAGGTCAGGAAATCGAACAGCGAGCTGACCGGACCCAGCACCAGCATGAAGCGCTGGATCAGCCGCAGATCCCACCGCACCGGCAGGGCCAGCGCCTCCGCCTCCACGTTGTCGAGCGGAACGCCGGCCTCCGACGCGTCGTACAGCAGGTTGTTGAGCAGCACCTGGGTCGGCAGCATCGGCAGGAAGGGCAGGAACAGCGAGGCTCCCGCCATGCTGAACATGTTGCCGAAATTCGAACTGCTTCCCATCAGGACGTACTTGGTGACGTTCTGCACCGTCCGGCGCCCCTCCATTACCGCCTCGTGCACCACCGACAGGTCGTGGTCGAGCAGGATGAGGCCGGCGGCCTCCTTCGCGACGTCGGCGGCGCTGTCCACCGAGATGCCGACGTCGGCGGCATGAAGGGCCGAGGCGTCGTTGATCCCGTCGCCGAGGAAGCCGACCACACGGCCGGACCGCTTGAAGGCCAGCAGCACGCGTTCCTTCTGCGCCGGCGTCACCCGGCAGAACACGTTGACCTTGGCGAGGCGGGCGCGCAACGCCTCCTCGCTCATCGCCCGCAGATCGTCGCCCGTGAGCAGGCCGGTAACGGGCAGGCCGAGTTCCGTGCAGACGTGACGGGTCACCCGCTCGTTGTCGCCGGTCAGGATGCGCACCGCCACCCCGGCTGCGGTCAGATCGCGGATCGCCGCCATCGCGCTGGCCTTGGGCGGATCGAGGAAAACCGCGTAACCGGCGAAGGCCAGTTCGCTTTCGTCCCCGAGCGCCGCGGAGGTGTGCTCCGGCCCCATCGCCTTGGAGGCGATCGCCAGCACCCGGAATCCGTCCTCTCCCAGCTTCTGGAACAGGGCATCCAGCTCGGCCCGCGCCGCCGGGTCGAGCGGCCTCTCGACGCCTCCCGCTCCTTCGTAATGGGTGGATTGCCGCAGAACGTCTTCCGGCGCCCCCTTGACCACCAGCCGCCGCTCGGTGCCATCGGTGACGAGAACCGAGACGCGCCGCCGTTCGAAGTCGAAGGGCACCTCGTCGATCTTCCGCCAGCCGGTCACGTCCAGGGTGCGGAAGGCGATGATGGCCTCGTCCAGCGGGCTCTTGATGCCGCTTTCGAAATGGCTGTTCAGGTAGGCGAGGCGGAAAACCCGTTCGCTGTCCTCGCCGCGGAAGTCCAGGTGGCGGACCATGCGGATCGTCGCCTCGGTCAGCGTCCCGGTCTTGTCGGTGCACAGCACGTCCATGGCGCCGACGTTGTGCATGGCGGGCAGCCGTTTGACGATGACCCGGCGCCCCGCCAGACGCATCGCCCCGCGCGCCAGCGTGACGGTGACGATCATCGGCAGCAGTTCCGGCGTAAGCCCGACCGCCAAGGCTAGGGCGAACATCAGGGATTCCAGCCAGGGCCGGTGGAACAGCACGTTCACGGCCAGCACGAACAGCACCAGGAAGATCGTCAGGCGCAGAATGAGGAAGCCGAACTGGCGGATGCCCAGCTCGAAGGCGGTGGGCGGCGGGGGCGCCTGCAGGGTGCCGCTCAACTGGCCGAACGCCGTGGCGTCGCCGGTCCGGCAGACCACGGCGATGGCGCTGCCGCTGATCACCGAGGTGCCCATGAAGACGGTGTTGAGCGCCTCGCCGGCATCCTCGGCCGGAGTGGCGGGGGCATCGGCGCGTTTCTCCGCCGGGTAGGGCTCCCCGGTCAGCATGGCTTGATTGACGAACAGGTCGCGCGCCTCGATGAGGCGGCAGTCGGCTGGGACCAGATCGCCGGCGGCCAGACGAACCACGTCGCCGGGGACCAGTTGATCCACAGGCTCCGACACCTCCACGCCGTCCCGGCGGACCTGGACGCGCACGGCGACGGTGCGGCGCAACGCCTCCACGGCGTTCTCGGCTCGCATTTCCTGGACGAAGTCCAAGGTGACGCTGAGCACGACCATGACGATGACGATGATGAAGCTGGCGATGTTGCCGGTGGCCGCCGACAGGCCGCTGGCGAACAGCAGGATCAGCACCAGGGGGTTGAGGAAACGGGTCAGGAATTGCAGCCACAACGGCCGGCGACGGTGCGCCGACGGCTGGTTGAGGCCGTATCGGCGACGGCGGGCGTCCACCTCGGTCCGGCTCAACCCCGCGGCGGTCGTTTCAAGGCTTTCGAGAACGGCGGAGATCGGCCGGATCCAAATCTCGTTCCGGATGGTGCCCTGGCCCACTGGCGTGCCCTCGGCTGTGCGGCATGCGCCATGGTAAACGACCACCGATGGTGAAGAAACGGAGCGAACGATCAGCCCGGCTCTTCAAGGCTGGACCCAAAGAGGCCGACATCGCGGTGGCTCAGGCATCGGAAAACACCTGTTTCCCGACAGGCTCCCCCGCCTTGCCGCGAACCGCTCTAGCAGGGTGCGGAAAAACGAACATATTCCGGCCTTTTGCCTCCGCTGAGGCTGAAAATGCGGGTTTCAGCGGGCGATTTGGTCGGGACGGAGCGTTTTTCCTCGCTCTGAGGCCCCCGGAACCCCCGTTCAGGCGGATTGCGGGCGTGATTATGCCGCAGCCAGCAGCTTGGGCAGGCGGATCAGGTTGTAAGCGGTGGCGGTCAGGGTGAACATCCAACCGACGCGGGCCATGCCGCGATGACGCGTTTTGCGCAAACCGGCTCCCTTGATCCAGCCGAACACCTCCTCGATCCGTTTGCGGATGCGCAAGGACACAGCATAGCCAGGGTGGCGGGTGGTCCGGCCATCGATCGCCGAGCGGCGGTTGCTCGTGTTCTGCGCGATGTGCGCAGCGGCACCCAACTCACGCATGTTCGCCACGAAATCCTTGGTGTCGTAAGCCTTGTCGGCGCCCACCGTGATGTGGTGGCGGCCGGGGATCGCCTCGACCATGGACACCGCCGCCTCGCGTTCGGCCAAGCCGGTGGCTGCCGTCAGCCGGACATTCACCACCAGGGCGTTCCGGTTCTCCATCAGGGCGTGGCCCATGAAGGCCAGCTTCGCCGGCTGCCCGTTGCCCTTGCGGTACAGCCGCGCCTCGGGATCGCTGGTCGAGGCATGGGTCTCGTTGGACCGCTTCTCACCATGGAAGTCGCGGTCGCCGTTGCGTCCCGGCCCCGGCGGCTCACCGCTGCCGTCCTTGGGCCGGAAGCTCTTCACCGAGGCCCACGCTTCGATCAGCGTCCCATCCACCGAGAAGTGCTCGTCAGACAGCAGCGCCTTGACCCGGGGTTGACCCAGCACGGTGGCCAGGAACTTGCCCGCCACATCGCCGGCCAGCAGGCGCTCACGGTTCTTGGTGAACACGGTCACGTCCCACACCGGGGCGTCCATCGACAAGCCGACGAACCAGCGGAACAGCAGGTTGTAGTCGAGTTGTTCCATCAGTTGGCGTTCCGAGCGCACCGAGTAGAAGGCCTGGAGCAGCAGCGCCCGCAACAGCTTCTCCGGCGGGATCGAGGGGCGCCCGATCTTCGAGTACAGGCCTTCGAACGCCGGCGACATCACCTCCAGCGCTTCATCCACGATGGCCCGGATCGGCCGCAGCGGGTGATCGGCCGGAACCCGCGCCTCGCAGCTCACGTAGCTGAACAGACCCTCGCTGCGTTCGTCCGAGCCCCGCATCGCCCCCCTCGCTGGCTGCATTCTCCACGACCCCAGAGAATCACGACCGGCCGGCTACGCACAGCCTTTTTCCGCGGCCTGCTAGAGTGCGAAATCCTGGAAAATTGCCGGGATTTCCCATGTGCTGTCGGGTTGCTACCGGGATGGGAGGACAGATCTCACCGAAGGCATGGCTTTCCATACCAGACCTGTTCACAAGCCTCTTGGATCACACCGACGCATTTCGCCGAATACAGGAGCCGAAGCCGTCGAGGAGCGTAGCGACAACGGAGACGAAAGGGTAAGAGCATGAGTGCGACACGACGCGCCGTTCTTCACGGTGTTCTGGCCGGAGCCGCCCTGATGACGCCGCTGCGCATCCAGGCACAAGGCGGTGAGGTGCCGGTTCGACGCATTCCATCCTCGGGAGAGGTCATTCCTCCCGTGGGCCTGGGCACCTGGATCACGTTCAATGTCGGCGATGATCCCGAACTGCGCGGGGAATGCGCGGCGGTCATGCAGGCCTTCTTCGAGATGGGGGGCCGGATGATCGACTCCTCACCCATGTACGGCTCCTCCCAGGCGGTGGTCGGAGATGGCCTCCGAAAGCTGGGGCACTCCCCTGCCCTGTTCGCGGCGGACAAGGTCTGGATTTCTTCGGGTACGCGCGGGCCGTCGCAGATCGAAGAATCGCGCCGCCTGTGGGACGTGCCGCGCTTCGATCTGCTTCAGGTGCACAACCTTCTGTCCTGGGAGGAGCATCTCAAGACGCTGTTCGCCATGAAAGCGGCCGGTCAGCTCCGCTACGTCGGCATCACAACCTCGGAGGGGAGGCGCCACGACCTGTTCGAAGAGATCATGCGCCGACAGCCTCTCGATTTCGTGCAGCTTACCTACAACATCGTCGACCGCGAGGTGGAAGAGCGCATCCTGCCGCTGGCGGCAGACCACGGGATGGGCGTCATCGTCAACCGGCCGTTTCAGCAGGGCGTGCTGCTCCGCCGGCTGGCGGGCCGTCCCCTGCCCTCCTGGGCCGCCGACATCGGCGCATCCAGCTGGGCGCAGTTCGTCCTGAAGTTCATCATCTCCCATCCCGCCGTTACCGTGGCCATCCCCGCGACCAGTCAAGTCGCCCATGTGCGCGAAAACATGGCCGCGATGGCGGGGCCGATGCCCGATGCCGCGATGCGGCGGCGCATGATTGATCATGTAAGGGACCTCTGATGCCGGAATGGTGGACCTATTCGACCGAAGACTTCTTGCTCTTCAGCCCCCGCACCTATTGGCGGCTGATCGAACGGCACAACGAGGCGCTCTGGCCGGCGCATGTCCTGATGATGATGCTCGGCGCCGCCATTCTGCTGTGGCTTGTCCGGCCCCGCCCATGGTCGCATCGCGTGATCGCAGGGACCCTGACGGTCCTGTGGGCCTGGTTGGCCTGGAGCTTCCTATGGGAACGCTACGCCACCATCAACTGGGCAGCATCCTATGCCGCCCCGCTTTTCGTGCTCCAAGCCGTCCTGCTGGCCTTGGTCGGTGGCCGGCTTCACTGGTCGCTTTCGCGAGCCGGGCTGGCACCCATGGGGTTTGCACTCTTCCTCTATGCGCTTGTCCTGCATCCACTGGCGGCGCTCCTCGCCGGACGGCCCCTGCGCGGAGCCGAGGTCTTCGGAATCACACCGGACCCGACCGCGATCGCCACCATCGGCTTGATCATGATGGCCGACGGGCGATGGTCGTGGCTGCTGCTCGCCGTGCCGACGGCATGGTGCCTCGCCAGCTGGGTGACTTTGAACGGCATGGGCTCCCCGGAACAATGGGTGCTTCTTGGGGCGACACTGATGGCCCTTGTTCCGTTCGCACGTCGGCGCACAGCCCGACCGGCGTCGGAGGAACGACCGAACTGAGCAGACCTTCCGTCTATCGCAAGGCCAAGCGGAACACGGCGCGCGGGGTCAGTGCGGGGCCGGCGGGCGGGGTTGGCCTTGTGCGGCGTGGCGGACGATCCCGGATTACGAGGCGCGAAGCCCCGCCTCTCTCAGCCCAGCCATCCGCTGCAAAACGCTGCCCGGAGTGTGACCGTTATGGCGCACTCCACATCCGGACATAGCCAATCACCAACAACGTCACCGTGACGAGTTGACGATTTTGTCACGTGCCGACAAGCTGGCCCCAACGCTCCCAGAACGGGTTGGTGCCGTGATTTCCAAATTCATCAAGGGTGAACAACTGCGGGCGTTCCGCGAAGGCCGGAACATGGGTCAGCAGGAAATGGCCGACTGGCTGAACGGCCAGCTCAGCCGGCGTTACGACCGGAACCGGGTCAGCCGTTGGGAAAATGGCAGCGAGCGGGTTCCGCAGATCGTCGCCCAGCTGATATCGATCAGCGACAAAATGACCGCCGGACCGAAGGGGCTTCCCGGCGGAACCGTCATCGGCGGCGGCACCGGCGCTCCGCGGATTGCGACGAAGGTGTCCGTCGCCAATCAGAAGGGCGGCGTCGGAAAGACGACGACCGCCGTCAACCTCGCCTTCCTGCTGGCGAAAGCGGGAATGAGAGTTCTGCTGATCGATGCCGACGCGCAGGCGAACGCGACCATGCATCTGGGCGTCGACGCCTACGCGCTCGACCGTGACGGAGCGACGCTCTACCACGTGCTGCTGAAGGATCGTCCGATCGAGAAGACCATCGTCGCGGTCTGCGGCGGACTGTTCGACCTGCTGCCGTCGAGCCTGACCCTGTCCCAGGCCGACGGCGAAATGGCCGGAGACCCCAACAGCAATCTGGCCCTGCGCGAGAAGCTGGGAGACATCGACAGCGCCTATGACGCCATCGTGATGGATTGCCCACCGAACCTGGGGCAGGTCACCATCAACGCGCTGAACTGCTCCGACTATGTGCTCGTGCCCGTCCAGACGGAACCGATGGCCGCGCTCGGCGTGCCGATGCTGATCGACAACACGCTGACCAAGGTGCGCCGCCGGGTGAATCCGGGCGTGGAGGTGCTGGGCATCCTGCCGACCATGTACGCGGAACGCCATTCGATGGACCGGCTGACCCTGGCGCAGCTGCACGATCTGTACGGCGCCAAGACCCGCATCTTCTCCCCGGTTCCCTCGTCCACCCAATACCCGCAAGGATCGGCGGCCGGCCGCCCGACCCTTGAGGCGATCCCGACGGCGCCCGGCGCCCAAAGTTATCAGGAAGTCGCGGACGCGCTCATTGCGCTGCGCGCCAAGCGTGAGGAGGCGATCCATGGCCAATAAGCTTCTTGCCCAGGCGACGAAGTCGAAGATGCTGACCAAGGCGGTGACCGGCGCGTCCGAAGCCGTGTCGAGCGACCCGCGCTTCCGGGTGTCCGCCGACCATCCCGAGATCGTGGAACTGGACCTCGACAGGATCGACCCGAACCCGCACCAGCCGCGCCGGCATTTCGACGAGGCGGCGTTGCAGGCGCTCGCCGAATCCATTCACCGTGTCGGAGTCCGGCAGCCCATCGGCGTCCGCAAGGGCGAGGGCGGGCGTTACACGCTGGTCTGGGGAGAGCGGCGGGTCCGTGCCTCCCGGCTGGCGGGCAAGAGCACGATTTACGCGCTCCTGGTCAAGGACGGAAACGGCGCCGAACTGGCGCTGGTCGAGAACCTGCAACGCGAGGATCTCGATGCCATGGAAACCGCCTCCGGGCTCGCCGCCCTGCGGCAGCAGCATGGTTACACCCACGAGCAGCTCGCGGCCGCCAGCGGCCTTGGCAAAACCGAAGTGACGCGGACTCTGGGCATCCTCGCCCTGCCCTCCCCGATCCTCGAGGAATACCCGGCCCACCGTCGTGGCGTCGGCAAATCCGCGCTGTTCGAGTTGGTCGACACCGACGATCCGGCGCTTCAGCTCCGGATGTGGGACATGGCGAAGGGCGGCGCCACCGTCGCGGCTCTCCGATCCGCAAGGAAAGAGCTTGCGGTGGATGCGGACATCCGGGAGGGAGAGCGTGAAGCCGCCGTCCGGCTCCCCCGCGCCTCCGCCGTGAGCCGCATGGAGGCCAGCGTCCGGAAGACCGCCAAGGCCATCGACGCCGTGCGGGAGCAGGGGGCCACCCTGGGTGACGATCAGCGCGACGTTCTGAGGGACCTGCGCGATCGCATCGACTCCCTTCTGGCGAAGTGACGCGCGACGGTGCGACGTCGCACCGCGATTGAAGATCACGGAGCCGCCGGCAGCCGACCGGCCGCATCCGGGACGGTGCAGGGCGCTTCCCACCCGCTCGGTGCCCCAACCGCCATCGAGGCCAGCCGGTGCGATATCGCACCGGCGCGCTTCCGCTAGCCCGTGATCCGGCGGACGGGAATCACCTCGCCCTGCCGGGTTCCGGCGATCTGCCGAAGCCGTTGCGCCATGACGCGCTCCTGCGCACAGGCCTCCTCGCACAAGGCCCGCATCTCGGCGATGCTCGGCCTCCACTTCTTCGTCCGGCGCCATGCACGCGCCGCCGCGTCGATGGCCCAGACCGGGAACTCGCCGAGATCCTCCACCCAATCCATCGCCACCAGCTGCTCGACGTCGGGCGTCAGCCCCTTGGCCGGGTAATGCGACAGCAGGGCCAGCACCCGGCCGAGCAGGCGGTCGGGTTCGGCCGGAGCCAGGACGGAATCCTCCAGCTCATGCAGCGTTCGTCGCGCCATGGCGGCCTGCCGGTCCGAAACGGTTGACGGCGGAGACCAGATTTCCTGAAGCCCGTCGAAGCCGTTCTCGCCGAAGCGCGGCCGATGGTCCAGGCGACCGGCGGCGAGGACCTCCCGCAACGCTTCCGGGAACGCGGCGACGAGAAGCCGGGAACGCTCCGCCGGCGCCATCATGGGGTCGAAAGGCAGCGGCGAGCGATCCGGCAACGGCATCATGGCGACGGACATCGGGACCTCCTCAGAAACGGGGGCGGGTGGTGGGCGGGGTGCTGCGGGCGTCCTTGAGCCGGGCGGCCACGGTCATCCAGGCGTTGACGCGTTGTTCGGCCGCGTTCTGACGGGCAGGGCCGCCGCTTGCGATGGGGCTTCCGGCGGACACAGGGGCTTTCTCCGGAGGGGCCTTGCCGGCCGCCACGTCCTGAGACAACCAGGCGCGCCACGCGGCGGAGAGGTTGCGATAGCGGTAACCGTGTGCCTGGCAGCGCAGGACGAACCCTTCGACGTGCCGGTCGAGGTCGAGAGCGCCGAAGCGGCTGCGGGCCCAGGCGAGGTCGTCGGCGGTCGGCATCCAATCCGCAGGCACGTCACGCACCGGCCCGCGCCCGCCCGAAGCGTGCGAGTCCGGAATCTGTTCGGAATGGAGCTGTTCCTGACTCGGTGCTGGACAGGGGGCGTTCACCGGCGAGTCATCCCTGTCGGCGCCTGGAACACCGCGCGCGTCGGGTTGAGCGGCGACGGCCTCGTTCGGCGTGGTGCGCAGCCGGTACAGGCAGGACAGCCGGGAGCCGTCACGGCCGCGGCGGTGCTCGATGCCGACCAAGCCGATATCGTCGAGACGCTGCAGGATGCGGTTGATGGTCGGGCGTGAGCGTTTCAGTTTCGCGGCAAGCGTCGACTGCGACGGCCAGCAGACACCGTTCTCATCGGCGAAGGTGGCGAGGGCGGCAAGGACCGCGAATCCGTCGGCGTCGAGATCGGGGTGGTCGAGCCACCAAGCGGGTATCTTTCCCCAGCGGCTGGCGTTGTCGGTCGTGATGGTCATCCGGCGTTCCCGCAAAGTCGTGAAACCGGCAATGGGCCGGCGGTCTTGCGGGCAGGATTCCCCGACTTCACCGGAGTCTCCAAAGCGCGCCCGTGTCCTATCGACAGGTGGCGGGCGCGTTTGTGGTAGGAGGCAGGCGCACTTGCTGAGGTCGCAGGCGCGCCTTCTGCAGGCGACAGGCGCGGACATGAAGGTCACAGGCGCGGTTGCACCGCGACTCGGGATGCGCCGAAACGCGCCTGCAACCTATCGAGTCATCGCGACGGCCTCGAACGCGCCGGACCGGGGCCGGATCATATAGGTCACAGGCGCTTTTCGGGGGTCATAACGATAGGACACAGGCGCGCTTGGTCCGCCGCCGGCCATGAAGGTGGCAGGCGCGTTTCGAATCGCCCGATTCTCTAGGTGGCAGGCGCGCTTGGCGATCCGGGGTGGACGGTAGGTCACAGGCGCGCTTCATGGCCGAGCCGGATGTCCCGGTTGTGGTGCGCCGAAAGACTCCCCCGGCGCAGCTTGTGCGATGCGGACGGGCAGGGGGAGCCGCAATCCGATTCCGGGCCGGCCGATTCCTGGCCGGCTTCCGCAAGGATCATGGCCGATTCGCGCTCAGGCCGGGCCTCCTGTCCGGCAAACGCGCCTGTGACCTACGGCCTGCGCGCCCGTCACCTATGGGAAGCGCGCCTGCCACCTACCGGATGTGCGCCTGCCACCTACGGAACCACGCGCGACATCGTTGCGTTGGACGACGGAAGCGGCATAGGCTTTGTGTTCAGGATTGTGGAGAGGCACCAGATGTCGGGGCAGATCGTCGTCAAGCAGCGCCGTACGGAGACCCAGGGGCAGACTCTCCAGGGCACGCTGTTCGAGCACATCGACGCCACGACGGGCCGGCGGCACAGCGTCAACATGGTCTCTCTGTACGATCTGGCCCCGAAATACGTGTTCGACAGCCCCGAATCGAAGGCCAACGGACAGGCGGCGCACAATCTGGAACCGAGGGACCCGTCGGTTCAGGACGACCGGCTGCCGATGATCCATCGGCAATTCTCCTTCGCCGACCAGATCTACCATCTCACGGTCGTGCCGGCGCGCATCCAGCGCCGGGTGAAGGGCAGGGATGGCCGCTTCGTCCGCGATTCCAGCGGGGCCCACGTGGTGGAGGAGATCGACGCCTATCCGGGCGAGCGGGAACAGATCATCGAGGACGTCATCCGCAAGCTGGCCTCGGACCCGGCGCGCCTGTCGGTGGACAACGGCGAGGCGATCCTGCGCTTCTCGCTCTACGAGGTCTGGCAGGAGCTGCGCTCCGTCCGGCACACCCTCAGCATCCCCGAGATCAAGGAAGCGCTGATGGTCATGCGGCGCTGCACGGTCCAGATCGAGCGACGCGGCCGCCGCAAGGTGATGATGGATTCGGGCATTTTCGCCGGGCTCGGGCTGCGGCAGCGTCCCAGCGAGACGGACGACGCCGACGACGCGTCCATTCTCGATGACGAGAGCGGCGATGCGGAAACCTTCGTGCAGTTCAACATGATGCTTCGCGAGGCGATCCGCCGGGTCGACTGGCATTCGATTTCCTACGAAGCCCTGATGAAGATCCGCAACCCCTTCTCGCGCTGGCTGTTCAAGCGCATCGCCGAGACCTTGCGCCAGGACCCATCGCAGTCCGTGGTGCACATCACCGCCCGTGACATCATCCGCGATTCCGGGATGGCGGAGTGGTCGCGGTTCCGCGACATGCGCATGCGGATTCACGACGTCGTCAAGGCGCTGGCCGACACCCAGATCGGCGCCCTCGACCGCATCGAGATCGAGGAGATCAAGGAAGGGCGCAAATACGTCGACGTCGAGTACAACCTGTACCCCTCGCAGTCCTTCCTCGACCAGATCCGTCGGGCCGTGGCGGAGCGCTCGGTCAACGAGCGCGAACTCACCCTGGTGGTCGACAACGGCGACCTCGACGAGACCGGCCGTCCCAAGCGCTTCGTTCCCGTCACCCCGGAAACGGCCAATCAAAGCCGCCGCCGCCGCCGGGCGGCGCTGCCGAAGGGCGGCGACGGGCAGATGCCTCTGCTGGACATCGTCAAGTAGGGCAGGGGAGACGCGCCGGTGCCGACGGCTTGGGGACCGGTTGCTCGCCGTCGTTCCTATGGCGAGTCCGGTGTCATGAGATGGACGGACGGAAAGTACGAACGGTACCGTTTGGCGTCGCGGGTCAGCAGCGGCAGCCCGAGCACGGCGGCGTGAGCGCCGATGAAGAAATCCGGAAGCACCCCCGGGCGGATGCCGCCCGCGGACCGGTAGCGCCGGAACGCCTTGCCGGCCAGAAAAAGAGCGTCGCGGGGAATCTCTTCCATGGCGATGCCGGCCTCGTCGAGCAGGACGTCCATCTCCTCGATCCGCTCGAAACCCACCGACAATTCGGCATAGACGACGCCGTTGATGATCAAGGGCCCCTTCGCGGCCGCCCTGTCCAACTGCCGGACGGACCAATCCGCCCACACCGGATCATTCGTGGTGAGGTCGAGAAGCACGTTGGTGTCGACCAGCGTCATCGGCGCTCAATCCTCGCCGCGGGTCAGCGCCATGATCTGGTCCGTGCTCAAACCGGCGGTGGCTCGGCCCCGCAGGCGCTCGAACCGGCTCCTCGCCGCCACCGCCCGATCCGCCCTGCTCAGGACAACGCGCCCGTCCTCGGCGATCTCGAACTCCACGGCGCTGCCGGGACCGAGTCCCAGCCGGTCGCGGATCGGCTTCGGAATGGTCACCTGTCCCTTTGTGGTGAGCGTCGTGGCCATGGGCGCCTCGGTAATACCGGAGTGATGTCCGGTATTACTTAACGCGCGCCGCGGCGTCCTGCAAGGGGACCCGTCCGGGCGCGTTCCGCCAACGCCCTGCGCGCGCACGGCGCCAGGCCAGCAGACCGAACAGCGCGCCCGTCGCCAGGGCGGTCAGATCGATGCCGGCGACCCCCCACAGCCCGCGCGCCAGCGTCACCCCGAGATGGGCCTGGCTGGTCAGGGCGTTCATCAGGGGCAGGGCGGTCCAGAGAAGCGTCGCCGCCGCCAGCTGCTCGCCCCAGGCCCGCTGGACGCCGCGCAGCGCCGGGTGCAGGGCCGCCAGAAACCACGTGGCGAAGAAGGCGAGGGCCTCGAAGGTCTCCCGCCCGGCCAGCCCGGCGGGCAGCAGCCGGTTGGCCCAGAAATAGGCGGCGATGGCGATGGGCAGTCCGACCATCACCGCCAGATTGGCGCCGTCGGCCAGCCGCAGGCCGAAGGACGGGGTCGCCTCCCGCTTGCGCCGCTTGATGATCCAATAGACCTGCCCGGTGCCGATCATCGCGGTGCCGGCCAGCCCGCAGAGGATCATCGCCAGCCGCAGCGGCGTGTCGGCGAAGCGCATCATGTGCAGGCCGTAGGCGCCGGCCCGCGTCGCGGCGGCTCCGCCCGTTCCGTCCCAGACCGTGCGCACCGCGCCGGTCGTGCCGTCGAACAGGATGGCTTCCGGCGTGATCACCACCCGGTCGGAATCGGTGCGCTTGAGGAGAATGGTGGCGGCGGCGTCGCCCGGGTTGTCGATGACGATCCATCCCGGCCGCCCGCCGTCCCACCGCCGCTCCGCCTCCGCCAGCAGCGGCGCGATGGCGGTCAGGGGGGCGGCCCGTCCCGCCGCGGCCGGCGGCACCGGTTCGGCGTAAACGGCGGTGTTGAAGGCGGCCGGCCGGTCACCGAAGGCCGCCTGCAACCCCCAGGGCATGTAGAGCAGCATCAACGGCACAAGCCCGGTCACGGTGATCAGCGCGTGGTAGGGCAGCACGATGATGCCCAGCGCGTTGTGCACGTCCATCCACAGCCGCGTGCGCGAGCGGTTGGGGCGGAAGGCGAAGAAATCCCAGAAGACCCGCCGATGGATGACGAAGCCGGTGATCAGCGCCACCAGCAGGGCCACCCCGGCGGCGCCGATCAGGTAGCGTCCCACCAGGCCGGGAACGCGCAGGTCGAAGTGGAAGTAATAGAGGAAATCGCCGCCGAAGGTCGCCCGCGCCTGCAAGGGGCGCCCGTCCGCCGGCTCCAGCGCCAGCTTGCGGAAGGCGGGCTGTATCCCCGGCGGGTTGTAGACATAGACCTGGGTCGCGGTCCGCCGCTCGTCCGGCAGCGTGATCAGCCAGCGGCGGGCCTGCGGCGCCTCGCGCGACAGGGTGGCGATCGCCGCCGCAGCGGCGTCGGGGCTGTTGGTCGCTTCGACCCGCTCGGGCTGCATCCAGCGGGTGATCTCGAAGCGGGCGTAGGCGGTGGTGCCGGTCAGGAAGACGCAGAACAGCAGCCATCCGACCACCAGCCCGCCCCAATTGTGCAGCCACGTCATCGACAGGCGGAAACTGCCGTTCATACCCCGGTTCCCGTCATGCTTTTCAACAGTGAGACCGCCGCCCAGACCGCCGCCCAGACCGCCGTCGTCAGGCCGGCGGTCCAGGCCAGGGCGCGCAGGGCGCTGGCCGCGGCGAAGACCATCACCACGGTGAGGACGCAGGGCAGCAGCGCCGCCATGGTGGCGGTCAGCACCGCCTCCGCCCGGTCCTGCACGGCCGGCAGCGCCAGGGACAGCGCCGCCGCCGTTCCCGCCGCCAGGGCGTAGCCGCCGACGACGGCGGTCACGACCCGCAGCGTGATCTCTGTTTTTCGCGTCACCGTGACCGTCTCACCAGGAATACTTCAGCGAGCCGACGACGGTGCGGCGCAGGCCGTAATAGCAGTTGGTCGCCCGCGAGCAGGCCGCGACATACTCCTTGTCGAAGAGGTTGCTGGCGTTGATCGCCGCCTGAATGCCCTGAAGCTGCGGGTTCAGATAGGACAGGTCGTAGCGCAGGGCGGCGTCGACCAGCGTGTGGGCCGGCACCTTGAAGCTGTTGGCCGGATCGCCGTAGGTGAAGCCGACGTAGCGCAGGCCGACGCCGCCGCCCAGGCCGGCCAGCGGGCCGTCCTGGACCGTGTAGTCGCCCCAGGCGGAGGCCGAATGGGTCGGCACGGCGACCGGCCGCTTGCCGCGGTCGGCGCCGTTGCTCTTGGTCACCTCGGCGTCGAGGAAGGTGTAGCTGGCCACCGCGTTCAGCCCGTCGGCGAGGCTGACGCGCGCCTCCGCCTCGAAACCGCGCGAGCGGACCTCGCCGGTCTGGATGTTGTAGTTGGTGTGCAGCGGGTCGGCGGTGGTGACGTTCTGCTGGGTGATGGTGAAGGCCGACAGGGTGAACAGGCTGCGGGAGCCCGGCGGCTCGTACTTCAGCCCGGCCTCGTACTGCTGGCCGGTGGTCGGCTCGAACGGGTTGCCGAAGAAATCGCTGCCGGAGGTCGGCTCGAAGGATTCCGAATAGCTGGCGTAGGGCGCCAGACCGTTGTCGAACAGGTAGAGCGCCCCGACCCGGCCGGTGAAGGCGTCGTCCTGCTGGGACGTCCGCGCCTGGTTCAGCCGGTTCCGCTGCTGCGTTTCGGCCCAGTCCTTCCGCCCGCCCAGCAGAACGGCGAGGCCGCCCCACCTGATCTGGTCCTGGGCGTAGACGCCGGTCTGGGTGATGCGGGTGGCGGTGTTCTGGTAGATCGGCGGGGTGGCGATCGGCAGCCCGTAGACCGGGTTGAACAGGTCGAGGTTCGGTGCCGCCGCCTGTCCGCGCAGCGTGTCGCTCCGCAGCCGCTGGTGGTCGACGCCGGCCAGCACGGTGTGGCGCAGCGGACCGGTGTCGACGGTCACCTGGACCTGATTGTCGACGGTCAGGTCGTTGGCGCGCTCGCGGGCCGAGAAGGTGGTGCGCCGCGTGGTGCGCAGGTCGGGCAGCAGGCCGGACGCGTAGACCTGCTTGAGGTCGAGGTCGTTGTGCAGGTAGCGGGCGTTCTGCCGCACCGTCCAGCGCTCGTCGAACCGGTGTTCGAAGCGATAGCCGACGCTCATCGTCTTGCGGTCCCAGGCGTTGAAGTTGGGATCGCCCGTGAAGAGCTTGGTCGGCAGCGTGCCGTTGGGGTTGGGCAGCACGGTGCCCTGGGCCGGCAGGTAGTTCAGCGGTGAATCGTCGAAATTGTCGCGCTGGTAGAGGCCGATCAGGGTCAGGCTGGTGTCGTCGGACGGCCGGATGGTCACGGTCGGGGCGGCGGCGAGCCGGCGGCGCTCCGCGATGTCGGTCTGGGTTTCGGTGTCCAGCGCGACGCCGGCGAAGCGGTAGGAGAGCCGGCCGTCGCCGGTCACGTCGCCGCCGATGTCCAGCGCGGCCTGCTTGCGGCCCTGGTTGCCGGTCTGCAGCATGATTTCATGCCGGGCGTCGGGGGAGGGCTGCTTGGTCACCATGTTGACCAGACCGCCGGGGCTGGTCTGGCCGAACAGCACCGAGGCCGGACCCTTCAGCACCTCGACCCGCTCGAACAGGTACGGGTCGATGCCGGAGGTCAGGAAGCCGCTGCCCTTCAGCCGCAGCCCGTCGAGATACTCGTTGAAGGACACGCCGGTGGTGCCGTTGCCGCCGAAGCCGCGCACCGAGATGCCGTCGCCGCCGAAGGAGGAGGACCCGCCGTTGCGGGCGGTCGTCACGCCGGATGTGTAGTTCAGGACGTCGGCCAGACTCCGCGCCGCCTGGGCGTCCATCTGGTCGCGGGTGACGACGGAGATCGACTGCGGCGTTTCCAGGATCGGCGTGTCGGTCTTGGTGGCGGTGGCGCTCTGGCGGGCGGCGTAGCCCATCACCGGGCCGGTCGCCCGCTCGCGCGTGCCTTCGACGGTCACCGGGTCCAGCACCGTCTCGCCGGCTTGCTGCCGCGACAGCACGGCGCGGCCGGGGCCGGTCATCTGGTACGACACGCCGGTGCCGGACAGCAGGCGGCGCAGCGCCTCGTCGGCGCTCATGGTGCCCGACACGCCGGGGGAGGACAGTCCCCGCGCCACCTCGGCCGGGAAGCCGACCTCCCAGCCGCTGACCGTGCTGAAGGCGTTGAGGGCCGTGACCAGCCCCTGCGGTGCGATGTCGAACCGCTGCCCCGCCGTTTGTCCGCCCATCTGCCCGGATGCCTGGGCCATCTGTCCGCCGGTCGTCGCCGGCGCCGCCAGGGCGGCGCTTCCCGACGCACCCCCCGCCACGCCCACCCCGGTCACCGCCGACGACAGCAGCACCGCCCGCAGCAGGGCCGTCCCCCGGCGCCCCCGCGAACCCCGATCCATCATCCCCGCACCCATCGTAACGCATTCCCCATGATCGCGACGTCTCAACCGGCCGGACCCGCGCCGCCTTATTGCAATTGCGACGCATTCCTAAATGCCGTGCCGACCTGACGTTTGAGGATCGTGAAAAGCGGAAATTTTTTTCGGGGGAGGTCGCGCGGGCCGGGAAGACCGACGGCGTCAGGGGCGCGGGCGCAGGATCAGCAGGGCGTCGGACACCCGCAGCGTCTCGGCCCGCACCAGCCCGGCCAGGGCCGTCGCCGTCCGCGCCGGATCGTCCAGCCGGTAGTTCCCGGTGATCCGCCGGTCGGCGAGGGAGTCGGGAACCATGATCAGTCCCGGATAATAGCGGTCCAGCTCGTCCATGACCTCGCCCAGCGGGCGGTCCTCGAAGACCAGCCGGCCATCGACCCAGCCGAGCGCCGCCGACAGGTCGGCGGGGTGTTCCGCGCCGACGCCCGACGCGGTGACCACCACCTCCTCGCCCGCGCGCAGGCGCACGGCGGGGCCGCCGGGCCGCGCGACGTCCACGGTGCCGTGGCGCACCGTCACCGTCACCCGTTCGTCCAGGTAACGGACGGCGAAGGCGGTGCCGACCACGGTCACCACGGCGGGACCGGCGGCGACGCGGAAGGGGCGGGCGGGGTCGGGCGTCACCTCGAAGAAGGCGGCCCCGCGCAGCAGCCGGGTCCGCCGCTCGGCCCCGTCGACGTCGGTGGCGAGCGCCGTCCCGGTGTCCATCAGCACCCGCGATCCGTCGGCCAGTTGCAGGCGTTCCTGCACGCCGGTCGCGGTGCGGTGGTCGGCCTGAAGGCGCAGCGGCAGGTCGGCGGCCAGCCCGAGGCCGACCGCCACCAGGAGTCCCGCCGCCCACGCCATCGCCCGGCGCGCCAGCGGCCGGGAACGGCGCGACGGCCGGAGGGGCACCGCCGGAGCGGCGTCGCGCGGCGCCGCGTCGGGAACGGCGGTGGCCGAAACCGTTGTGGCCGCCAGCGCTTCGCTGAGAAGGGGCGAGGACCACATATCCTGCGCCAGGGCCCAGGCGCGGGCGTTGCGGGAATCGGCGGCGCACCAGTCGGCGCAGGCCTGCCGGCACGCGTCTCCCGCGTCCTCCGCCTGCAGTCGGATGAACCAGTCGAGCGCCCGCTCCAGCGGTAAGGACGGGTCGGTGTCGTCGGGGATGGGGCCGGGCATGGGAGTCGCGGGTGGTGCCGTCACGGTCTTTCTCTTTGTAAGACGTTCGAGCCGGCGGAAACCCGCAATCCTTCCCGGTCGAGCCGGGCGAACACCTCCAGGCAGGCCAGCAGGGCGGCCTTCAGATCCTTCTGCACGGTGCTGACCGAGACGTCGAGCCGCTCGGCGATCTGCGCGTGGGACAGCCCTTCCATCCGGTTCAGCAGAAGAATGCGGCGCTGCCGTTCGGACAGGGACGCCAGCGCGGCGTTCATCCGGGCCAGCCGCTGGCGGTCGCCGGCCTGGGTTTCCGGGGAGGGCAGGGGGGCGGCAACCTCCTCCATCCCTTCGGCGCTGGCGTCCTGCACGACCACCCCGGCGAGCCGCCGCTCGCGCCGCAGATGGTCGAAGGCCAGATTGCGCGCCGTCTGGAACAGGAAGGGCAGGGGATGATCCACCGGCCGGTCGCGTTCCGCCGCCCTCACCTTGAGATAGGCCTCGTGCGCCAGATCCTCGGCGGTGGCGGCGCTGCCGACCATGCGGGACAGCAGGCGGACCAGCGCGCTCCGGTGTCCCATGAAAAGAGCGTCGAGCGACGGCTTGGCGGTGTCAGCCATGCGCCACCGGACCCGAAACCGGCGCCTTCATACAATGCAGATCGGGGATGCAATGCAGATCGGGCATGGCGTCGCCCTGTTTCTCCACGGAAAAGCGGCTCGGCCGCGCCATGACCGGTGCATGACGGCGATAATATACTTAGAATGCGTATCATTCTCAACGGTATGTTCCGCGTGCGGAACCGCCGTGCGCCGAGGCACGGCGGCGCCTCGCGCGGATCAGCGGGCCAGTTCGAAGCGGATCGGCTGCGCGCCTTGCCACAGGGTGCGCTTGCCGAGTTCGGCCAGATTCTCCAGCCCTTCGGTGATGGTGATGAAGTGGTTGCCGGCGAGCTGGCCCATCTTGCTGGAGAACTGCACGCCGCCGTAGGCCAGCAGGATCTCGGTCTCGCTGATGCCGCCCGGATAGAGGATGATCTGGCCCGGCGCCGGGTGGCTGGTGTGGTTCTCGTAGCCCAGGCCGAAATCGGTGTCGCCCAGCGGAATCCAAACGCCTTCGCCGCTCCAGCGGACATGGACGATCTGGCCATCGTAGGGCAGCAGGCTGCGGAACTTGGCGCAGGTCTTCGGCGCCGCCGCCGACTCGAAGCGGGCGCCGAAGGTGAAGGGGCCGGCGGTGATGGTCAGGGCGTCCATGGTGTCGTGGTCCTCGTGTCCTGGTTCTTATGGTCCCCACCCTAACCCTCTCCGGCCTGGCGGGGGAGAGTTAGGGTGGGGGGAATGTGCTTTGTGGGGGGAATGTGCTTGGGGGGAAAGCGCTTTTTCAGGCTGTCGCCACCTTCGGCCGCGCCAGATCCGGCGTGTCGCAGCGCAGGAAGGCGCCGCGGCCGGGCTGCGCCACGCAGGCGCCGCCCTCCACCACGACCTCGCCGCGCGACAGCACGGTCTCCGGCCAGCCGGTCACCTCGAGCCCCTCATAGGGGGTGTAGTCGACGTTGTGGTGCAGCATGCTGTTGGTGATGGTGACCTTGCGGTCCGGGTCGTAGATCACGATGTCGGCGTCGGCACCGATGGCGAGGCTGCCCTTGCGCGGGTGCAGGCCGTACATCTTGGCCGGGTTGGTCGAGGACAGCTCGACGAAGCGCTGCAGGCTGATGCGGCCCTTCTTGACGCCTTCCGAGAACAGGATCGGCAGCCGCGTCTCGATGCCCGGCACGCCGTTGGGAATCCAGTTGAAGGGCGTGTTGGCGCCGTGCAGCATCTTGCCCTTGGGGTCCTGGTAGCGGAACGGCGCGTGGTCGGACGACACGATGTGGAAGGTGCCGCCGGCCAGCGCGTCCCAGACCGCCGCCTGGTTGGCCTTGTCGCGCGGCGGCGGGCTGCAGATGCACTTGGCCCCCTCCATCCCATGGCCGTGCAGGTCGTGCTCGGTCAGCACCATGTATTGCGGGCAGGTCTCGGCGTAGATGCGCATGCCGCGGCCCTGCGCCCAATGGATCTGCTCGATCGCCTCGCGGCCCGAGACGTGGACGATCAGGATCGGCACGTCGGCCAGCTCCGCCATGGCGATGGCGCGGTGGGTCGCCTCGCGCTCCACCAGCATCGGCCGGGAGTCGGCGTGGTAGCGCGGCGCGGTGTGGCCGGCGGCGAGCAGCTTGTCGGTCAGCCAGCCGATGAAGTCGGCGTTCTCGGCGTGGATCATCGCCATGGCGCCGTCGCGCCGGGCGACGCTCAGCAGCTCCAGCACCTGCCGGTCGTTCAGCTTCATGTCGTCGTAGGTCATGTAGATCTTGAACGACGTGTAGCCGTCATGGATCAGCGCCGGCAGGTCCTGGCCGAGGAGCTGGTCGGTCGGGTCGCTGACGATGAGGTGGAAGGCGTAGTCGATCACCGCCTTGCCGTCGGCCCGCCGGTGGTAGTCGGTCACCGCGTCGCGCAGCGACTGGCCCTTGAACTGGCAGGCGAAGGGGATGACCGTCGTGGTGCCGCCGCAGGCGGCGGAGCGCGTGCCGGTCTCGAAATCGTCGGCCGACTGCGAGCCGTCGCTGGTCGGCTGGTCGAGGTGGCAATGGCCGTCGACGCCGCCGGGCATCACCAGCTTGCCGGTCGCGTCGATCTCGCGGGCGCCCGGCCCGAGCCCGGTGCCGATGGCGGCGATGCGGCCGCCGATCACCCCGAGGTCGGCGGCGAACACGTCGGACGCGGTGGCCAGCGTGCCATGGCGGATCACGGTGTCGAACTGCGGCATGGAACTCTCCTTGCTCCTTTGGGGGCGGTCCTGATGGGCATGGGCGCAAACCGAACCCTCTCCTCTCCGGGGAGAGGGCAAAGCCGGCGCCCATAGGTCCTGATGGGGGCCGGAATCACAGGAAATAGCCGCCCGGATTGGCCTCGGCGGCGATGGCGCGGCGGGCGTCGTCCTGGAGGTTGCGCAGATGCGCCAGCATGGCGGCCTTGGCGGCGGCGGCGTCGCGCCGCTCCACCGCATCCAGCACCGCCCGGTGCTCCGTGTCGATCTCGCCCTTGCGGTGGAAGCTGCTGGAGATGCGGAACAGGCGGGCGACCACCCGCATCCGCGTGATGGTCTCGGCCAGCGTCGCGTTGCCGCTGACATGGGCGAAGAAGCTGTGGAAATGGTTGTCGTAGCGCCAGTGCTCCATGTCGTCCTCGCCGCCGTCCAGCGCGTCGAGCCCGCGCCGCAGCTCGGCGAGGTCGGCGTCGCCGACCAGCGGCACCGCCGTCTCGATGGCGTGGCACTCCAGCAGCTCGCGCATCTGCATGCATTCGAAGAACTCGCGGGCCGAGACGACGCGGACGCGGTAGCTGCGCTCGCTGGTGCGCTCCAGCAGCCCCTCGCCGACCAGCCGGACCAGCGCCTCGCGCATCGGGGTGCGCGACACGCTCAGCCGCTCGGCCAGCCGCCCCTCCGGCACCTCGGCGCCGCCGGGGATCTGGCGGCTGAGGATCAGCTCGCGCAGATGCCCGTAGGTCTGGTCGCCGAGGTTGGCGGGCCGGGGGAACAGCGGGTCGGTCGGGGGAGGGGTCATGAGCGGGGCCTCACTGGCCGTCGACGATCGCGATGTTGCGGTAGGCGCGGCCGAAATGGCGCTCGATGCGGCGCTGGACGATGTCCCACAGCGAGGTCATCAGCAGATAGTAGAGCGCGGCCACCGTGAACAGCTCCAGCACCATGAAGCGTTCCTGGATGAGCAGCTGGGTGCTGCGCAGCAGCTCCTCCATCGAGATGACCGAGGTGACCGAGGTCGTCTTCAGAAGCCCGTTCACGCTGTTGCCGAGCGCCGGGATGATGATGCGGATGGCCTGCGGCAGCACGATGTAGACCATCACCTGGGCCGAGTTCAGGCCGAGCGCGCGGCCGGCGTTGCTCTGCCCGGCGGCGACGCCGAGGATGCCGCCGCGGATGATCTCGGCCAGATAGGCCGCCTCGTTGAGGATCAGGCCGATCAGCGCGGATTCCGTCACCGACAGCTTGATGCCGATCTGCGGCAGGCCGGTGTAGATGATGATGAGCTGGACCAGCAGCGGCGTGCCGCGGAACACCCAGATGTAGGCCTGCGCCGCGGCCGACACCCAGCGGTAGGGCGACAGCCGCAGCAGCGCCAGCAGGCAGCCGACCACGAGACCGCCGGCGATGCCCGCCAGCGTCAGCCACAGGGTCGTGATCGCTCCGCTGAGCAGGTAACCGTTGAACAGGTAGTCGAAGAAGCCGTCCCAGTTCCAGCCGCTGGTCATTCCGTCACCCTTTCGCTCTTATCCGCCGTGCGGGCGGCGGGCGGAGCAAGCCCCGCCGCCGCCCGCACCCACTCACATGCCGGGGCCGTTGACCTTGAAGGCGCCCTCGTTGGGCAGCAGGCCGTACTCCTCCATCAGGGCCTTGTAGGAGCCGTCCTTCTGCATGTCGTTGAGGACACCGACCACGGCCTCGCTCAGCGCCTTGCTCTTCATCGCCAGGGCGACGGGGGTCGGGAACAGGCCGTGCAGGGCGCGGTCGAAGTCGCCGCGCTTGCTGTATTCGGCCGCCGTCGGGTCGATGGCCACCGACGCCTCGGTCTGGCCGGCGCGCAACGCCTGATAGGCCGTGGCGAAGTTGTCGAAGGTCTTGATCTCGATCGGCTTCAGACCCTTGGCGACAATCATCTTGTCGAGTTCGCGCAGCTTGCGCTCCTCGAAGCCGCCCAGCTCGACGCCGACCGGGCGGCCCGACAGGTCCTCCGGCTTGGTGATCTTCAGCGGGTTGCCCTTGGACACCGAGATGCTGATCGCCTGCGATTCATAGTTGATCATCGGCATCATCTTGGCCCGCTCCTCGGTCCAGAAGATGCCGGTGTTGATCAGGTCCCAGCGCCCGGCCTGGAGGCCGGGGATCATCGCCGAGAACTCGATGCGGACATATTCCGGTGTCAGGCAGAGACGCTTGGCGATCTCGTTGCCCAGCGTGATGCGCATGCCCTTCAGCACGCCGTTGGAATCGACGAACTGCATCGGCGGCAGGGTCGGGTTGGTCGACATCACCAGCGTGCCGGGCTTGACCAGCTCGGAATCGGCAACCGCCGGCTTGCAGGCGGTTTGGGCGGCGGCCGGCAGCGCGAACAGGGTCAGGCCGGCGGCGATCAGCAGCGTACGAATGGTCATCGTGGTCACCTTCTCTCGTGTTCAGGCGAAGTGATCAGGCGAGGGAGTTGATCAGCCCGTAAGCCGCCAGATCGGCGCGCAGGGCCTCGGCGTCGCCCGCCGGCAGCGGCAGGCGCGGCGCGCGCGGGTCGCCGACCGGAAGGCCCATCATGCCAAGCCCGGTCTTCGACGCGGCGACGTAGCGGTGGCCGCCGACCCAGCGGACGATCGGCAGCATCTTCTTGTAGAGCGCCAGCGCCTGCTCCTTGTCGCTGTGGTCGGCCACCAGCTCGAACAGCCGGGCCGAATCGCGCGGGATCAGGTTGGAGCAGACGGCGACCCAGCCCTGGGCGCCGAGCCAGAAGGATTCGTAGCCGAGGATGCCGGCGAACACCGTCATGCGGTCGCCGCACAGCTCGATGATGTCGCGGACCCGCGTCACCTCCAGCGTCGATTCCTTGATGTAGAGCACGTTGTCGATCTCGCTCAGCCGCGCGACGATCGGCGGGGTGAGGTCGACGTTGGCGGTCGCCGGGTTGTTGTAGATCATCACCGGCAGCGAGATCGCCTCGCCGATGCGGCGGTAATGCTCGAACAGCTCGTCGGGGGTCGGGGAGCTGTAATAGGGCGGGATCACCATGATCCCGTCGGCACCCATCCGCTCCGCTTCCTTGGCGTGGGCGACGGCGTCGCGGGTCCATTCGGCGCCGGTGCCGATCAGCACGGGCACGCGGCCCGCCGACTCCTGCACGCAGATCTCGATGACCTGGGCCCGCTCCTCCGGGGTCATCGACAGGAACTCGCCGGTGCTGCCGAGCGGGATCAGCCCGTGGATGCCCTGCTCGATCTGCCAGTTCACCAGCTTCTTCAAGGCCGGAACGTCCACAGCGCCGCCGTCGGCGGTGAAGGGGGTGATGAGAACCGTGTAGGTGCCGCGCAATGCCGTCATGGGTTCCCCCAAGCTCCTGCCTAATTTTTGACCTTGCCTAAATACTACTCGTATACTATCTGTATACAGGAATCCAGCGCATTTTGACGCACCCTCGAAATGCCGCTTTCCACCGCAATCCGGACACAGCCGCCCGCCCATGCGCCTCGACCATCCCAGCGTCCGCCGCGACGGCGCCCCCATCGAGATCACCTACGACGGCGAGCGGATTTCCGCGCTGGCCGGCGAGACCGTGGCGGCCGCCCTGGCGGCGCACGGCGTCGCCGCCTACCGCCACACCCGCGACGGCGGGCGGCGCGGCCTCTATTGCGGGATGGGCGCCTGCTTCGAGTGTCTGGTGACGGTGGACGGCAAGGCCAGCCAGCGCGCCTGCCTGACCAAGGTGGCCGAGGGGCAGGTCGTCCGCTCGCAGCCGCCGGCCGGCACCGCCGCCGATCCGCTGGCCCCGCTGGTGCCGCCGCCCCAGGGCGCGGCGCCGGAGGAGCGGACACCCGACCTGCTGGTGCTCGGCGCCGGCCCGGCCGGTCTGGCGGCGGCGGAAGCGGCGGCGCGGCGCGGCGCCGAGGTGGTCGTGCTCGACGAGCGGCCGCAGAGCGGCGGCCAGTATTTCAAGCCGCTCGCCCCCTCGCACCACGCCGACCGGCCGACCGACCGCCAGTTCCGCGCCGGCCGCGCCCTGGTCGACGCGGCGCGGCTGGCCGGCGCGACGATCGTCCAGGAGGCGACGGTGTGGGGCGCCCACGCCCCCGACGAGGTGGTCGCCGTCGTCGCCGGGCGCGAGACCGTCTACCGGCCGCGCCGGCTGGTGATCGCCAGCGGCGCCTACGAGCGGCCGGCGCCCTTCGCCGGCTGGACGCTGCCCGGCGTGATGACCACCGGGGCCGGGCAGACCCTGGCGCGCGCCTACCGCGTGGCGCCCGGCCGCCGGGTGGTGATCGCCGGCAACGGCCCGCTCAACCTGCAACTCGCCTGCGAACTGGTGGAGGGCGGCGTCACGGTGGCCGCCGTCCTGGAAAGCGCGCCGCGCCCGTCGCCCGCCCAGTGGCGCGCCCTGTGGACGGCCGTGCGCTCGGCCCCCGGCCTGATCGGCGACGGCGCCCGCTATCTGCTGCGGCTGCGCCGCGCCGGGGTGCCGGTCCTGTGGTCGCACGGGGTCGTTGCGGCTGAGGGCGCGGCTGAGGGCGCGGCTGAGGGCGCGGAGCGTCTGGACCATGTGCGCTATGCCCCGCTCGGCGCCGACGGCGCGCCGCGGCTGGGCGAGTCCGTCACCGTTGCCGCCGACGCGCTGTGCCTGGGCTACGGCTTCATCCCCTCGACCGAGATCGCCCGCGCGCTCGGCTGCGCCCACCGGCTGGTCGACCGCCATCTCGGCTACCTCGCCACCGAGACGGCGGAGGACGGCGCCACCAGCCTGCCCGGCGTCTTCGCGGTCGGCGACGGCGTCGATCTCGGCGGGTCGAAGGTGGCGCAGGCGCGGGGAACCCTCGCCGGGATCGCCGCCGCCACCCAGCTCGGCTTCGCCGACAGCGACCCGGAGCAGGGCCGGCGGGCGCGGACCGACCTGCGGCGGGCCGAAGGCTTCCAGGCCGCGCTGTGGTCGATCTACCAGGCACCGCCGCCGCGCCTCGACGCCGTGCCGGACGAGGCGGTGCTGTGCCGCTGCGAGGAGGTCACCTTCGGCCAGGTCCGCGCCGAGATCGCCGCCGGCCATGACAGCCTCGCCGCGCTGAAGCGCAACACCCGGCTCGGCATGGGCCGCTGCCAGGGCCGCTACTGCGCCGCGACCGCCGCCCTGCTGCTGGAGCAGGCCACCGGCCGGCCGCGCGCCGCCGAGCAGTATCTGGCGCCGCGCCTGCCGGCCAAGCCGACCCCGGCTGGCGCCTTTGCCTTCGAGAAGCCGGAATGGGGCGGCCACCAGCGCGCCATCACCCCCAACCTGGCCCGCCCGCTGGAGGACGGCCCGCTGCCCGACCAGGAGGCCGAGATCCTGATCGTCGGCGGCGGCGTGGTCGGCGCCTGCCTCGCCTACTACCTGACCCAGGCCGGTCGCGACGTGCTGGTGGTCGAGCGTGGCGACACCAACCTGCAGGCGTCGGGCGCCAACGCCGGCAGCCTGCACGTCCAGCTCCTGTCCTTCGACTTCGGCGCCAAGGCCGAGGCGGGCGGCGGCCCGGCGGCGGCGACGCTGGCGCTCGGCCCACGCTCCATCGCGCTGTGGCGCGACCTGGAGCGCGCCTGCGGCGTCGATTTCGAGCTGGCTGTCACCGGTGGCCTGATGGTCGCCGACAGCCCGGCCGGCATGGACTTCTTGCGCGCCAAGGCGGCGCTGGAGCGGCGCTACGGCGTCGAGAACGCCATCATCGACGCGGCCGAGCTGCGCCGCCTCGCCCCTGCTTTGTCGGAGGAGTTGGTCGGCGCCGAATACGCTCCGCAGGAGGGCAAGATCAACCCGCTGCGCGCGACCTACGCCGTGCTGGAGCAGGCGCGCCGCCAGGGCGCCCGCTTCCTGCGCGGGGTCAACGTCACCGGCATCGCCGCGGCTCCGGCGGTCGAGGGCGGTGGATGGCGGGTGGAGACCCCGCGCTGCCGCATCCGCGCCAAGCAGATCATCAACGCCAGCGGCCCCTGGGCGCGCGAGACCGGGCGGCTGGTCGGCATCGACGTGCCGGTGCACAGCGCGCCCTTGCAGATGATCGTCACCGAGCCGGCGCCCAAGCTGGTCAGCCAGCTCGTCGCCCACGCCGACCGCCATCTCAGCCTGAAGCAGGCGGCCACCGGCGGGCTGATCATCGGCGGCGCCTGGACCGCCGTGTTCGACCCGGCGCGCCGCTTCAACACGGTGTCGCGCTCCAGCATCGAGGGCAACCTGTGGGTTGCCCGCCATGTGCTGCCGCAGATCGCCGGGCTGCATGTGGTGCGCGCCTGGGCGGCGATGAACATCAACATCGACGGCGCGCCGATCCTCGGCCCGGTGCCGGGATTGCCCGGATTCTTCAACACGGTGACGTCGAACGGCTACACGCTGGCCCCGGTCGTCGCCCGCATGACCGCCGACCTGCTGCTCGACGGCCGCACCGACATCGACCCGACGCCCTTCCTGCTCGACCGGTTTCGCTGACCGCTCCTTCCCATCCAACGTCCGGCGCCGCAGCGGCGCCGCCCATCCGCAAGAGAAGCCGCATGATCGCCATCGAGAACGTCAGCAAGCACTACGGCACCTTCCAGGTCCTGAAGAACTGCACGACCACCGTGCGGAAGGGGGAGGTCGTGGTGGTCTGCGGCCCCTCCGGCTCGGGCAAGTCGACGCTGATCAAGTGCGTCAACGGGCTGGAGCCCTTCCAGTCCGGCCGCATCCAGGTGGATGGCATCGACGTCGGTGGGCGCGGCACCAACATGACGGCGCTGCGCGCCCGCGTCGGCATGGTCTTCCAGAACTTCGAGCTGTTCCCCCACCTGACCATCATGCAGAACCTGACCCTGTCGCAGCGCAAGGTGCTGGGCCGCGCGACGGCGGAGGCCGAGGCCAAGGGCGAGGCGCTGCTGGCGCGGGTCGGGCTGGCCAGCCAGGCGCACAAGTATCCCGGCCAGCTCTCCGGCGGGCAGCAGCAGCGCGTCGCCATCGCCCGCGCCCTGGCGATGGACCCGATCGCCATCCTGTTCGACGAGCCGACCTCGGCGCTCGACCCGGAGATGATCAACGAGGTGCTCGACGTCATGGTCGAGCTGGCCAACGAGGGCATGACGATGATCTGCGTCACCCACGAGATGGGCTTCGCCCGCAAGGTCGCCCACCGGGTGATCTTCATGGACCATGGCAGCATCATCGAGGACTGCACCAAGACCGAGTTCTTCGAGACCCAGCGCTCGGAGCGCGCCACCCAGTTCCTCGCCAAGATCCTTCAGCACTGAGAAGGGCGCAGCGCCGCATCCCGCCATCCGGACGGATCGTCGAGAAGCTTTGCAGGACTACGATTCGTCTGCTTTGTTAGGAAGAAATCAGCGTCAGGTGGCAGGACTTGGTATGAGCACGGACATGGACGGCCCGAAAACCGCGAGCCCGGCAACCGCCGGCGTGAATCTGGCGAGCATGGCCTACCGGACCATCCTGGAGATGATCCTCGACCGCCGCATCCCCAGCGGAGAGGTGATCGTCGAGGACCGGCTGGCCACCGCGCTCAGCATCTCGCGCACGCCGATCCGCGAGGCGCTGGTCCGGCTGGCCAGCGAGGGGCTGATCCGCAAGGAGTTCAACCGCCCCTACCGGGTGCGCGAGGTCTCCAACCGCGAGTATTTCCAGAGCATGCGCCTGCGCGAGATCCTGGAGGGGGAGGCGATCGCCGCCGCCGCGTCGCGGATCGACCCGGTCCGCCTGCAGGCGATCAAGGCCGAGATGCTGCGGCTGCGCGACGAGCCCAAGATCCGCTTCGAGGACCATTGGGCGGCCGACGAGGAACTGCACACCCTGATCGCCGAGGCGTCCGGCAACGCCGTGCTGGCCCAGATCATCCGCGACCTGAGGGTGACCACGCGCCTGTTCGAGCTGTCGGGCCTGCCGTCGCGCATCCGTCCCGACTGCGACGAGCATCTCGACGTCATCGCCGCCCTGGAAACCGGCGACCCGGCGCAGGCCCGCGCCGCCATGGAGGGGCACATCCGCAGCCTCGCCAAGGACGTCCTCGGCGAGATCGCCAAGAGCTGAGAAGCCTCACAGCCCATCGGACTCCAGGAAGGCGGCGTTGAGGTCGGTGTAGAGGCGCCGGAACAGGCGGCGGCGCGGCGCCAGGGCGGCGGCCAGGGCCGGGTCCGGCTCCTCCGTGTGGCGGATCTCCAGGGGCCGGCACACGGTTTCCGGCTCCTCGCCCGTCACCGCGAGGCGCGCCAGACGGGCGGCGCCGAAGGCCGGGCCGACCTCGCCCCCCGACGGGTAGTCGAGCGGCCGGTCGAGCGCGCCGGCCAGGATGCGGCCCCACAGGGCGCTGCGCGCGCCGCCGCCGATCACCAGGAAGCGCTCGACGCGTCCGCCCGCCTCCTCCAGTGCTTCCAGCCCGTCGGCGAAGGCGAACGCCACCCCCTCCAGCACCGCGCGGGCGAGCGCTCCGCGATCGGTGTCGTGGGTCAGGCCGAAGAAGACGCCCTTGGCGTGCGGGTCGTTGTGCGGGGTGCGCTCCCCCGACAGATAGGGCAGGAAGACCAGGGCGCCAGGGTCGTCGCCGTGTGACTCGGCCTCGCGCAGCAGCGCCGCCTCGTCCCCGGTGCCGGTCAGGCGCGCGGCGAAGGACAGGCAGCTCGCCGCGCTCAGCATCACCGACATCTGGTGCCAGCGGCCGGGCAGGGCGTGGCAGAAGGCGTGCACCCCGCGCTCCGGGTTGGGGGCGAAGCGCTCGCCGCTGACGAACAGCACGCCCGAGGTGCCCAGCGACAGGAAGGCGCTGCCCGGCGCCACCACGCCGACCCCCACCGCACCTGCCGCGTTGTCCCCGGCCCCGGCCGCCACCACGGTCCCCGGCGGAACGCCCCAGTCGGCGGCGACCTCCGCCCGCAAGGTGCCGGTGGGCTGGCACCCTTCGTACAGCCTCGGCATGTGCGCCTCGCCGAGGCCCGTGGCGGCCAGCAGCTCGTCCGACCAGGCGCGCCGGCCGACGTCCAGCCACAGCGTGCCGGCGGAATCCGAGAGGTCCGAGGCGTGGTCGCCGGTCATGCGCAGGCGCAGCCAGTCCTTGGGCAGCAGCACCTTGGCGGTCGCCGTGAACAGCTCCGGCTCGTGCGCCGCGACCCACAGCAGTTTGGGCGCGGTGAAGCCGGGCATGGCGCGGTTGCCGGCGATGGCGCGCAGGGTGGGGGCGCGGCGCTCCAGCTCCGCGCATTCGGCGCCGCTGCGCCCGTCGTTCCACAGGATGGCCGGGCGCAGCACACGGTCCTGCCGGTCGAGTAGAGTCGCCCCGTGCATCTGTCCCGACAGCCCGATCCCCCGCACCGCTCCCATGGCGTCGGGATGCGCGGCGCGCAGGCCGGCGACGGCGCGCCCGGTGGCGGCCCACCAGTCCTCCGGGTCCTGCTCCGACCACAGCGGCTGCGGGCGGCTGACCTCCAGCGGGGCGGTGGACTGGCCGACGAGGCGCTGCGCTTCGTCGACCAGCACCGCCTTGACGCCGGACGTCCCCAGGTCGATGCCGAGATACATGGCCCCTCCCCCCCAATCAGCCGGCAGCCTCAGACGAGGCGGTTCACCAGATTCTCCAGCATCTCCTGCCGGCCCGACCGCGGCCGGGGATCGAGCCCGAGACCGGCGTCCGCCGCGCCGGCCAGATCCAGCCCGCCGAGCAGTCTTTGGCCGAGATCGCCGGTCCAGCCGGCGTAGCGCTCCGCGCGCAGACGGTGCAGCCGGCCGTCCTCGACGAGGCGCGCGCCGGCCAGCAGCGCGCGGGCCAGCGTGTCGATGCCGCCGGCATGGGCGTGCAGCAGGTCGTCCGGCGCGACGCTCTGGCGCCGGATCTTGGCGTCGAAGTTGAAGCCGCCGGTGGTGAAGCCGCCGGCCTCCAGGATGCGGGCCATGGGCAGCGCCAGCTCCACATGGTCGTTGGGGAACTGGTCGGTGTCCCAGCCGTTCTGCGGGTCGCCCCGGTTCATGTCGATGGAGCCGAAGACGCCCAGCGCCAGCGCCGTCGCCACCTCGTGCTCGAAGCTGTGGCCGGCCAGCGTGGCGTGGTTCACCTCGATGTTGACGGCGACCTCCTTCTCCAGCCCGTAGCGCTTCAGGAAGCCGTAGACCGTCGCCACATCGTGGTCGTACTGGTGCTTGGTCGGCTCCATGGGCTTGGGCTCGATCAGGATGGTGCCGGTGAAGCCGATCTTGTGCTTGTGCTCGACCACCATCGTCAGGAAGCGGCCGAGCTGGTCCAGCTCGCGCGCCATGTCGGTGTTGAGCAGCGTGTCGTAGCCCTCGCGCCCGCCCCACAGCACGTAATTGACGCCGCCCAGCCGGTGCGTCGCCTCCAGCGCGTCGCGCACCTGGGCCGCGGCGCAGGCGAAGACCTCCGGGTCGGGGTTGGTGGCCGCGCCGGCCATGTAGCGGGGGTGCGAGAACAGGTTGGCGGTGCCCCACAGCAGCTTCACGCCGCTGCGCTCGATGCAGCCCTGCAACCGCTCGGTCAGGCGGGCGAAGGTCGCCTGCGTTTCCCGCAAGGAGCCCATCTCGGGCGCCACGTCGCGGTCGTGGAAGGTGAAGAAGGGCGCGCCGAGCTTTTCGAACAGCTCGAACGCCACGTCCATCTTCGCCTCGGCGAGCGCCACCGGGTCGCCGCCGCCCATCCAGGGCCGGTCGAGCGTGCCGCCGCCGAACGGGTCCGAACCGGGCCAGCAGAAGCTGTGCCAATAGCAGACGGCGACGCGCAGGTGGTCGGCCATGCGCTTTCCCAGGACCATGCGGCCGGGGTCGTACCAGCGGTAGGCCAGCGGATTGTCGCTGTCCGGCCCTTCGTAGCGGACGCGCTCGACGCCGGTGAAATAGGCTTCGGTCATGACAAATCCTTTCAAATCTCGACCCAGGCGGCGTCCCGGCGGCTCGATTCCACGGCGGCGTGGATGAAGCGCACGCCGCGCACACCGTCCCGGACAGTGGGGACAAGGGCGGCCTGCTCACCGGCGGCGGCACCGCCCATGCGGGCGGTGATCAGGTCGGCGGCGTCGCGGTAGATCTGGGCGAAGCCTTCCAGATAGCCTTCGGGATGGCCCGACGGAATGCGCGTGGCGTGCGCTGCCGCCGCGTCGGACCCGGCGCCGCCGCGGGTGATGGTGCGCGGCGGCTCGCCGAGCGGGGTGAACCGCAGGTGGTTCGGCTGCTCCTGGAACCACTCCAGCCCGCCCTTGTCGCCGTAGACGCGCAGGCGCAGCCCGTTCTCGTGGCCGGGCGCCACCTGGCTGGCCCACAGCATGCCCCGCGCGCCGTTGCCGAAGCGCAGCATCATGTGCGCGTTGTCGTCGAGCCGGCGCCCCTCCACGAAGGCGGTCAGGTCGGCGGCGACCCGCGTGCAGCGCAGGCCGGTGACGAACTCCGCCAACTGGAAGGCGTGGGTGCCGATGTCGCCGACGCAGCCGGCGATGCCGCTGCGCGCCGGGTCGGTCCGCCATTCCGCCTGCTTCTGCCCGCTCTCCTCCAGCCGGGTGCTCAGCCAGTCCTGCGGGTACTCGACCTGCACGACACGGAGGGTGCCGAGATCGCCGGCCGCCACCATGGCGCGGGCCTGCCGCACCATCGGGTAGCCGGTGTAGTTGTGGGTCAGCGCGAAGACGAGGCCGCTGCGCTCCACCGCCGCCGCCAGATCCTCCGCGTCCTCCACCGTGGTGGTCATCGGCTTGTCGCAGATGACGTGGATGCCCGCCTCCAGGAACGCCTTGGCGGCGTCGTGGTGCAGGTGGTTGGGCGTGACGATGCTGACCACGTCGATGCCGTCGTCGCGCGCCGCCTCGGCCCGCGCCATCTCGGCGAAGCTGGCGTAACAGCGCTCCGGCGGCAGGAACAGGTCGGCGCCGCTGGCGTGGCAGCGCTCCGGATCGGAGGACAGCGCCCCGGCCCTCAGCTCGTAGCGGTCGTCGAGGCGCGCGGCGATGCGGTGCACCGCCCCGATGAAGGCGCCCCGCCCGCCGCCGACCATGCCCAGGCGCAGCCGGCGGTTCGGCCCGGAGGCCGTTTTCCCTTCGATGGTCATGTCTTCCTCCCGCTCAGCCGATGCCGAGCATGCGCCGGTTGGCCGAATCGTCGGTTCCGGCCCCGGCGAAGTCATCGAAAGCCTTCTCGGTCACCCGGATGATGTGCGCGTCGATGAACCGCGCGCCTTCGGCGGCTCCCTGCTCGGGGTGCTTCATGGCGCATTCCCACTCCAGCACGGCCCAGCCGTCGAAGCCGTACTGGGTCAGCTTGGAGAAGACGCCGCCGAAATCGACCTGCCCGTCGCCCAGCGAGCGGAAGCGCCCGGCCCGGCCGATCCAGGGTTGGTAGCCGGAATAGACGCCCTGGCGCGGCGACGGGTTGAACTCCGCGTCCTTGACGTGGAACATCCTGATCCGCTCGTGATAGACGTCGATGTAGCCGAGATAGTCGAGCTGCTGCAGGACGAAGTGGCTGGGGTCGTAGAGGATGTTGCAGCGCGGATGGTTGCCGACGCGCTCCAGGAACATCTCGAAGGTGGCTCCGTCGAACAGGTCCTCGCCGGGATGGATCTCGTAGCAGAGGTCCACCCCCGCCGCGTCGAAGGCGTCGAGGATCGGCCGCCAGCGCCGCGCCAGCTCGTCGAAGGCGGTTTCGATCAGCCCCGCCGGCCGCTGCGGCCAGGGATAGACGTAGGGCCAGGCCAAGGCGCCGGAGAAGGTGACGTGCGCCGTCAGCCCCAGGTTGGCCGAGGCCCTGGCCGCCATCAGCAGCTGGTTGACCGCCCATTCCTGGCGGGCCTTCGGGTTGCCGCGCACCTCCGGTGCCGCGAAGCCGTCGAAGGCCTCGTCATAGGCCGGGTGCACGGCGACGAGCTGCCCCTGGAGATGGGTGGACAGCTCGGTGATCTGCACGCCGGCTTCGGCCAGCACGCCCTTCACCTCGTCGCAGTAGCCCTTGCTTTCCGCGGCCCGGGCGAGGTCGAACAGGCGGCCGTCCCAGGAGGGGATCTGCACGCCCTTGAAGCCCAGCCCGGCGGCCCAGGCGCCGATGGCCGGAAGGCTGTTGAACGGCGCCGCGTCGCCCGCGAACTGCGCGAGGAAGATCGCCGGCCCCTTGATCGTTTTCATGATGGGTCTCCCCATGAGTGTGCTGGTGTCCCCTCCACCGCCAAAGGCGGGGGAGGGCCAGGGAGGGGGCAGAGGTTCTTAGAACGGCGAGTCCGGGTAGTAGTATTTCGCGGCGTTCTCCGGCGTCACCAGCGTCGCCTCGATGATGTATTCCTTCTGGATCGGCGCCTTCTCCACCAGATGCCTGGCGGTGATCTCCATGGCCTCGGCGATCATCGCGGGCGGGTAGAGGACGTCGGCGGGGACCAGCACGTCCTTGTCCATGACGCGCTTGATCATGTCCTTCATGCCGGCGCCGCCCAGGATGAACATCTCCTTCTCGCGGCCGGCCTGCTTGACCGCCTCGATGACGCCGAGAGCGATGTCGTCGTCCTGCGCCCACACCGCGTCGATCTTCGGGAAGCGGGACAGGAAGTCCTGCATCACCTTGAAGCCGTCATCGCGGTTCCAGTTGGCGTACTGCATCCCCAGCACCTTGATCTGGGTGCCCTCGATCTCCTTCATGAAGGCGTCGACGCGCTGGTTGTCGATCACGGTCGGGATGCCGCGCAGCACCACGATGTCGCCCTTGCCGCCCATCTTCTCCTTCATGAACCGGGCGGAGACCTCGCCCATCTGCGGGTTGTTGCCGGCGACGTAGAGGTCCTGGATGGACGGGTCGGTCAGGCCGCGGTCCACCACCGTGACGAACTTGCCGGCCTGCTTGACGGCGCGCACGGGATCGGTCATCGGCGCGGATTCGAAGGGCAGGATGACCAGCGCGTCGATCCGCTGCACCGAGACCAGATCCTCCAGGTCGTTGGCCTGCCGGCCGACGTCGCGGGCGGTGACGATCACCACGTCGAGGTTCGGGTACTGCTTCTCCAGCCGCTTCTCGGCCTGCTGGGCGTGCCAGTTGAGGCCGCCTGCCCAGCCGTGCGTCGCGGCGGGGATGGACACGCCCATCTTGATCTTCTGCTGCGCCCAGCCGGCGACCGGCGCCACCATCAGGCCCGCGGCCAGCGCCGCGGCCAGACCGAAACGGAACGTCATGGTCGATTCCTCCCTCTTCGTATTATTTCAGCGACGCGCCACGGTTCCCCGTTGCAGGAGCACCGCGACGATGATGATCACCCCCTGGATGGTGCCGTTCAGGTAGACGCTGACGGCGCCGGTCAGGTTGAGGATGTTGTCGATCAGCGTGAGCATGACGGCGCCCACCACCGTGCCCCAGATGCGGCCGTAGCCGCCCTTCAGCATGGTGCCGCCGATGATGACGGCGGCGATGGCCTCCAGCTCCCACAGCAGGCCCGTGGTGGCCGAGGCCGAGCCCAGGCGCGGCACGTAGATCACCACCGCGATGGCGACGCAGATGCCTTGCAGCACGAAGGCCAGCAGCTTGACCCGGTCCACGTTGATCGCCGAATAGCGCGCCACGTCCTCGCTGGAGCCGATGGCGGCGCAGTAGCGGCCGAAGCGCGTGCGGTACATGATCAGGGCGCCGATCAGCGCCACCGCCGCGAAGGCCAGGATCGGGTAGGAGATGCCGAAGACGCCGCCGTAATAGACGGGCCGGTAGATCGTGCGGATCTCCGAATTCAGCGACAGCGTGCCGCCGTCGGCGATGTAGGTGACCAGGGATCGGAAGATGCCCATGGTCCCCAGCGTGACGATGAACGCCTCCATCCGTCCTTTGGTCACCAGCAGCCCGTTGACCAGCCCCGCCGCCAGCCCGAGCCCCAGCGCCACCAGGACGCCGACCAGGATGACCGGCAGCCCGGCGCCCATGGAGCCGACCAGCGCGTTCATCACCACGATCATCACGCCCGACGCGAAAGCGGCCAGCGAACCGACCGACAGGTCGATCCCGCCGGCGGTGATGACGAAGGTGGCGCCCACCGCGATGATGCCGATGAAGGCGGTGCGGGTCAGCACGTTGCCGATGTTGCCCGGGCTGAGGAACACCGGGTTGACGATGGTGCCCAGCACGATCAGCGCGGCCAGCGCCAGGAACGGCCCGTAGAGTTTCAGATCGAAGCCGGAGGAGGGCTTCCGCGCGGCCTCAGGCATGACCGACGGCGTCATGCGCGTCTCCTTCTGGTGTGCGGCCTTTCAGGCTGTTGACCGTGCGGCCTTTCAGGCCGGTGGCGTAGCGGACGATCTCGCCCTCCTCGACGTCGGCCCCCTCCAGGATGCCGGTCACCACGCCGGAGCGCATGACCACCACCCGGTGCGACAGCCCGATGATCTCGGGCATTTCCGAGGAGATGAGGATCACCGACCCGCCCCGGCGGGCGAAGTCGTGCAGGAACTGGTAGATCTGCTGCTTGGTCCCGATGTCGATGCCGCGCGTCGGCTCGTCGACGATCAGGATGTCGGGATCGACCTGCATGGTCTTGGCGAGCAGCAGCTTCTGCTGGTTGCCGCCGCTGAGGCTGCCGACCGGCACGTCCAGCGTCCGGACGCGGATGTCGAACTCCTGCACCGCGCGCTCCAGCGCCGCGGCCTCCCGCCGCTCGTCGACGAAGACCCGGCCGTAGCGGTCCAGCGCCAGCAGCGTCAGGTTCGGCTGCAGGCCCTTGGCGAGGAGCAGGCCCTTGCCCTTGCGGTCCTCGGTCAGATAGGCGATCCCGGCGGCCACGGCGTCCTCCAGCCGGCGGACGCGCAGCGGCTCCCCGTTGCGGGACAGCGTGCCGGCGGTGCGACGTCGCAGTCCGAGCAGCCCCTCGGCCAGTTCCGTCCGCCCGGCGCCGATCAGCCCGGCGAAGCCCAGGATCTCGCCGCGGCGCAGGTCGAACCCGGCGTCCCGCACCCAGCCGGGAACGTCGATCCCCCGCACCTCCAGCACCACCGGCGCGTCCGGCGCCGGCGGCGTCTTGGCCGGGAACAGGTCGCTGATCGCCCGCCCGACCATGAGCTGGGCGATGCCGTCCTCCGTCAGTTCGGCGGTCGGGCGGGTGGCGATGTGATGGCCGTCGCGCAGCACGGTCACCCGGTCGGTGATGGCCCGCACCTCGTCCAGCTTGTGGGAGGTGTAGACGATCCCCACCCCCTGGTCGCGCAGCCGGCGGATCAGCCCGAACAGCACGGCGGACTCGGTGCCGGTCAGCACCGCCGTGGGCTCGTCCATGATCAGGACGCGGACCTCGCGCGACATCGCCTTGGCGATCTCGACCATCTGCCGCTCCGACACGGCGAGGTCGCGCACCCGCGCGCGCGGGTCCACCGGGCAGGCGAGTTCGGCCAGGATGGCGCGGGACCGCTCGTTCATGGCGCGCTTGTCGAGGAACGGGCCGCGCCGCAGCTCGCGCCCGAGAAAGATGTTCTCCTCCACCGTCAGATGTTCGGCGAGGTTGAATTCCTGGTGGATCAGCACGACGCCCGACGCCTCGGCGGCGCCGATGCCGGAGAAGCTCATCGGCCGCCCGTCCACGCGCACGGCGCCCGATGTCGGCTGGTGAAAGCCGGAAAGGATCTTCATCAGCGTCGATTTGCCGGCCCCGTTCTCGCCGACCAGGGCGTGCACCTCACCGTGCTGGACGGTGAAATCCACCCCATGGAGGACCTCGACGGGCCCAAAGCTCTTCGTGACGCCGAACGCTGCCAAAAGCGGCTCGGCCATGGGGTCGCCCCCTCCCTGGATTGCGGCTTCTCGTGTGGCCGCGAATTAGATAGACGGTCTAACAAATGGGAGCGTATGATTCGAATCAGCCCGCGTCAAGCCATGTCGGGGCGACATCCCCCACCTTTTCGGTGTATGCCCCGCCCGGCGCCCAACGATTGCCGCAAGACGCGCGAGACAGGAATCCGCATGCTGCCAAGGGTGAACTCGGCCGCGATCCGCCGCCTCAACATCGTCCGTGTCTTCCACGCATTGCGGGAGAACCCGAGCTGCGCGCAGCGCGATCTCAGCCGGCTGACCGGCCTGGACAAGGCGACCACCTCGGCCATCGTGGCGCAGATGATCGAGGAGGGGCTGGTCGAGCGGACCGAGGCACCGCGCGCGCGCCGCATCGGGCGGCCGGAAACCGCGCTCGGCATCGCCCCGTCGGCCGGTCTGCTGGTCGGCGCCCGGCTGGAGCCGGGGACGATCCGCATCGTCACCACCACGCTGGCCGGCACGGTGGTGGAGCAGTCGCAGATCCCCGGCAGCACCGACCTCGCCACGGCGCTGCGCCGGCTGCACGAGGGCATCGACGCGGTCGTGGCGGCGAGCCGTCCGGAGGGCGGAGCGGCGTCGCCGCCCTTGCGCGGCATCGGCATCGGCATTCCGGCGCTGATGGACCGCGAGGGCCGGCTCGTCCTGGCGCCCAACCTGGGCTGGCGCGACACGCCGATCCGCCCGCTGCTGGAGGAGGCGCTGGGCGCGCCGGTCCATGTCGACAACGACACCAAGGCCGCCGCCATGGCCGAGCGGCTGTTCGGCGCCTGCCGGGGGGTGGAGGACTTCGTCTATCTGACCGGCCATTCGGGCGTCGGCGGCGGGCTGTTCCTCGGCGGGCGGCTCTACCGCGGCGCGCAGGGGTTCGCCGGGGAGATCGGGCACCTGACCGTCGTGCCGGGCGGCCGTCCCTGCGGGTGCGGCAAGCGGGGCTGCCTGGAAACCTACGTCTCCGAAACCTCGATCCTCGCCCAGGCCGGCGAGCGGGGGCGCGCTCTGCCCGACCTTTGGGCCGCCGCCGCCGCCGCGCGTGACGGCGACCCGGTGGTGCGGACCCTGCTGGAGGCCGCCGGTGCGCATCTGGGCATCGCGCTCTCCCACATGGTCAACCTGACGAATCCGGGCCTGGTGGTGCTGGGCGGCAACCTGTCGATCGTCGCGGAGTTCGTCCTGCCGACGCTGAACGCCGCCCTCGACGAGCATGCGCTGGAACCGCTGCGCCGCGACCTGCGGCTCCTCGTCTCGCCGCTCGGCCCGGACGCCGTCCCCATGGGGGGCATCGCGCTGGCCATGGATGGCTTCCTGTCGGTGCCCGGCCCGATCCTGTAGGCCCCTGCGCCCCTCTGGAGCGCGCCCGGCGTGCCGCCGGTTTCCCTTCGGCCATGTGCGGGCCCGAGGGAAACCGGAAAACAACCGCCGTGGCATGCCGGCAGTCGGTTTAGGCAGTCGGTTCAGGCAATCGGATTAAGGGGTCTGCGGGACCCGTGCGATCACCTTGATCTCGAAATCGAAGCCGGCGAGCCAGTTCACGCCGACCGCCGTCCAGTTGGGATAGGGCTGGTGGGGAAACGCCTTGTTCTTGACGGACAGGACGGTCTCGAACTGGGCCTCCGGATCGGTGTGGAACGTCGTCACGTCCACGATGTCGTCGAACGTGGCGCCGGCCGCCTTGAGGACCGCGCCAAGATTGTCGAACGCCAGTTGAACCTGCTTCGCGAAATCGGGCTCGGGGGAGCCGTCCTCGCGGCTGCCGACCTGCCCCGAGACGAAGAGCAGATCACCGGATCGGATGGCGGCGGAGTAGCGGTGGATCTCGTAGAGCGCCTGCCGGCCGGCAGGAAGGATGGCGTCGCGTTTGGGCATCGGGGTCTCCCGTTCGGATTGGAACCGGAGCAGGAGATAGCGGCCCGCCGTCTGCGCGATTAGACGTTGAAATCGGCACGGGCTGATGCAAGATCGCCATCAATGACGCGCCCCTCCCTCAACGACCTCACCGCCTTCGTGGCCGTCGCGACCCATCGCAGCTTCCGGCGGGCGGCGGTTGAACTCGGAACGGCGCCCTCCACGTTGAGCCACGCGATGCGGGGTCTGGAGGAACGGCTGGGCGTCCGCCTCCTCAACCGCACCACCCGCAGCGTGTCGCCGACCGAAGCGGGGCTTGAACTGCTCGGCCGGCTGCAGCTTGCCTTGACCTCCCTGGACGAGGCGCTGGACGCCGCCACCGCCTTTCGCGGCCGTGTGGCGGGCAGGGTTCGGATCAACGCGCCGCGGGTGGCCGCGACCGTGCTCGTCCGCGACGTCCTCCCGCGCATGGCGGAGCGGTTTCCCGACGTGACGGTGGATCTGGTCGTCGAGGGGCGGCTGATCGACATCGTGTCCGGCGGCTTCGATGCCGGTGTCCGCCTGCTCGATTCCATTCCGAAGGACATGATCGCGGTGCCTTTCCCGGTCCCGATCGGGTTCGTCTGCGTCGCGTCCCCCGCCTATCTCGACCGCGCCGGCGAACCGGCGACGCCGGACGATCTCCGGCGTCATCGCTGCATCGGCCACCGCCTGCCGGGTGGCCGGCTGTACCGGTGGGAGTTCGAGCGGGCCGGGCAGGAACTGACCATCGACACCAACGGGCCGGTGGTTCTCGACGACGAGGAACTGATGGTGCAGGCCGCCTTGCGGGGCCTGGGGATCGCCTATGTGGCGAGCTGGGCCGCCGAAGCCGCCCTCGCGGAGGGGCGGTTGCGGAGCGTGCTGCCGGGCTGGATGCACAAGCCGGAAAGGGCGGCGGTCTATTACCCCGGCCATCGCAGCGTGCCGCCAGCGCTGCGGGCGTTCCTCGACGTCGTCAAGGACGTGCTCGCCTCGCCGGTGCGCGGGCGGCCCTGACGCCCGACGGCGCGCCGTCCCCCGCGCCCTGAGGGGAGGCGACAAGCGCCGCGGACGGAAAATCCTCGTCCACACCGAAGCGCGCGCTTGACGCCGACCTTAAATCCTATTTTCCTGTATGGAATGAGATTATTTATACGCAGTGCGGACGTTGTTAATGCGCCGCGCCCGGCCTCGGCCGCACCTCACTTCCCGGACGGACGCCCACCATGACCGACAGCGCACCGCTCGCCACCCGCACACCGGCGGACATCCGCCGCGACTGGATCGACCGCAGGGAGGTCGCCCTCCTCGACGCGCGGGAGGAGGGGCCCTATTCGCTGGCCCACCCGCTGTTCGCGGTGTCGGTGCCGCTCAGCCGGCTGGAACTCCTGGCCTATGATCTGCTGCCGCGCCGCGGCGTGCCGATCACCGTCTACGACAACGGCGAAGGCTACGCCGAGCCCGCGGCGCGGCGGTTGCTGGCCCTGGGCTACCGCGACGTGACGCTGCTGGAGGGGGGGCTGGCGGGCTGGACCGCCGCCGGGTTCGAGCTTTACCGGGACGTCAATGTTCCCAGCAAGGCGTTCGGCGAGTGGGTGGAGCATCACCGCCACACCCCGTCGCTGTCCGCCGACGAGCTGACGACGCTGATCGACACCGGGGCCGATCTGGTCATCCTCGACGCCCGCCGGTACGAGGAGTTCCAAACCATGGCGATTCCCGGCGGCATCAGCGTGCCGGGGGCAGAGCTGGTCAAGCGCGTCCACGACATCGCGCCCAAGCCGGAGACGCTGGTGGTCGTCAACTGCGCCGGGCGCACCCGCTCGATCATCGGGGCCCAGTCGCTGGTGAACGCCGGCATTCCCAACCGGGTGGCGGCGCTGCGCAACGGCACCATCGGCTGGACGCTGGCCGGGCTGGAACTGGACCGCGGGCGTGACGGGCGCTTTCCGGCGGTGTCGCCGGAGGGCGACGCCAAGGGCCGCAAGGCGGCCCGCGCGGTGGCCGACCGGGCCGGCGTCGGGCGCATCGGCGTTGTGGCGCTGGACGCCTTCCGCGGCGACGAGCGGCGCACCCTGCACCTCTTCGACGTGCGCACGCCGGAGGAGTACGAGGCGGGCCATCTGCCGGGCTTCCGCCACGCGGCGGGCGGCCAGCTCGTCCAGGCGACGGACGAGCATGTGGCGGTGCGCGGCGCCCGCATCGTGCTGGCCGACGACCCGGCGGGCGGCGGCGGCCCACGGGCCGACATGACGGCCTCCTGGCTGGCGCAACTCGGCTGGGAGGTGCACGTGCTGGAGGGCGACGTGGCGTCGCTGGGCCGCGAGAGCGGTCCCGACCGCCGGCCCCTGCCCCCCGTCCCGGACGCCGGGGCGGAGACCGTGGCGCCGCGCGACCTGCTGGCCCTGCTGGAGAACGGCGAGGCGGCGGTGATCGACATCGCCCGCAGCCCGCGCTACCGCGCCGGCCACATTCCGGGGGCCTGGTTCTCCACCCGCGCCCGGCTGGGCGGCACCATCGCCCGCCTGCCGAAGGGCGTGCGCCCGGTGCTGACCTGCTGGGAGGGCACGCTGACCCGCTACGCCGCCGCCGATTTCCCGCCCGGAGCGGTCCCGCTGCTGCTGGAGGGCGGCACGAAGGGCTGGGTTGCGGCCGGGTTGCCGCTCAGCGCCGGTCTGGAGCGGCTGGGGCCGGAGCCGGACGACGTCTACAAGCGCCCCTATGAGGGCACCGACAACAGCGCCGCCGCGATGCAGGGCTACATCGACTGGGAGCTTGAGCTGGTGGACGAGCTGAAGCGCGACGGCGCCCACAATTTCCGCGTCATCTGACGATCCTCATCACGGGACACGCCATGACCCTTTCCATGCGCTTCGCCACGCTGGGCCGCCGGACGCTGCTCGGCACCGCGCTGCTGCTCGCCGCCGGCTTCGCCGGCCTGACGCCGACCGCCGCGAAGGCCGAGGCGACGCAGGTCCGTTTCGCCCGCAACCTCGGCCTCGGCTACCTGCCGCTCTACGTCATGGAGGACAAGGGGCTGGTGGAGAAGCACGCCCGCGCCGCCGGGCTGGGCGAGGTGACGGCCAGCTACACCCCGCTCGGCAACCCGACGACGATCACCGAGGCCACCCTGTCGGGCAACGCCGATTTCGGGGCGGCGGGCGTGCCGGCCTTCATCATCGCCTGGGACAAGACGAAGGGGAACGCCAACCTGCGCGGGCTGGCCGCGCTGAACGCCCAGCCGGCCTACCTCAACACCAACCGGCCCGAGGTGAAGGGCCTGAAGGACTTCACCGACAAGGACCGCATCGTCGTGCCGTCGGTCCGCGCCTCCTATCAGGCCATCGTGCTCCAGATCGCCGCCGAGCAGGCTTTCGGCCCCGGCCAGCACGCGCGGCTGGACCCGCTGACCGTGTCGCTGGCCCACCCGGACGGCACCGCCGCCCTGCTGTCCGGCCGGACGGAGATCACCGCCCACTTCACCAGCCCGCCCTTCCAGGACCAGCAGCTCCGCGACCCGAAGATCCACAAGGTGCTGAGCAGTTACGACGTGCTGGGCGGACCGGCGTCCTTCAGCGCGCTGTGGACCTCCGCCGCCTTCCACGACGCCAACCCGCGGCTGACCAAGGCGGTGCTGGCGGCGCTGGAGGACGCGGTGGCCCTGATCAAGGCCGACCCCAGGGAGGCCGCCCGCGCCTACATCCGCATCGAAAAGTCCAAGCTGGGCGAGGAGGAGGTGGCGGCGATGATCGCGCATCCGGAGGTGTCCTACGACCTCGCCCCGCGCGGCATCGGCATCTTCACCGACTTCATGGCGCGCATCGGCTCGATCCGCAACCGGCCCGCCGACTGGCGCGACCTGTTCTTCGCCGACATCCACGACCGCACCGGAAGCTGAGGGCGATCGCATGACCCACCCCGCCTTCACCATCCATCCGGTCACGCCCACCCTGGGGGCCGAGATCCGCGGGATCGACCTCTCGCAGCCCCTCGACGCCGCCGCCGACGCGCTGGCCGCGGCGCTGGACCGCCATCTGGTGCTGGTGTTCCGCGGCCAGACCCTGTCCGACGCCGACCTCGTCCGGGTGTCCGGCCATTTCGGGCCGCTCGACAAGGCGCCGATCACCGAGCATGGCCGGCTGCACGCGCCGGGTTTCGAGGAGGTCTACGTCATCTCCAACGTCACCGAGCGGGGCCGTCCCATCGGCGCGCTGGGGGCGGGGGAGTCGGTCTGGCACGCCGACATGACCTATCTGGAGACGCCGCCCTACGCCAGCAGCCTCTACGCACTGGAGGTGCCGGAGGAGGGCGGGGACACCGGGTTCATCAGCATGTTCGCGGCCTATGACGCGCTGCCGGAGGGTCTGAAGCGGCGGATCGACGGGCTGTCGATCAAGCACGACAGCACGACCAACAGCGGCGGCTATCTGCGCCAGGGCTTCGCGCCGCCGACCGACCTCGCCACCTCGCCGGGCACGGTGCACCCGCTGGTCATCGCCCACCCGGTGAGCGGGCGCAAGGCGCTGCTTCTCGGGCGCCGCCCGCACGCCTGCATCCCCGGCCTGCCGCTGGCGGAGAGCGAGGCGCTGCTCGACGCGCTCTGGGCGGCGGCGGTGCGTCCGGAGCTGTCCTGGCACCACCGATGGCGGGTCGGCGACCTCGTGATGTGGGACAACCGCTGGACCATGCACCGCCGCGATCCCTTTCCCGAGGACCAGCGCCGCCGCATGCACCGCACCCAGATCGCCGTGCCCGCCGAGGGCCGGCGCCCCACGGGGGCCTGACATCCGGCCGGCCCGCTGGGGTCAGGCGAACTGCGGCGTCCGGCGCATCTCGTCGAGGCGGCGGGACAGCTGCTCGGCGAACTTGGCGGCGGCGACCGGCAGGGTGCGGCCTTTCTGCTGCCCAAGCACCAGCGGGCCATGGGCGAGATCGACATCGCTCAAGGGAATCACGGCGAGGCCCGGCTCCAGGGTCGGCGAGGGCGCCCCGATCTCGATCTGGAAGGTGACCACCTGGCCCATGCGGGCGAGGTTGCGCAGCATCTCGAAGGAATTCGATTCCAGCTCGACCGACAGCTTAGTCGAGCTGACCGCCAGCACCTTGTCCAGGATGTTGCGGGTCCCGAAACTGGCGTCCGGCAGGGCGATCGGGTAGGGCGCGCAGTCGCGCAGGCGCAGGCTCGGCCGTCCCGCCAGGGGATGGTCGGCGGCCATGATGGCGACGACGCGTTGGCCGAGCGTCATCAGGGGCTGGAACTCCGCCGTCCGGCGCGGGCTGAAGATGATGGCGATGTCGGCCTCGAAGTCGGCGAGCATCTTCAGCGCCGCGCCCTGGTCGACCACCAGGATCTCGAAGCTGACCAGCGGGAAGCTCTCGCGGAAGGACGAGATCTCCTCCGCGAGGAAGGAGCTGACCAGCGCCTGACTGCAGGCGATCCGCACCTGGCCGCGCCGCATGCCCGACAGGTCCTCGATCTGCGACCGCACGCGCTCCAGATCGGCGGACTGGGCGCGCACCCAGCGGATGAAGCTCTCGCCGGCCGCCGTCAGGCGGATGCCCTGGGCCGACCGTTCGAAGATCGTCGCCCCCAGATCCTCCTCCACATCCTGGATGCGCCGCTGCAGGGCGGAGGGCGTGATGTTCAGATGCTCCGCCGCCTTGCGCAGGGACCCGAAGCGGGCCGCCTCGTCCACGTAGCGCCAAATCCGCATGTGCCGCATGCCGGCCGATCCCCCGGTGTATACTTTTCGTCACCACCCTAACAGAAAATCAGCGTTTGAGGTGCTGTTCGCGCCCGCTTAGCCTCCTCCCGTAACCAGGAAGCGCCATGC